>NZ_JBQYFW010000032.1:0-67800 GCF_056313565.1 Pseudomonas sp. 3B-A001-10F
TTGATCATCTTCACGACTTGCAGCTTGAAGCTGTCGTCGAATGCCCTGCGTTTTTTAGTCATGAATAACTCCTCGATAGATGTATTTTCCACCTATCGGGGTGTCCGGGGAAATTAGACCACTGCACTGAAAGACCGAGTCGATTATGGATTCGGGAAAGCAAGTTCAGGTCGGTGCAACTCGGGAGCATCCCCCAATCAGTCCCCTCTCCCTCTGGGAGAGGGTTAGGGTGAGGGGCTCTTGCCTTTAGAGGTCGCCAAGCCCATCGATCAACGCCTGATTCTGCTCCGGCGTGCCAATCGAAATCCGCAGGAACTGCGCAATCCGCTCCTGCTTGAAGTGCCGCACAATCACGCCCTGCTCACGCAGCTTGGCCGCCAGCCCCGCCGCATCATGCTGCGGATGCCGGGCAAAAATGAAGTTAGCCGCCGACGGCAGCACTTCAAAACCCTTGGCCTGCAACTGCGCAATCACCCACTCTCGGCTCTCGATGACCAGACGGCAGGTCTTGTCGAAGTGCTCACGATCTTCAAACGCCGCTGCCGCCCCGACAATCGCCAGACGATCCAACGGATAGGAGTTGAAGCTGTTCTTGATCCGCTCCAGCGCCTCGATGAGATCGGGATGGCCGACCGCAAAACCAACGCGCAAACCAGCCAGCGAACGCGACTTGGACAGGGTCTGCGTCACCAGCAGGTTCGGATAATGGTCCACCAGACTGATCGCCGTCTCGCCGCCGAAGTCGATGTACGCCTCATCCACAACCACTACCGAATCCGGGCTGGCCTTGAGGATCTGCTCGACCGCATCCAGCGCGAGCAGGCAACCGGTTGGCGCATTCGGATTCGGGAAAATGATTCCGCCATTCGGTTTGGCATAGTCCGCCGGATCGATCTGGAACTGCGCGTCCAGCGGCACAGCATCAAACTCGATGCCATACAGACCGCAGTAAACCGGATAGAAGCTGTAACTGATGTCCGGGAACAACAGCGGCTTATCGTGTTGCAGCAATCCGTGGAAAATGTGCGCGAGCACTTCGTCCGAACCGTTGCCAAGGAACACCTGATTGCTCTGCACGCCGTAATACTGGGCGACAGCAGTTTTCAGCAGATCACTGTTCGGGTCCGGGTACAGACGCAGGTTGTCGTTGAGTTCGACCTGCATCGCCGCCAAGGCTTTTGGCGATGGGCCGTACGGATTTTCGTTGGTGTTGAGCTTGACCAGTTTAGTCAGCTTCGGTTGTTCGCCCGGTACGTACGGCACCAGATCCTTGACGAACGGGCTCCAGAATTTACTCATCGCTCAGTTCCCCTGCCCTTGTAGAAAGTCTTCGTCTTTGATGCGGTATTCAGCGCTGCGCGCGTGGGCGCTCAGCGACTCGCCACGGGCCAATACCGACGCCGTTTTACCCAGCTCGGAAGCACCGGCCTCGGAGCAAAAGATGATCGACGAACGCTTCTGGAAGTCGTACACGCCCAGCGGCGAGGAGAACCGCGCGGTGCCCGAGGTCGGGAGCACGTGGTTCGGGCCTGCACAGTAATCGCCCAGGGCTTCGGAGGTGTGACGGCCCATGAAGATCGCACCGGCGTGGCGGATCTGCGGCAGCCAGGCTTGCGGGTCAGCGACCGAAAGCTCCAAGTGCTCCGGTGCGATGCGGTTGGCGACTTCGATGGCTTGGGCCATGTCCTTCACGTGAATCAATGCACCACGGCCATTGATCGAGGTTTCGATGATGGTCGCGCGGTCCATGGTCGGCAGCAGTTTGTTGATGCTGGCGGCGACCTTGTCGAGGAACTCGGCATCCGGGCTGACCAGAATCGCCTGGGCGTCTTCGTCGTGCTCGGCTTGCGAGAACAAGTCCATGGCGATCCAGTCCGGATCGGTCTGGCCATCGCACACCACGAGGATTTCCGAAGGCCCGGCAATCATGTCGATGCCGACCTGACCGAACACGTGGCGCTTGGCAGTGGCGACATAGATGTTGCCCGGGCCAACAACCTTGTCGACCTGCGGCACGCTTTCTGTGCCATAGGCCAACGCAGCAACGGCTTGCGCACCACCGATGGTGAACACCCGGTCGACGCCAGCGATGCATGCGGCCGCCAGCACCAGCTCATTGATTTCACCGCGCGGGGTCGGTACGACCATGACCACTTCGGTCACGCCGGCGACCTTGGCCGGAATCGCGTTCATCAGCACCGACGACGGGTACGACGCCTTGCCACCCGGCACATACAGGCCTGCGCGATCCAGCGGCGTGACCTTCTGGCCCAGCACGGTGCCGTCAGCTTCGGTGTAGCTCCAGGAATCCTGCTTCTGTTTTTCGTGATAGCTGCGCACACGGGCCGCGGCTTTTTCCAGGGCTTCGCGCTGGGGCACGGTGATGCGGGTCAAAGCCAGTTCCAGACGCTCACGCGGCAGGATCAGGTCAGCCATCGAAGCGACTTCAAGGCCATCGAACTTCTGGGTGAACTCGACCAGCGCCGCGTCACCGCGTTCGCGCACAGCCTTGATGATGTCCAGCACGCGCTGATTGACCGAGTCGTCAGACACACTTTCCCAGCTCAGCAGATGATCCAGATGATGCGCGAAATCCGGGTCAGCAGCGTTGAGTCGGCGAATTGCAGTCGGTGCGGTCATAGCGAGAGCCTCATAGGAATGGCAAAAACTCAGGCGCCCTAACTTAGCAGTCGTTTCCGCTTGGGCACCTGAGATTCTGGCTATGAGGCGGATAGACGGGCGCGACTTAACGTCGCGCAGGTGAATCAGCCGCGGTGTCGCGATTCCACTGCGTTGCGCAGGGTATCGATCAACGCCTGGATTCGGGCGTGTTGCATTTTCATCGAAGCCTTGTTGACCACCAGGCGCGAGCTGATCGTGGCGATCAGTTCCTGAGGTTCCAAGCCGTTGGCGCGCAGGGTGTTGCCGGTGTCGACCACGTCGATGATCTTGTCAGCGAGACCGATCAGTGGCGCCAGCTCCATCGAGCCGTACAGCTTGATGATGTCGACCTGACGGCCCTGCTCGGCGTAGTAACGCTTGGCCACATTGACGAATTTGGTCGCCACGCGCAGACGGCCTTTTGGCTCCGGCGCGCCGATCTTGCCGGCGGTCATCAGCTTGCACTGGGCGATCTGCAGATCCAGTGGCTCGTAGAGGCCCTGGCCGGTGTATTCCATCAACACGTCTTTGCCGGCAACGCCAAGGTCGGCCGCGCCATGCTCGACATAGGTCGGCACATCGGTGGCGCGCACGATCAGCAGACGAACGTCGTCCTGGGTCGTGGGAATGATCAGCTTGCGGCTCTTGTCCGGATTCTCGGTCGGCACGATGCCCGCTTCGGCAAGAAGCGGCAGGGTGTCGTCAAGGATGCGGCCCTTGGACAGTGCGATGGTCAACATGGGAAACGTCAGTCCTTATCAAGGTACTCATGTCCGGTCGCAATCGGCGCCGGACACACATCGAGCCGGAAACCGGCTCGACTCTTAAAATCAGTGGACACGTCCCTGTGTCCCAATGCAGCAATCAGCCCGGAACGCGACGGATCTTGGCGCCCAGCATCTGCAGTTTTTCTTCGATGCACTCGTAACCACGGTCGATGTGGTAGATGCGGTCGATCAAAGTATCGCCTTCGGCAACCAGTGCCGAGATTACCAAGCTGGCCGAAGCACGCAGGTCGGTCGCCATCACTGGCGCGCCTTTCAGAACTTCAGTACCGGTGACGATAGCGGTGTTGCCTTCAACCTGGATCTTTGCGCCCATGCGGTGCAGTTCGTACACGTGCATGAAACGGTTTTCGAAGATCGTCTCGATCACGGCACCGGTGCCTTCGGCAATGGCGTTGAGCGAGATGAACTGCGCTTGCATGTCAGTCGGGAACGCCGGGTACGGCGCGGTGCGCACGTTGACGGCTTTCGGACGCTTGCCGTGCATGTTCAGCTCGATCCAGTCTTCACCGCAGGTGATTTCTGCGCCGGCTTCACGGAGTTTTTCCAGAACGGCTTCGAGGATGGTCGGATCAGTGTCCTTGACCTTGACGCGACCGCCGGTCACTGCAGCGGCAACGAGGTAGGTGCCGGTTTCGATACGGTCAGGCATGACCTTATAGAAAGCCGAACCCAGACGCTCAACGCCATCAATAGTGATGGTGTCAGTACCAGCGCCGGACACCTTGGCGCCCATGGCGTTGAGGAAGTTCGCCAGGTCAACCACTTCTGGTTCACGGGCGGCGTTCTGCAACACGCTGCGGCCCTTGGCCAGAGCAGCGGCCATCATGATGTTCTCGGTACCGGTCACACTGACGGTATCGAAGAAGAAGTGTGCACCGCGCAGGCCACCTTCAGGCGCCTTGGCCTTGATGTAGCCGCCTTCGACGTCGATCACCGCGCCCATGGCTTCGAGGCCACGGATGTGCAGGTCGACCGGACGCGAACCGATGGCGCAACCGCCAGGCAGTGCGACTTCGGCTTCACCGAAACGGGCAACCATCGGGCCCAGTACCAGGATCGACGCACGCATGGTTTTCACCAGTTCGTACGGGGCGATCAGAGTCTTGATGGTGCGCGGGTCGATTTCGACGCTGAGTTTTTCGTCGATCACCGGCTCGATGCCCATGCGACCGAACAGCTCGATCATGGTGGTGATGTCGTGCAGGTGCGGCAGGTTGCCAACGGTCACCGGGCCATCGCACAGCAGGGTGGCGGCCAGGATCGGCAGGGCGGAGTTTTTTGCGCCGGAAATGCGGATCTCGCCATCAAGACGAGCGCCACCGGTAATAATCAATTTATCCATAAGAATCTCGACGCCCTTAGGCTCAGGTGCGCTCGGCCCAGGCCGCGCTGCTGAAAAATTTCATAGTGACCGCATGGATGCTGCCATCGGTGATCCATGGGTTCAAATGGGCATAGACCTGCTGCTGACGCTTCACCGGGCTCAACGCCGCCAGTTCATCGCTAATCACGTTCAGCTGGAAATTGCAGCCTTCGCCCTCAACTTCTACCAACGTTCCGGGCAGCTTTCCTTCAAGGAAGCTCTTCACTTCTACGGCCTGCATGCTCAACCTCAATCGGCGCCCTGTGCGCACGGGTCGGACATCATACAAAAAAGCCCCGCGCCTGCGAACCCCGCATGGCAGGACTCTGACGGGGGGCTTCTTTATAGATGTGGGTTCAGGGGTGCGCCAACAGTTCGGTCAGTTCACTGACCTGAGCAATTTCGCGCATGTCTTCGGGCATCGCACGGATGCTGACAGCCTTGCCGGCCGCATTCGCATCGCGCATGAAGCACAGCAGCAACGATAAACCGACGCTGCTGGACTTCTTCACCGCCGAACAATCGATCACCAGCGAAGAGGCCTTGCTGGACTTGATCAGCGCCTGGCCTTGCTTGCGCAGGTCAGCGCCGGTGCGATAGTCCAGCACTCCGCTGAGCAGTAGCTCGTCGACATCACTCATACGAACTGCGGCCTCATTCATTTCGCGGGGTTCTTTTCGGTGGCTTCTTTGGCCTTGGCCACTTCACCGGCCCAACCATTGATGGTCTTGTCCAGATCGTTGCCATTGCGCTGCATTGCGTCGGCGAACTGGTCACGGAACAGTTTGCCGATGTTGATGCCGTTGATGATCACGTTGCGCAGTTTCCACTCGCCGTCGATTTTCTCCAACGTGTACTGCACAGGATAGATTGCACCGCTGCTGCCCTTGACGGTCATGTTGACGCTGGTGCGATCGCCCGATTCGTCCTTGGCAGGGTCAACGGTGATGCCCTGGTTGTTGTACTCAAGCAAAGCGTTGCCGTAGAACTGGAACAGGCCTTTCTTGAAGTTTTCTTCGAAGGTCTTCATCTGCGCCGGCGTGGCCTTGCGCGAGTACTTGACCGTCATGATGCTCTTGGAAATGCCTTCGGCGTCCACCACTGGCCCGACGATACTGTTGAGCGCCGCGTAGAAATCCGTCGGATCCTGCTTGTATTTCTCTTTGTTGGCAGCCAGGTCGGCCAGCAACCGGGTGGTCGTGTCCTGCACCAGTTCATGCGCGGATTGCCCAGGCGCAGCGTTAGCCATCAGTGGCAATGCCGCGAGCAACACCAACAGGCCACGTCGCAAGGTAGAAATCATTCAAAAGCTCCTCATTTGGCGTCTTTGCTAACGGTATTGAGCAGGAATTTACCGATCAGGTCTTCCAGTACCAGTGACGACTGCGTGTCATGGATGGTTCCACCATCCTTCAACGGTTTGTCTTCCCCGCCGACGCTGATACCGATGTACTTCTCGCCCAGCAGACCAGCGGTCAGGATAGACGCTGTGGAGTCGGTCGGCAGGTTGTCGACCTTTTTATCCACTTGCAGGGTGACCCGACCGGTGAAGCTGTCGCGATCCAGATCGATCGCCGTGACCTTGCCGATGGTCACACCGGCCATGGTCACTTTGGCTCTGACCGTCAAACCGGCGATATTGTCAAAGTAGGCATAAAGTTTATACGTGTCAGTGGTCGACGTCGGAGACAGACCACTGACCCGCAAAGCAAGCAGCAACAAAGCCAGGATCCCTGCCAGCAGGAACAGGCCGACACCGATTTCCAGGGTGCGGTTTTGCATCAGAAATCTCCAAACATCAAAGCGGTCAGAATAAAGTCCAGGCCGAGCACTGCCAGCGAGGCAAACACCACGGTCTTGGTGGTAGCACGACTGATGCCCTCGGAAGTGGGCTCACAGTCATAGCCTTGGAATACGGCAATCCAGGTCACTACAAAGGCGAAAACAATACTTTTGATCACGCCATTGAGCACATCACTGGTGAAATTCACGCTGTTCTGCATGTTCGCCCAATAAGAGCCTTCATACACACCCAGCCAGTCGACAGCCACCCACGAGCCACCCCAGATGCCTACCACGCTGAAAATCATCGCCAGCACTGGCAGGGAAATGAAGCCGGCCCACAGCCGCGGGGCAATGATGTACTTGAGCGGATCGACACCGATCATTTCCAGGCTGGACAGCTGTTCGGTGGACTTCATGTTGCCGATCTCGGCGGTCAGTGCCGAACCGGCACGACCGGCGAACAACAGCGCCGTCACCACCGGGCCGAGTTCACGCAGCAGGGTCAGCGCAACCATCTGCCCCACCGCCTGCTCCGAACCGTAACTCGACAGAATGCTGAAACCCTGCAGCGCCAGCACCATGCCGATGAAGATCCCGGAAACAACAATGATCACCAGCGACATTACGCCGACCGAATGCAGTTGCTTGACCAGCAAGCCGAAGCCACCACTGATGCCACCGCGCCCCAACAATGCGTGAAACAGAAACAGCGTCGCACGACCGAACACCGCGACGGCATCGATCGCCGCCTCGCCGAACCGGCGTACGCGTTCTATTAATGAAATTCTGCGCATCAGCGCTTCCCCAGAAGATCTGCGCGGTAATCCGTCGCTGGAAAATGGTACGGCACCGGGCCATCGGGATCGCCGGTCATGAACTGACGGATACGCGGCTCGTCCGAGTTCATCAACTCGTCCGGCGTACCCTGCCCCAGCACCTGACCATCACCGACGACATAGATGTAGTCGGCAATGCTCGCGGTTTCGGCCAGATCGTGGGACACCACGATACTGGTGATCCCCAGTGCATCGTTGAGCAGGCGGATCAGGCGGACCAGCACGCCCATGGCGATAGGGTCCTGCCCGACGAACGGTTCGTCATACATGAGGATCTGCGGATCGAGCGCAATCGCTCGCGCCAGTGCGACGCGGCGCTTCATGCCACCGGACAGTTCGTCCGGCATCAACTCGATGGCACCGCGCAGACCGACCGCCTGCAATTTGAGCAGGACGATGTCGCGGATCATTTCTTCCGGCAAATCGGTATGAACACGCAGGGGGAAAGCCACGTTCTCGAAAACATCGAGATCGGTGAACAGTGCGCCGCTTTGAAACAGCACACCCATGTGCTTTCGCGCATCGAACAGATCGCTGCGCGAAAGCGCAGGCAGGTTCTGGCCGTTGACCCAGACTTCGCCGCTGGCAGGGCGCAGTTGTGCCCCCATCAATCGCAGCAGCGTGGTCTTGCCACACCCGGAAGGTCCCATGATGCCGGTGACCTTGCCGCGCGGGATGCGAATATCGACGTTATTGAAAATGCTGCGCGCACCGCGCTTGAAGGAGACTCCCTTCAGCTCGACCGCGTAGGCGTTATCGGCACTCATCTAAACTCCTTGCGATGCAGCCTCTCACTCGGACGCCTGTCTTTACTTAAAAAGTACGTACATCCCGGGCAGGCCGAACTGGCGGCGAACTATATCACTGCAAAGGCTACGCGCCCAAGGCTTGTACCAGCCTGTGTTCGGCGATATGACAGGTGCGCAGGCTCTTTTCCCGGGTTTTGGTAACGAGTAATGACAAAGCACGACGAACTTGCGTGAGGCTTTGCAACATAACCGCTATAATCGCCGCCTTTTCATCGGGCTATACGATTTCTGACATGAGCCAATCCAGCGACCTGATTCAATCGGCACAACGCACCATCCAACTCGAAGTGGAAGCCGTACAAGGCTTGTTGCCCCATATCGACGCCGATTTCGTACGCGCTTGCGAGATGATTCTGGCCAGTAAAGGCCGTGTAGTCGTGGTTGGCATGGGCAAGTCCGGGCACATCGGCAACAAGATTGCAGCCACCCTGGCCAGCACCGGCACCCCGGCCTTTTTTGTCCACCCGGCCGAAGCCAGTCATGGCGACATGGGCATGATCACTCGTGACGATGTGATTCTGGCCCTGTCGAACTCCGGCTCGACCAATGAAATCGTAACCCTGCTGCCGTTGATCAAACGTCTGGGCATCCAGCTGATCAGCGTCACCGGCAACCCGCAATCGCCGCTGGCCAAGGCTGCCGAGGTCAATCTCAATGTTCATGTCGAGCATGAAGCCTGCCCGCTGAACCTGGCACCGACCTCGTCGACGACCGCAGCACTGGTCATGGGCGATGCGCTGGCCGTGGCACTGCTGGAAGCACGCGGCTTCACCGCCGAAGATTTCGCTTTCTCGCACCCGGGTGGCGCCCTCGGCCGTCGCCTGCTGCTGAAAGTGGAAAACGTCATGCACGCCGGACAAGAGTTGCCGCAAGTCCAACGCGGCACGCTGCTCAAGGACGCACTGATGGAAATGACCCGTAAAGGTCTGGGCATGACCGTCATCCTTGAAACCGACGGTAAACTCGCCGGGATCTTCACCGACGGCGACTTGCGCCGCACGCTGGATCGCAGCATCGACATTCGCAGCGCCACCATCGACCAGGTAATGACGGCCCACGGCAAGACTGCCCGCCCGGAAATGCTGGCCGCCGAAGCCCTGAAAATCATGGAAGATCACCGAATCAACGCATTGGTAGTCGTAGACGAGGAAGATCGCCCGGTCGGCGCCTTCAACCTCTCCGATCTGCTACGCGCAGGAGTCATGTAATGAGCAACGATCTGCTGCAACGCGGCAAAGCGATCAAACTGGCGGTTTTCGACGTCGACGGCGTCCTCACCGACGGTCGCCTGTACTTCCTTGAAGACGGCAGCGAGTTCAAGACCTTCAATACCCTCGATGGCCAAGGCATCAAAATGCTGATGAACGCCGGCGTGCAGACCGCTATCATCAGCGGTCGCAAGACACCCGTCGTTGAACGTCGAGCGAAAAACCTGGGGATTCCCCACCTGTTTCAGGGCCGTGAAGACAAACTGGTCGTGCTCGACGGCCTGCTTGCGCAACTGGGCCTAAGCTATGAAGAAGTCGCCTACCTCGGTGACGACCTGCCTGACCTGCCGGTGATCCGCCGGGTAGGCTTGGGCATGGCAGTGGCCAACGCTGCCGATTTCGTCCGCGAGCACGCCCATGGCGTTACCCGCGCCCGTGGTGGCGAAGGCGCCGCCCGCGAATTCTGCGAATTGATCCTGCGCGCCCAGGGCCGCCTCGATGCGGCCAACGCCGCGTACCTGTGAGCCAAACCATGTTCAGCAAAAAATTTCGTAACTTCCTGCTGTTCGGCTGCATCGCTGCGATTTTCGCAGCGGTCGGCTATTGGAATATCAGCCCGGAACGCTTTCTCGACAAACCACCGGTCACCTCGGTTGAAACGCCTATCGACTGGTATGCAACCAACACGCATACCCTGCAATACCTGCCGGATGGCAAGGTGCAGTATGAGATGACGTCCGAAAAAGCCGAGCACGTGAAGGCAACCGACGTCACGCTCGTGACCAAACCCGACCTGAACATGTATCGCGGAACAGAATTTCCGTGGCACGTGACCAGTGAGCGCGGTGAAGTGAACTCAGGCGGCACCGAAGTCGAATTGATCGACTCGGTACGCGTTGCGCGCACCGATGAAAAGAAGCGTGACATCCTGATCACGTCCACTCGCATGACCGTGTTCCCGCAGCAGGAATATGCGCAGACCGAGCAACCCGTTAGAATCGACGGCGCTGGCGGTGTATCGACTGGCGTTGGAATGAAAGCGTACCTGAAGGAAAGCAGGATACACCTGCTATCGAACGTAAGAGGACAGTATGAGGCTCGTTAAAACCCTCCCTATTTTGCTCAGTCTGGGCGCAGCACTGGGAAGCGTGAGCGCCTGGGCTCTGCCGAACGATCAGCAGCAACCTATCCGCATTCAGGCCGACGACGCCCAACTGGACGACAAGAACGGCATCGCCACCTATAAAGGTGATGTGATCATCACCCAAGGTTCGATGATCGTTAAAGGCAACACCGTCACCATGACTCGCGCGCCGAATGGAGATATCGACGTAGTGACCTCCGTGGGCAACCTGGCTTATTTCGAGCAGCTGCAAACCCAGGGCGACACCAAACCGGTTCAAGGCTACGGCGTGACGATTCAATACCATGCCCAGCAAAACCGCGTCGTGCTGATCGACAAGGCCAAGGTCGTCGACAAAGACGGCAACGTCACTCAGGGCGAGAAAATCGTCTACGACACCGTGAAGAAACTGGCCAGCGCTGGTCGCGCTACCGGCAGCAAGGTCACCGAAACGCGTCCGCGCATCGACATGGTGATCCAGCCGAAGAAGAAAACCGACGAGAAAACCCAGTAATGGCAACTCTGAAAGCTCAGCACCTGGCCAAGGCCTATAAAAGCCGCCAGGTCGTGCGTGACGTCAGCCTGTCGATCGACAGCGGCCAGATCGTCGGCCTTCTCGGCCCGAACGGTGCCGGCAAGACCACGTGTTTCTACATGATCGTCGGCCTGGTACAGGCCGATCAGGGTCGCGTGCTGATCGACGATCTGGACGTCAGCCACCAGCCGATGCACGGTCGCGCCAAGGCCGGTATCGGCTATCTGCCGCAAGAAGCGTCGATCTTCCGCAAACTGTCGGTGGCCGACAACATCATGGCCATCCTCGAGACCCGTCAGGAGCTCGACAAGGCCGGCCGTCGCAAGGAGCTGGAAAGCCTGCTGCAGGAATTCCACATCAGCCACATCCGCGACAACCTTGGCATGAGCCTGTCCGGTGGTGAACGTCGCCGGGTGGAAATCGCTCGCGCGCTGGCAACGGCACCGAAATTCATCCTGCTCGACGAACCGTTCGCCGGTGTCGATCCGATCTCGGTCGGCGACATCAAGCAGATCATCCACCACCTCAAGGCTAAGGGCATCGGTGTATTGATCACCGACCACAACGTCCGTGAGACGCTGGACATCTGCGAAACCGCTTACATCGTCAACGATGGTCAACTGATCGCCGAAGGCGATGCAGAAACCATCCTGGCCAACGATCTGGTCAAGGAAGTGTATCTGGGCCACGAGTTCCGCTTGTAAGCGTAACAGTGCCCGGTGCGCCGCCCGGGCGCTGTATCGATTCAAGCAGGAATTAATACGCTTTAATTGTTACAGCGCTCTAGGCAAACACTTCAGTTTCAGGCATATAATTTGCTTAAGTTTGGCGCCCCGGCGCCCTGTAGTGGATGGCGCATAGCGCCGGCGAATAAGGTGTTAAGCCCCTGCCATGAAACCATCGCTAGTCTTGAGAATGGGCCAGCAGCTGACGATGACACCGCAGCTGCAACAGGCCATCCGCCTGCTCCAATTGTCGACCCTGGATCTGCAACAGGAAATCCAGGAGGCGCTGGAATCCAATCCGATGCTCGAACGCCAGGAAGAAGGCGAAGACTTCGACAATTCCGACCCCATGGCCGACAACGCCGAACAGAAGCCCAACACCGAGATCCAGGAACCCTCGTATCAGGAAACCGCGCCCACGGTGGACAACCTGGAGGAAGGCGACTGGAGCGAGCGTATCCCCAACGAACTGCCGGTCGATACCGCCTGGGAAGACGTCTATCAGACCAGCGCCAGCAGCCTGCCCAGCAGCGATGACGACGAATGGGACTTCACCACCCGCACGTCCGCCGGCGAGAGCCTGCAAAGCCACCTGTTGTGGCAGCTGAACCTGGCACCGATGTCCGACACCGATCGCCTGATCGCCGTCACCCTGATCGATTGCATCAACAATCAGGGCTACCTGGACGAAACCCTCGAAGAAATCCTCGAGGCGTTCGATCCGGAACTCGACATCGAACTCGATGAAATCGAAGCCGTCCTGCACCGCATTCAGCAATTCGAACCCGCTGGTATTGGCGCGCGCAACCTTAGTGAATGCCTGCTGCTTCAATTGCGTCAGCTACCCGCCAAGACGCCTTGGCTGGCTGAAGCGAAACGTTTGGTCAGCGATTACATCGACCTGCTCGGCAGCCGCGATTACAGCCAGTTGATGCGCCGCATGAAGCTCAAGGAAGACGAGCTGCGCCAGGTCATCGAACTGGTGCAAAGCCTCAATCCGCGCCCTGGCTCGCAAATCGAATCCACTGAAGCCGAATACGTTGTCCCTGACGTCATCGTGCGCAAGGACAACGAGCGCTGGCTGGTCGAGCTGAATCAGGAATCGGTGCCGCGTCTGCGCGTCAACGCCCAGTACGCCGGTTTCGTCCGCCGTGCCGACACCAGCGCCGACAACACCTTCATGCGCAATCAGTTGCAGGAAGCCCGCTGGTTCATCAAGAGCCTGCAGAGCCGCAACGAAACCCTGATGAAAGTAGCCACCCAGATCGTCGAGCATCAGCGCGGCTTTCTGGAGTACGGCGACGAGGCCATGAAGCCGTTGGTTCTGCACGACATCGCTGAAGCGGTCGGCATGCACGAATCGACCATTTCCAGGGTGACAACGCAGAAATTCATGCATACCCCGCGCGGTATTTATGAACTGAAATACTTTTTCTCCAGCCACGTCAGCACCTCCGAAGGCGGCGAATGCTCGTCCACGGCGATCCGCGCGATCATCAAAAAACTGGTTGCCGCGGAAAATCAGAAAAAGCCGTTGAGTGACAGCAAGATCGCTGGTTTACTGGAGGCACAAGGCATTCAGGTGGCTCGCCGCACCGTCGCCAAGTACCGCGAATCCCTCGGGATCGCGCCTTCGAGCGAACGCAAGCGGTTGATGTAAGCCACGTTACAGCGTTCCAGTGGCAGGCTATCCAGCCTGCCGCTTTATGCACTGGCAACGAAGGAGAAGCTGTATGCAAGTCAACATCAGTGGACACCAACTGGAAGTGACCGAACCTCTGCGCACCTACATCAACGAAAAACTCGACCGATTAGAGCGCCATTTCGACAAGATCACCAACGTGCAAGTCACGATGTGCGTCGAAAAGCTGAAGCAGAAAATCGAAGCCACCTTGCATATTCCCGGCGGAGAAGTGGTTGCCAATGCCGAGCATGACGACATGTATGCCGCCATTGACCTACTGACCGACAAGCTGGATCGTCAACTCAAAAAGCATAAGGAAAAGACCCAGAGCCTCCTCCAGGGCGCGACCGGTCGATAACCCCCCATTCCATGATCCGACTTGAAAGTATCCTGACCCCCGGCCGTTCCCTTGTGAACGTGCCGGGCGGCAGTAAAAAGAAAGCCCTCGAACAAATTGCCAACCTGATCGCCCGCGAAGTGGCGGATCTGGAGATGCAAGATGTCTTCGAGGCGTTGATTGCCCGTGAAAAACTCGGCTCCACCGGTTTTGGCAACGGCATCGCCATTCCTCACTGCCGCCTCAAGGGTTGCACAGCACCGATCAGTGCGCTGATGCACCTTGATGCTCCGATTGATTTCGACGCCATTGACGGCGCACCGGTTGACCTGCTGTTTGTTTTGCTGGTCCCGGAGGCTGCCACCGATGCGCACCTGGAGCTGCTGCGCCAGATCGCCAGCATGCTCGATCGCAAGGAAGTGCGTGAAAAACTGCGCAGCGCTCCAAGCAATGAAGCGTTGTATCAGGTTGTCCTGGACGAGCAGAACGGGCACTAATCATGCGCTTGATCATCGTCAGTGGCCGTTCCGGCTCGGGTAAAAGTACGGCTCTGGATGTCCTTGAGGACAACGGCTATTACTGCATCGACAACCTGCCTGCAGGCTTGCTGCCGGAACTGGCCGAACGCGCGCTGATTCACACGGAACTGGCGCAGCCGCTGGTAGCCGTGTCCATCGATGCGCGCAACCTGCCGAGCCACCTGACACGCTTTCCAGAACTGCTTGAAGATGTCCGGGCCAAACACATCCAGTGCGACGTCCTGTATCTGGACGCCGACGAAGAAACCCTGCTCAAGCGTTTCTCCGAAACCCGCCGTCGTCACCCGCTGAGCAACGCCAACCGCTCACTGGCCGAGGCGATCCAGGATGAAACCGCCCTGCTCGGCCCGATCGCCGACCTCGCGGACCTGAAGATCAACACCACCAATCTGAACCTGTACCAATTGCGCGACTCCATCAAGCTGCGTCTGCTGAACCAGCCGGAGCCGGGGACCGCATTTCTGGTCGAGTCCTTCGGCTTCAAGCGCGGCATGCCGGTGGATGCGGATCTGGTGTTCGATGTGCGCTGCCTGCCCAATCCGTACTGGAAGCCGGAACTGCGCGCGCAATCGGGTCTCGATGCGCCGGTGGCTGAATACCTGGCGGCACAGCCGGAGGTCGAAGAAATGTTTCAGGACATCTTCACCTACCTGCACAAGTGGCTGCCGCGCTTCGCCGCGAGCAACCGCGCTTACGTCACCATTGCCATTGGCTGCACCGGCGGGCATCACCGCTCCGTCTACCTGACCGAACGTCTGGGTCAGGCCCTGCAGAAAACCCTGAAGAACGTCCAGGTTCGCCACCGCGACCTCACTTAAAGGATTCACACCGCGATGCCTGCTCTGGAAATCGAAATCATCAACAAGCTGGGCCTGCATGCCCGCGCATCGGCCAAGTTTGTCGGGGTGGCCGGGCAGTATCCGGATTGCACGATCAGAGTGGGCCGCGATAAAGACCACACGGTCGATGGCAAAAGCATCATGGCGATGATGATGCTAGCGGCTGGCAAGGGCACCAAGATCTATCTGAGTACCGAAGGTGAAAAGGATCAGGAGGCGCTGGATGCGCTGGTGGCGTTGATCAACAACTACTTCGACGAAGGCGGCTGACAGCCAAGGTCAAAAGATCGCAGCCTGCGGCAGCTCCTGCATTGGAAAACGTTCCCAGCAGGAACTGCCGCAGGCTGCGGTCTTTTGCTCTGCTTCAACCCAACGCCGTATCCATCACCATCATCAGACAAAACCCGATCAACAGGCCAAGACTGGCCAGTTTGTCATGACCATTGCGTCGCGACTCGGGAATCACTTCATGGGTCACTACCAGCAACATCGCCCCCGCCGCCAGAGCTAGTCCTAATGGCAACAACACCTGCGCCAGACTGACCAGCCACGCACATAACAACGCAAACACCGGTTCGACCAGACCTGACGCCGCACCGATCAGGAACGCCCTGACCCGCGACATCCCCGCCCCGGCCAACACCAACGCGATCACCAGACCTTCCGGGACATCCTGCAAAGCGATACCCATGGCCAGGCTGTCCGCATCCGGCATGCCGCCGCCAGCAGAAACGCCGACGGCCATGCCTTCAGGGATGTTATGGGCAATGATGGCGAACACGAACAACCAGATCCGTGGTGGAATCACCGGATGCTCGACGGTGCCGACGAGCATTTCCGGGGACGCGCCGGAAACCTTGCGATCGACCAGATACAGCCCGAACGCACCCAGCATGATGCCGAAGCAGATCAGGCCGCTGGCGCCCCACGGTGTCAGTCCGAGGCTTTCGGCGGCAGCAATGCCCGGCACGATCAGCGAAAACGCCGTCGCCGCCAGCATCACCCCGGCACCAAAACCCAGCAAGGTATCACTGAGTGCCTGCGGCATCCGCCGGATCACCAGCACTGGCACAGCCCCGAGCGCCGTGCCGAGGGCGCAGATCGCACCGCCCTGCAACGCGCGCAACAGCCTCGGTTCCAGATTCAGCCATTCCAGTCCGTGGGCGACCAGCAAAGTCATGCCCGCCAACAGCAACAGCGATCCCACTGCGTAACGAAACATACGCCCACTTCCGATCGCCAGTGTTTCAGTGCCCATAGTCAGCCTTGGATTGTTTTTATAGAAGACTTAAACCAGCGCAGCCTGATAACGCGCAGCGACTTCAGGCCAATTGATCACGTTATAAAAGGCGTTGATGTATTCCGGCCGACGGTTCTGATACCGCAGGTAGTAGGCGTGCTCCCAGACATCGAGGCCGAGAATCGGCGTGTTGCCGTTCATCAAGGGGCTGTCCTGGTTGCCGCTGCTTTCCACCAGCAGTTTTTTCTCCGGGGTCACGCTCAGCCAGGCCCAGCCACTGCCGAAACGGGTCAGTGCGGCTTTGGTGAAGGCTTCCTTGAAGCTGTCGAGACCGCCCAATTGCTCATCGATGGCCTTGGCCAGCGCGCCGTCCGGTTTGCCGCCGCCGCTTGGCACCATCACTTCCCAGAACAGCGAGTGATTGGCGTGACCGCCGCCCTGATTGATCACTGCCGCACGGAGTTTTTCCGGTAGATCCTTGACGCTGGCGACCAGTTTTTCTACCGGCCATTCGGCGTATTCAGTGCCTTCTACGGCGGCGTTGAGATTGTTGATGTAGGTCTGGTGATGCTTGGTGTAGTGGATCTCCATAGTCTGCGCATCGATGTGCGGTTCGAGCGCGTCGTAGGCGTAAGGCAAGGCAGGCAAGGTAAAAGCCATTTCAATGGACTCCATGGTGATGGGGGGCAGGTGCGCGGCGCGCATTGCCGGTATCCGGATGCAGCAGGCGTTGGGTGCGCGGGTATTCACCGTGCTCGCTGATGAAATTCAACAGCTCGACGTAAGTCTTGCTGCTCTGGCGCAGCGCCGCTTCACGCAAGGCCAGGCGCTGACGTTCGTCCTGCATGGTCTGCAACAAGCGTTGATGGATGGCGCAGAGGTATTCGGCGCTCTCCTCCGGCTGATTCAGGCGCAAGTGCAGATCGGCCAGGTTGTGGTGGGAGATGACGCAAGCCGCCACCGCTTCGTCGGCATCCGCCCAGCGTTCGAACAACACTTGCGCCAGGGCCAGGGCTTGCAGGTAAGCCTCACGGGCGTCGATCAGTTCGCCGAGCATGAAGCAGCGATTGGCCCTTTCGATCGTGCGTTTCCAGTGCTCCATGGTGAGCCTCCAAAGCGGTTGCGGGGTTTACACGCCGCCGGCGGTGAGTTTCTCGGGGTTGAGCAACTCTTCCAGTTGGCTGCGCGACAGGTCGGTGTGTTCCAGGGCGACGTCGATCACTGCACGGCCTTCCTTGTAGGCCTGCTTGGCGATTTCGGCGGCTTTCTGGTAACCGATGATCGGGTTGAGCGCGGTCACCAGAATCGGGTTGCGCGACAACGCTTCTTTAAGGCGCGACTCGTTCACCTTGAAGCTGGCGATGGCTTTGTCGCCGAGCAAGCGGCTGGAATTGGCCAGCAGCTCGATGCTGCTCAGCAGATTCTGCGCGATGATCGGCAGCATCACGTTCAGTTCGAAATTGCCCGACTGACCGGCAATGGTGATCACCGAGTCGTTGCCGATCACCTGCGCGGCAACCATGGCGGTGGCTTCCGGGATCACCGGATTGACTTTGCCCGGCATGATCGACGAGCCCGGTTGCAGGGCTTCGAGTTCGATTTCACCGAGGCCGGCAAGCGGGCCTGAGTTCATCCAGCGCAGGTCATTGGCGATTTTCATCAGCGACACCGCAGTGGCCTTGAGCTGGCCGGAGACGGCGACGGCGGTGTCCTGCGAGCCGATCAGCGCGAACAGATCCTTGCCCGGGGTGAATTCCACGTCGGTCAATTGACTCAACTGGCGGCTGAAACGCGCGGCGAATTCAGGATGAGCGTTGATCCCGGTGCCGACCGCCGTGCCACCCTGCGCTAGGGATTGCAGGCTTGGCAGCAAATCCTGCAGATGACTGATGTTGGCCTTGAGCTGCTGCGCCCAACCGTTCAGCACCTGGCTCATGCGCACCGGCATCGCGTCCATCAAATGCGTGCGGCCGGTTTTGACGTGGCGATGTACGTGAGTGGCTTTTTGCTCGACCACTTGCACCAAGTGCAGCAGCGCCGGCAGCAGTTGTTCGTGCAGGGCCAGCGCAGCACTGACGTGGATGGTGGTCGGGATGATGTCGTTGCTGCTCTGGCCGCAGTTGACGTGATCGTTGGCGTTGACCGGCTCGCCGAGCAGACGGCTGGCCAGGGTGGCGATCACTTCGTTGGCGTTCATGTTGGAACTGGTGCCGGAACCGGTCTGGAAGATGTCCACCGGGAAATGCGGCATGAAGTCGCCTTCGAGCAAGCCTTGCGCGGCGTCGCTGATGGCTTTGCCCTGGGCGGCGCTGATCTGGTTGAGTTCAACGTTGGCGCGGGCGGCGGCGGCTTTGGCGATGATCAGCGCGCGGATGAATTGCGTCGGCATCGGTTTGCCGCTAATCGGGAAGTTATCCACCGCGCGCTGGGTTTGCGCGCCGTAGAGAGCGTCCACCGGCACCTGCAGTTCGCCCATGCTGTCGCGCTCAATACGTGTCTTGGTCATCTGAAAATCCTTGCACCAGTTCAATAAGAGGAATCGAGGGCAGCAGTTCGCAGGTGGCGAGCTGCCAGGTGTAGCGTTGCCAACGTTGGAGCCGGCATTTGCACAGGGACAGGCGCTCCATTTCACGCAGTGGACGCCAGGCTTGATCGAGACAGAAGCTGCGCCAGTGCCACGGCAAGGCGATATCGGTGGCCGTGTCGAGCAGCAGATGGAAGGAGGTTTCAGCGATGGTCCAGGGAGAAGTCGCCGTACAACAGGCCAGATACCGGCCCTCGGCCAGATAGTGTTCGATCAGGCGCGGTTCGTCGGGATCCATCGCGCAACGGATCTGGCGACTCATCCAGCGCCAGCTTTCGAGGTACGGCTGCTCGTGCAAGGCAGAACTCATGATCCGGGGCTCATCCGATAATGAGATTTATTATTAGATGATAATAAGAACCAAAACAAGAGCGTCGTACCATGCAGATCTCATTGTGGGAGCGAGCCTGCTCGCGAAGGCGTCGTGCCGGTCACCACTGCGGTCGGCCGTGAAATCGCTTTCGCGAGCAGGCTCGCTCCCACATTGGTTTTGTATGGAGCCAATAAAAAAAGGCGCGCCACCCGATGAGGTGGCGCGCCTTTTGTGTCTGACGGCCGGGGTTTAGCTGCCCGCGACAGTCATCCGCTCGATCAACACCGAACCGGTGCGAATGTTGCTGCGCAGCTCCAGATCATTACCGACCGCGACGATCTGCTTGAACATGTCGCGCATATTGCCGGCGATGGTCACTTCCTGCACGGCGAACTGAATTTCACCGTTCTCGACCCAGAAACCCGCCGCCCCGCGCGAATAGTCGCCGGTGACCATGTTCAAGCCATGGCCCATCAATTCGGTGACCAGCAAGCCACGGCCCATGCGCTTCAACAGTGCAGCCTGGTCTTCATCGCCATGGGTGACGAACAGGTTGTGTACGCCGCCTGCGTTGGCCGTGCTCGGCATACCCAATTTACGTCCGGAGTACGTGCCGAGGATGTACGACACCAGCTCGCCCTTTTCGACGAACGGTTTGGCATACGTCGCCAGACCATCACCGTCGTAAGAAGCACTGCCCATCGCGCGCATCAGGTGCGGACGCTCATCGATGGTCAGCCATTCCGGGAACAGCTTCTGCCCCAGGGTGCCTTCAAGGAAGGACGACTTGCGATACAGGCTGCCACCGGACACCGCCGAGAGGAAACTGCCAAACAGACCACCCGCCAGTTCTGCGGAAAACAGCACCGGCACTTCGCAAGTCGGCACCGGACGTGCGCCCAGACGGCTCGCCGCCCGTTGCGCAGCACGCTGGCCGATGCTTACCGGATCCGCGAGCAAAGTGCCCTGACGGTTTACGTCATACCAGTAATCGCGCTGCATCTGGCCATTGGCCTCGGCGATCATCACGCAACTCAGGCTGTGTCGGGTCGATGCGTAGCCACCGATGAAGCCATGGCTGTTGCCGTACACGCGGCAGCCCTGATGAGTGCTGAGGGTGGTGCCGTCGGCATTCTTGATCCGCGCATCGGCGTCGAATGCCGCCGCTTCACAGAGCAACGCCTTCTCGATGGCCTGCTCCGGGGTGATGTCCCACTCGTGGAACAGGTCGAAATCGTGTTGTTCCTTGGCCATCAACGCCGCATCGGCCAGGCCCGAGGCCTCGTCTTCGGAGGTGTGCTTAGCAATGGCCAGTGCCGCCGCGACGGTCTCGCGAATCGCATCCGGACCGGTCGCCGACGTGCTGGCCGAGCCTTTGCGCTGGCCCACATACAGGGTGATGCCAAAGCCCTGATCGCGGTTGAACTCGACCGTTTCGACTTCGCGCTGGCGCACCGACGTCGACAGTCCCTGCTCCAGCGACACCGCGACTTCGCAGGCACTGGCGCCCTGAAGCTTGGCTTCGGCGATGATCTGCTCGACTTGTTCCTGCAGTGCCGGCAATGCCTGCGGGCCGACGCTTTGAACTGCACTCATGCTCATCTCCACTCAAATTCTGCTTTCGGCTGGGGTCATCGAGCGACCGGGCCGGACAAGCGGCCCCCGACTGGTTATCATGGCGGCGTTTCTTTGCGGACTGCCACCATGGTTGATTCTTACGACGACTCCCTCGATACGGGAGAAAAAAGCAAATCTCAGGTCAAACGCGAGCTGCATGCTCTGGTTGACCTCGGCGAGCGCCTGACAACACTCAAGCCAGACTTGATCGCAAAACTGCCGCTGACCGACGCTATGCGCCGGGCGTTGGCCGATGCGCCCAAGCACACCGCGAACATCGCGCGTAAACGGCACTTGCAGTTCATCGGCAAACTGATGCGCGATCAGGACACTGACGCGATTCTGACCTTGCTCGATCAACTTGATGCCTCCACTCGCCAGTACAACGAGCGTTTCCACAATCTCGAACGCTGGCGTGATCGCCTGATCGCGGGCGACGATGCCGTGCTGGAAAAATTCGTCGTCGAGTATCCGGACGCCGATCGCCAGCAACTGCGTTCCCTGATCCGTCAGGCTCAGCACGAGGTTGCGCAAAACAAACCTCCTGCTTCCAGCCGCAAGATCTTCAAGTACATCCGTGAGCTGGACGAGACTCAACGCGGTCTGCGTTGATATTCGCCACCGGGTGGTCGCCCTGCGCGCCACCCGAAGCTCCACCTCCTCTTATGCGCCCGTGCCACCCACGGTGATCGCATCGATTTTCAGCGTCGGCTGGCCCACGCCTACCGGCACCGATTGCCCATCCTTGCCGCACGTGCCCACACCGCTGTCCAGCGCCAGATCGTTACCGACCATCGACACCCGGCTCATCGCCTCGGGGCCGTTGCCGATCAACGTCGCGCCTTTGACCGGCGCAGTGATCTTGCCGTCTTCGATCAGGTACGCCTCGCTGGTGGAGAACACGAACTTGCCGCTGGTGATATCGACCTGACCGCCGCCGAGGTTGGCGCAGTAGATGCCCTTCTTCACCGACGCGATGATTTCTGCCGGATCGCTTTCGCCACCGAGCATGTAAGTGTTGGTCATGCGTGGCATCGGCAGATGCGCATAGGATTCACGACGACCGTTACCGGTGCGGGCCACGCCCATCAACCGCGCGTTGAGCTTGTCTTGCATATAGCCCATGAGTACGCCGTTTTCGATCAGCGTGGTGCACTCGGTCGGGGTGCCCTCGTCGTCGACGCTCAGCGAACCGCGACGGCCGCTCAAGGTGCCGTCATCGACGATAGTGCAAAGTTTCGAGGCAACCATTTCGCCCATGCGGCCGCTGTAGGCCGAACTGCCCTTGCGGTTGAAGTCGCCTTCGAGACCGTGGCCGACGGCTTCGTGCAACAGCACACCGGACCAGCCCGAACCCAACACCACCGGCAACGTACCGGCCGGCGCCGGAATCGCTTCCAGATTCACCAGCGCCTGGCGCAACGCTTCACGGGCATAGCCCATGGCGCGGTCTTCGGCAAGGAAATAGCGGTAATCGGTACGCCCGCCGCCGCCATGTCCGCCACGCTCGCGTCGGCCATTCTGTTCAACAATCACACTGACGTTGAAACGCACCAGTGGACGCACATCGGCGGCCAGACCGCCGTCGGTGGACGCCACCAGAATCCGCTCCCACACACCCGCCATGCTGACGCTGACCTGCTGGATACGCGGGTCAAGTGCGCGGGTGGCGACATCGATGCGCTTGAGCAGCTCGACTTTCTCGGCGCGGCTCAACACTTCCAGCGGGTTATCCGGCGCGTATAACTGTGCAACATCTTGAGTGGTAAACGCCTGGACTGTGCCGTTCTGCCCGGCCCGGGAGATCGACCGCGCCGCGCGGGCGGCTGCGCCGAGGGCTTCGAGGGTGATCGCGTTGCTGTAGGCAAAACCGGTTTTCTCACCGGACTGCGCGCGCACGCCGACACCCTGATCAAGGTTGAAGCTGCCTTCCTTGACGATGCCGTCTTCCAGCGCCCAGGATTCGGAAATCTGGCCCTGGAAATACAGGTCGGCGGCGTCGATGCCGGGGCCGGCCAGGTCGCCGAGCACGCCTTGCAGGCTCTCGATCGTCACGCCGCCGGGCGCCAACAGGTGATCACTGACTGAGGACAACAACTCGCTCATAGGTTTACGCCTTAAATTCGTGTTCTGAGGCAGGCCGCTGTGCGCCCTGCGAGAAAAACCGCCGATGACGCGTCACCGGCATTCGCGCCCTGATGGACGCTTGTTCATTGCTATCGCGCTCGGCCAACAACACCGCTTCGCCTTGATCCTGACTCGCCAGCACCCGGCCCCACGGGTCGATGATTGCCGCATGGCCGAACGTTTCTCGCGGTCCCGGATGGGTTCCGCCTTGTGCTGCGGCAAGCACATAACACTGTGTCTCGATGGCGCGAGCGCGAATCAGCACATCCCAATGCGCTGCGCCGGTCACCGCAGTAAAGGCTGACGGTGCGGTAATCAACTCGGCACCGGCGGCACGTAATTCGCTGTACAGCTCGGGAAAGCGCAAGTCGTAACACACGGTCAGACCGACTCGCCCCACGGGCGTATCGGCAACGACAACGCCACTGCCATAAGCATAGTCATCGGATTCGCGATAACGGCCGCGATTGTCCGCCACATCCACGTCGAACAGATGCAACTTGTCATAGCGGGCAACGATTTCGCCCTGGTCATTGACCAGCAGCGAGCAGGCATTGGCCTTGGCCGTCGGTTGATCCAGCGGCGGCAACGGCAAAGTACCGGCCACTATCCATAACTTGAGGTCGCGGGCGGTCTGTTTCAACCACGGCAGGATCGGCCCTTCGCCCAATGCTTCGGCGCGGCCGATATCAGCGATGTCGCGACGGCCCATGGCGGCGAAGTTTTCCGGCAGCACCGCCAGCTTCGCGCCACCGGCCGCTGCCTGTTCGAGCAGGCGCCGGGCCTGAGCCAGATTGGCCAGCACATCGCTCTGGCTGACCATTTGAATCACCGCTAAAGACATGGCGAACTCCGCAAGAGATATGCGGCCATGCTACTCCATCGGTTCAGTAGCTGGCTGTTCAAAAAGGCTTGTCGAAGGTGATTTTCGGCTCTTTCCATGGGCCTTTGACGGTGTATTTCACACTGGCAAAGCGCGCCACGCGGTCACCGATCAGCTTGTCGATCAGGAACAACGCGCCGCCGACCGCCGGTGCGCCGACGATCAGCGCCGCAATCGGCAGGTTGTTGGTCACCGGCAAGGTCACCAGCAACTTGGCGTCCACCTGATCACCGACCAGATCCAGCGTACCGTCCAGCTCAAGGTTGCTCGAAGGACCGGTCAGGCGAATCGGTTCGCGGGTGACATACACACCGTTATTTGCCACCAACAGGCCTTTGACCCGGTCGTAGCTCAAGCCTTTGCCGAACAGATCGGAGAAGTCCAGACGCAGACGCCGGCCGATGGAGTTGAAGTTAAGCAGGCCAAACACTCGCAACGCCTGCGCGCCGCCCTCCACTTCAACAAACTGACCTTTGTTCAACGACGCATCAAGGGTGCCGGAGAAGCGCTTGGTCGCCAGCCAGGCCGGCGAGCCCGGCCAACGGCCATCGACGTCCATATGAAATTCTTCGCTGGTCACGCTCGGCGCAAAGCCCCAACCCTTGAGGACATCGGCGAGATTCTTGCCGCCAATCCGGCCCTTGAACCAGCTATTGGTCGCCCCCGGCGCAC
Source organism: Pseudomonas sp. 3B-A001-10F (assembly GCF_056313565.1). Classification (NCBI taxonomy): domain Bacteria; kingdom Pseudomonadati; phylum Pseudomonadota; class Gammaproteobacteria; order Pseudomonadales; family Pseudomonadaceae; genus Pseudomonas; species Pseudomonas sp. 3B-A001-10F. The sequence goes on from NZ_JBQYFW010000032.1 coordinate 24,669, forward strand.
CTTCCCAGCCGCCATTGCCCTGCAACAAGATGCCTTTGAGGCCCATGTCGAGGTTGTTCAGGGCGATGCCTTTCGCGGTCGGTCGTACTTTGAGCGACCAGCCGCCGACCAGATCCGGCCCGAGAAACAGTTGATTGATCGTGATATCCAGCGCCGGAATCTTCGTCGGATCCACCGAAACCAAAGGGTCTGGCGAATTCTCGTCAGCCTGCACCGTCGGGTCTGGTGCTGGCAGTTTCACGTATTGCAGATTGACCGCAATCGGCACGCCCTTGGCGTCCGGCAGGCTCGCCGAGCCCTTGGCCTGCTGGCTGTCGAGAGCCAGATTCCATGCGCCCGGTTTGCGATTGACCTGCACCGATGCCTGATCCAGCGTGGTCCCGAATGCCTTGAGCTTGCCGACTTTGAAATCAGCACTGTTGAGCAATTGCTTGGCGCTGCCGCCCGGATCCTGCCCGGCGTATTTGTTCACCAGATCCTGCCACGGCGCGACGTCCAGTTCCGAGAGCACCCCGCGAACCCGCAAGCCTTTGGCGCCCGGCAGCACCGCTTCGCCGGCACCGAGGAACAATTCGCCACGGCCCTCGGCAAAATTGCTTGGAGGTGCCGCGAAGGTGAAATTAGCCAGTTGGTCGTAGTTGACCCAATAACGCCGCTCCTGCCCCTGCAAAGTCATGCGGAACACGGTATCGCGTCCGACATCTGCCGCCATGTCGAACGGTGCCGGCAGATCCACCGCCACACCCTTCATGCTGGAACTGACCATCAACTGGCTGTCGGCGCCGTCCAGATTCAATTGCAACTGATAAGGAATGGTCCCGGAAACCGGCAATGGTTGCGTCACGCCCAGCCAGTCGGTGAGTTTCTTCACTTCGACCTGACCGGATGCGGCAACCCGGGTCTTGAGCTTGCCGGGGCTGCCATCAGCGAAGATCTGCGCGGTCACCGGTTTGTCGAACGCCCGCGCGGCGATGTTCTGCCCACTGAGTCCTTTGGCGCTGTCAAAGCGGAAATCACCCTTGAGTTGGGTCAGCTCCAGCTTCGGCTCGGCGAGTTTCAGGCGCGCATTGGCGGTTTTGAAGTCGACCAGAATCTTCGGCAGGTCGCCGCCCTTGTCCAGCGGGATGTCCAGTTTGAGCTTGCCTTGCAGATCACCCGCCCCTTCCCATCCGGCAAAGGTCTCACCGGTGCCGATCGGCGCTTCCTGAAGAATCTTCAAGCCATCCCCCAACCCACCGGCAAAGGCGCCATCGAGGAACATATGCGTACGTTGTCCGGCCGGCACATGGGGAATATTGACGAAGACATCGCTGACTTGAGTGTCAAGCAACTGGCCCTTGTCGGCCACGATCCGCACACCACTGTCTTCGATAAACACATCGCCACTGACCTTGCTTACGTGCGGCCAGCCCGGCTGGAACGCCAGTTCAGCGTCGTGCACTTTGAAGAACAGACTGATGCTGCGATCGGCCTCCCCGGCATTTTTGCTCAGCGAGCCCTGATACTGGAAGAAGCCCTGATCGACTGCACCTTTGAGGATGGCCGTACGCAGCCACTCGTCGAGCGCCGGGCTGAGCACTTGAGGCAGGTACTTGGCCGTGTAGCGACCGTCGCCATCGACCAGACCGACCCGCAGGTCCATGTAGTCTTCCTGGCTATGGTCGAAATGCAGGCGTATCAGGAAATCGCCGGCAATCTTGCCTTCCTCGCCAAGCACCTTCAGGTACGGAGCGATCAGGGTGAAGCCGTCTTTGTCGAGCTTCCAGGTCAGCCGCGCATTGGCCTGAATGTACTGCCATGGCTTGGCGAAAATCGGGTCGAGGTGCAGGACAAAATCCTTGCTGTCCATGCGCAACTCGCCACCGTCCAGGTTGCCGCTGAGGCTACCACTGACGTTTCGTGCTGCCGGAGCGCCGTGATAGGCATCGAAACCAACATTGTCCAGATTGCTGGCGAAACTGAATTTGTTGCCATCGGTGGCATTGGGGCGAAAATCCAGCAACACGTTACGCAGGCCACCGGTGACTTTCAGATGATCGACGGCCGTGGCGAAACCTTGCGGCAACGGCCCCAACGCATTGAGCAACGGAGTGATCGGAGTCAGATCGAGACGATCCGCCTGCAAGTGCCAGAGCTCGTCCACCTTGTCGGTCGCGCGCGTCTGCTTCAGTTGGACATGAGACTCCCAACGGTTTTCGCCAAAACTCATCGCCAGTGAATCAAGGGTAATGGTGGCACCCTCATCACTGTTCTCGTAGTAGGCGTTAAGCGCCAGATTATTGATCTGGATCGGCTTGCGATCGGCATAGGCGCCGGTCAGTTGCGGAGCATTCAAGCGTAACGCGGCACTCTGCAGCGTGCCCTTGGCCCAATTGACCCAAAGTTCGCCACCGGCTTTGATTTCGGAAAAATTCCACTGCTGGGTCAGACGTTCTGGCAGCCACTTCGACCAGTCGCTTTGCGGCAGGCTGGCATAACCGTCCACCACACTGTCCTGCCATTGCTCCGGGCGAATCCGCGTGCGCAGGCTCAGTGCAACGGGCTGGCCATCCGGCAAGGTCAAACGCGCATCGAGCCGTTGACGGCTGGCGCCGGTTTTCAGATTGAGGCCGACATAGGTGAGGGTCAGCGGCGCGTGATCCAGCGGTTGCAGGGTCACCTGACTGTCGAGCACCGACAGTTGCTGAATCATTTGCGAACGATTGAACAGTTGCTGCGGGTCGAGCGGCTGATCGTTCTGCACCGGCAGACCTTCCAGCGCCCAACTGCCGTCCTCGGCCTCCTTGAGGCTGATTTTCAGGCCGTTGAGTTCAAGATGGGCAATGCGCACTTCGCGCGCCAACAAGCTGGCCCAAAGATCCGGTACCGCGCGCACTCGATCCAGACGCAACGCATTGGCGCCAGCGCCGACCATCACATCATGGGCCAGCAGGATCGGCGCAAAACCGCTCCAGTTGCCTTCAAGTTCGCCGATCTGCAACGGCATGCCAAGGGCGGCACTCGCCTTGTCTTCGATGTCGGCGCGATATTCGGCCACCAGCGGGGTCAGCTCACGACCGAGACTGACGTACAACGCCATCAACACCAGAACCAACGCGCACAGGCCCAGCCCCCAGCGGGTGAGTGTGGCCAGAATGCGTGTCAGACGCTCCATGTCAGTTGGCTCCCATGGCAAAAATACTGCGAAAAGCTGAGGCCAGCCGCGGTGGAAAAAAAGTGACGCAGGGGATCAGAGCAGCACCACGTCATATTGTTCCTGGGAATACATGGTTTCCACCTGGAAGCGTATGGTGCGACCGATAAACCCTTCAAGCTCGGCGACGTTACCGGATTCTTCGTCAAGCAAGCGATCCACCACTTTCTGGTTAGCCAACACCCGATAACCCTCGGCCTGATAGGCGCGGGCTTCACGGAGGATCTCGCGGAAGATCTCGTAACAGATGGTTTCCGCAGTCTTCAGCTTGCCGCGCCCCTGGCAACTGCTGCACGGTTCACACAGCACTTGCTCGAGACTTTCGCGGGTACGCTTGCGGGTCATCTGCACCAGGCCCAACTCGGTGATGCCGATGATGTTGGTCTTGGCGTGATCACGCTCCAGCTGTTTTTCCAGGGTGCGCAACACTTGGCGTTGATGCTCTTCATCTTCCATGTCGATGAAGTCGATGATGATGATCCCGCCCAGATTGCGCAGGCGCATTTGCCGGGCGATCGCGGTGGCCGCTTCGAGATTGGTCTTGAAGATGGTTTCTTCGAGGTTGCGATGACCGACGAAAGCTCCGGTGTTCACGTCGATGGTGGTCATGGCTTCCGCCGGATCCACCACCAGATAGCCACCGGATTTCAGCGGCACCTTGCGTTCGAGGGCTTTCTGGATTTCGTCTTCGACGCCATAGAGGTCGAAAATCGGTCGTTCACCCGGGTAGTGTTCCAGACGATCGGCGATTTCCGGCATCAGTTCGGCGACGAACTGCGTGGTTTTCTGGAAGGTTTCCCGGGAATCGATGCGAATCTTCTCGATCTTCGGGTTGACCAGGTCACGCAGCGTACGCAGCGCCAGACCGAGGTCCTCGTAAATCACGCTAGGCGCGGAGATGGTTTTGATCTGTTCGTTGATCTGATCCCACAGGCGTCGCAGGTAACGGATGTCCATGAGGATTTCATCGGCACCAGCGCCTTCGGCGGCGGTGCGCAGAATGAAACCACCGGCCTCTTTGATGCCTTCCTTGGCCACGCAATCACTGACCACCTGCTTGAGGCGTTCGCGCTCGGCTTCGTCTTCGATCTTCAACGAGATGCCGACGTGGGCGGTGCGCGGCATGTACACCAGATAACGCGAAGGTATCGACAGTTGCGTGGTCAAGCGCGCGCCTTTGGAACCAATCGGGTCCTTGGTGACTTGCACCACCAGGCTTTGGCCTTCGTGGACCAGCGCGCTGATACTTTCGACCGCAGGACCTTCACGTAGAGAAATTTCGGCGGCGTGAATGAATGCCGCGCGGTCCAGGCCGATGTCGACAAACGCTGCCTGCATACCCGGCAGCACGCGGACGATCTTGCCTTTATAGATGTTGCCGACAATCCCGCGCTTTTGTGTGCGCTCAACGTGGACTTCTTGCAGCACACCGTTTTCGACCACCGCCACGCGCGACTCCATCGGCGTGATGTTGATCAGAATCTCTTCACTCATGGCAGGATCTCGTTCAGGCGTGTTCACGATAATGGCCGCATCTGGATTCGTACGACGCTTATTGCGCGTTCAGGTTTTGCCAACAGGGTATGCCGAAATGGCCTAACAGTTCTGCGGTTTCGCAAATCGGCAACCCGACCACCGCCGAGTAACTGCCATTAAGGCCCGCGACAAACACCGCGCCGAGCCCCTGAATGCCATAACCACCGGCCTTGTCCCGTGGCTCGCCACTGGCCCAGTAAGCGGCCGCTTCCTCAATGCTGATCGCGCGAAACCGCACCAGACTGCGCACCACCCGCGACTCGCAGCGCTCGTCTTCAAGCACGGCGATGGCGGTCAGCACTTCATGCTCCTTGCCGGACAACATCATCAGCATGGCGCATGCATCGGCTTCGTCCACCGGTTTGCCCAGAATTTTGCCGTCCAGCACCACGGCAGTGTCAGCACCCAGCACGCAGAATGGCTGAGTGGACACGACCGTGCGGCGTCCGGCCTCGGCTTTGCCGCGCGCCAAGCGTTCGACATAGGCCGAGGGCGACTCTTCGGGTGATGGAGTTTCGTCGATATCCGCACTGATGGCGGAGAACGGAATGCCGATCTGCGTGAGCAATTCACGCCGACGTGGCGATCCGGAGGCGAGGTAAAGCGGCTTCATCAAAACATCTCCCTGTTCAGTGCCCTGCTTCACCGGCTCAATTGATTTTGTAGCGTCGGCGCAATCCGCGTAGGGCAAAGCTGACCCAAGGCCAGAGCAAGGCACTGACCAGCGCTGGAAGTACCAGCGCCAGGGTTGGTTGACGGTTACCGGTCAAGGCACTGAGCCACAATTGCACCAGTTGCGCGAGGCCGAAAATCACCAGAATCACCAGGCATTGTTGCCACATCGGGAACATCCGCAGGCGTTGTTGCAATGACAATACGAGGAAGGTGATCAGTGTCAGGATCAGCGCGTTCTGACCGAGCAGATCGCCCTGCAGCACGTCTTCGGCCAGGCCCAGGCAAAACGCCGTGACCATACCCACTGTGTGCGGCATATACAAAGCCCAGAATGTCAGGAGCAAGGCCAGCCATAGCGGGCGCAGGATTTCCATGAAAATCGGCAATGGCGACACGCTCAGGAGTATGCCGACAACAAACGTCAGCCAGACAATCCAGCCGTTACGCGATGCGGTAGCCCCGACCATTATTCTTGTCTCCCGGTTGTCGCTGGTGCATTGACGGGCGGTTTGGCCGCAGGTCGCGCAGCCGGCTGGGCAGCTGGAGGTTTGGCAGCCGCTGGCGGTTTGCTTGCCGCGGGTTTGGCCGGTGTGGCGCTAGCGGCGGCGGTCGGTGCGGCAGGCGTCGCGGGCGTCGTAGCCGCTGCGGCAGGCGGGGTCACGGTTTTCGGTACAGTTGCCGGAATAATCGGACCGCCGCCAAAGGCATCAAGATTTTCCTGCGCTTGCGCCGCATCGTTGGCACGTTCTTCGGCGGTGCGGTTGTCGCTGAACACCAGCAACATGTAACGGCTGCGATTCAGCGCGGCGGTCGGCACGGCGCGGACGATGGCAAACGGCTGACCGGAATCGTGGATCACTTCCTTCACGGTCGCGACCGGATAGCCTGCCGGGAAACGCTGGCCAAGGCCGGAACTGACCAACAGGTCGCCTTCCTTGATATCGGCCGTGTCGGCGACGTGGCGCAATTCCAGACGCTCAGGGTTGCCGGTGCCGCTAGCAATGGCCCGCAGCCCGTTGCGATTGACCTGGACCGGAATGCTGTGTGTGCTGTCAGTGAGCAGCAAGACACGCGAGGTGTAAGGCATCAACTCGACCACCTGGCCCATCAGACCGCGCGCATCGAGCACCGGCTGACCGAGCACCACGCCGTCGCGCTCACCTTTATTGATAATGATGCGATGGGTGAACGGGTTGGGGTCCATACCGATCAACTCGGCCACTTCGACCTTTTCGTTGACCAGTGCAGAAGAATTGAGCAACTCGCGCAGCCGAACGTTCTGCTCGGTAAGGGCGGCAAGCTTTTGCATGCGGCCCTGCAACAGCAGGTTTTCGGTCTTGAGTTTTTCGTTTTCGGCGACAAGCTCGGTGCGGCTGCTGAACTGGCTGGCGACACCTTCCCACAAGCGACCCGGCAGGTCTGTGATCCAGTAGGCATCCATCAGCACCAGCGACGCTTGCTTGCGCGCAGGCTTGAGCAGGTCAAAGCGGGCATCGACCACCATCAGCGCGATCGATAGCACGGCCAGCACCAACAGGCGCACGCCCAACGAAGGGCCCTTGGCGAAAAGCGGTTTAATAAGCCGCTCCTCCCAGGCAAATGTTCTGTTTATTCATACGGCATCAAACCGGCCTGGATGAAGACTGACAGAAGATAAACGCCAACAGGCAGCACTGCAAAGTGCTGCCCGCGCGCTCACCCACGTATTGCACTCGGCGACTTATTCGCTCGAGAGCAGGTCCATGGTGTGCTTATCCATCATTTCCAATGCACGGCCACCGCCGCGAGCCACACAGGTCAGCGGATCTTCGGCAACGATCACTGGCAGACCGGTTTCCTGGGCCAGCAACTTGTCGAGATCACGCAGCAGCGCGCCACCACCGGTCAGCACCAGGCCACGCTCGGCGATGTCGGAAGCCAGTTCCGGCGGCGATTGCTCCAGAGCACTTTTCACAGCCTGAACGATGGTTGCCAGGGACTCTTGCAGAGCTTCCAGCACTTCGTTGGAGTTCAGGGTGAATGCGCGTGGAACGCCTTCGGCCAGGTTGCGACCGCGAACGTCGACTTCGCGAACTTCGCCGCCCGGGTAGGCCGTGCCGATTTCCTGTTTGATGCGCTCAGCGGTGGATTCACCGATCAGGCTGCCGTAGTTACGACGCACGTAAGTGATGATCGCTTCGTCGAAGCGGTCGCCGCCCACGCGGACGGATTCGGCATACACCACACCGTTCAGGGAGATCAGCGCGATTTCAGTGGTACCACCACCGATATCCACGACCATCGAACCACGCGCTTCTTCGACCGGCAGGCCGGCACCGATCGCAGCGGCCATTGGCTCTTCGATCAGGAATACTTCACGGGCACCGGCACCAAGGGCCGATTCACGGATGGCGCGACGCTCAACCTGGGTGGATTTGCATGGAACGCAGATCAGCACACGAGGGCTAGGCTGCAGAAAGCTGTTTTCGTGAACCTTGTTAATAAAGTATTGCAGCATCTTTTCGCAGACGCTGAAGTCGGCGATCACGCCGTCTTTCATCGGACGAATGGCAGCAATGTTGCCCGGCGTACGGCCGAGCATGCGCTTGGCCTCGGTGCCGACAGCAACGACACTTTTCTGGTTACCGTGTGTCCGAATGGCCACAACCGATGGCTCATTCAGGACGATACCGCGCTCGCGCACGTAAATAAGGGTGTTGGCAGTGCCCAGGTCAATGGAAAGATCGCTGGAAAACATGCCACGCAGTTTCTTGAACATGGGAAAGGGACCCTAGGCAACGCGTGGGTAAAAAAGTGCGGCAAACTCTAACAACGACAGGGATTTTGGGCAAGGCGCCAATATGTTAAATTGGCCGCTTTTCTGTGCACCAAGCCCCACAATCGCGGCCTTATGACCGTAGAAGTGCGGTAGTGTTCCGACAATCTAACACACGGACGCCGTCCGTTCTGTTTTCCACAGGAGAATCCCGATGGCGCTAGAACGCTCCGACGTGGAAAAAATCGCTCATCTGGCCTGCCTTGGCCTCAATGATGCCGATCTTCCACACATTACTTCCGCCCTCAACAGCATTCTCGGTCTGGTCGACGAAATGCAGGCTGTTAATACCGACGGAATCGAGCCTCTGGCCCACCCGCTGGAAGCCAGTCAGCGCCTGCGCGCCGACGTTGTGACCGAGACCAATCACCGCGAGGCCTACCAGTCCATCGCACCAGCGGTCGAAAACGGCCTGTATCTGGTTCCGAAAGTCATCGACTAAAGGGAAAGAGCCTGCAATGCATCAAATGACTCTGGCCGAGATCGCCCGCGGTCTCGCCGATAAAAAGTTTTCCTCCGAAGAGCTGACCAAAGTCCTGCTGGCGCGCATCACCCAGCTCGATCCGCAGCTCAACAGTTTCATCAGCCTCACCGAAGAGCTGGCGCTCGAGCAGGCGAAAGCCGCCGATGCACGCCGCGCCAACGGTGAGAGCGGCGCCCTGCTCGGTGCGCCGATCGCTCACAAAGACCTGTTCTGCACCCAGGGCATTCGCACCAGCTGCGGCTCGAAGATGCTCGACAACTTCAAAGCCCCGTACGACGCCACCGTGGTTGCGAAGCTGGCGGCTGCCGGCGCCGTGACCCTGGGCAAGACCAACATGGACGAATTCGCCATGGGTTCGGCCAACGAGTCGAGCTGGTACGGCGCGGTGAAAAACCCGTGGAACCTGGAACACGTGCCGGGCGGTTCGTCCGGCGGTTCGGCGGCGGCAGTAGCCGCTCGTCTGTTGCCTGCGGCTACGGCCACCGACACCGGCGGCTCGATCCGTCAGCCGGCAGCCTTCACCAACCTCACCGGCCTGAAACCGACCTACGGTCGTGTTTCGCGCTGGGGCATGATCGCTTACGCCTCGAGCCTCGATCAGGGCGGGCCGTTGGCGCGCACCGCCGAAGACTGCGCAATTTTGTTGCAAGGTATGGCTGGCTTCGATCAGAACGACTCCACCAGCATCGATGAGCCGGTGCCGGATTACTCCGCAAGCCTGGGTGACTCGCTGCAAGGCCTGCGCATCGGCGTGCCGAAGGAATACTTCAGCGCCGGTCTCGACCCACGCATCGCCGAGCTGATCCAGAACAGCATTAAAGAGCTGCAGAAGCTTGGTGCGGTGATCAAGGAAATCAGCCTGCCGAACATGCAGCACGCAATTCCTGCGTACTACGTGATCGCGCCGGCAGAAGCCTCCTCGAACCTGTCGCGTTTCGACGGCGTGCGCTTCGGCCATCGCTGCGAGAACCCGGAAAACCTGATCGACCTGTACAAGCGCTCCCGTGGCGAAGGCTTCGGCGCGGAAGTGCAGCGCCGGATCATGGTCGGTGCCTACGCGCTGTCCGCCGGTTACTACGACGCCTACTACCTGAAAGCGCAGAAGATCCGTCGCCTGGTGAAGAACGACTTCATGGCTGCCTTTAATGAGGTCGACATCATCCTCGGCCCAACCACGCCGAACCCGGCCTGGAAACTCGGCGCCAAGAACAGCGACCCGGTCGCTGCCTATCTGGAAGACGTCTACACCATCACCGCCAACCTCGCGGGCCTGCCGGGCCTGTCGATGCCGGCCGGTTTTGTCGACGGTCTGCCGGTGGGCGTGCAGTTGCTCGCGCCGTATTTCCAGGAAGGTCGCCTGTTGAACGTTGCCCACCAGTATCAGCTCAACACTGACTGGCACACCCGCACCCCAACCGGCTTCTGAGGAGACACACATGCAATGGGAAGTCGTGATCGGGCTGGAGATTCACACTCAGCTCACTACCCGGTCGAAAATCTTTTCCGGTAGTTCCACCACGTTCGGCTCTGACCCGAACACTCAGGCCAGCCTGATCGACCTGGGCATGCCCGGCGTTCTGCCGGTGCTGAACCAGGAAGCGGTGCGCATGGCGGTGATGTTCGGTCTGGCGATTGACGCCGAGATCGGTCAGCACAACGTGTTCGCCCGTAAAAACTACTTCTACCCGGATCTGCCGAAGGGCTACCAGATCAGCCAGATGGAGTTGCCGATCGTTGGCAAGGGCCACCTGGACATCGCCCTGGAAGACGGCACGGTCAAGCGTGTTGGCATTACCCGCGCGCACCTGGAAGAAGACGCCGGCAAGAGCCTGCACGAAGAATTCAACGGTGCCACCGGCATCGACCTGAACCGTGCCGGCACACCGCTGCTGGAAATCGTCTCCGAGCCGGACATGCGCAGCGCCAAGGAAGCCGTGGCTTACGTCAAGGCGATCCACGCACTGGTGCGTTACCTGGGTATTTGCGACGGCAACATGGCCGAAGGTTCGCTGCGTTGCGACTGCAACGTATCGGTACGCCCGAAAGGTCAGGTTGAGTTCGGCACGCGCTGCGAGATCAAGAACGTCAACTCGTTCCGCTTCATCGAGAAGGCGATCAACTCCGAGATCCAGCGTCAGATCGAGCTGATCGAAGACGGCGGCAAAGTGATCCAGCAGACCCGTCTGTACGATCCAAACAAGGACGAGACCCGTCCGATGCGTTCGAAAGAGGAAGCCAACGACTACCGTTACTTCCCCGATCCGGACCTGCTGCCCGTAGTCATCGAAGAGTCGTTCCTCGGCGAGGTGCGCGCCACCCTGCCGGAACTGCCACCGCAGAAACGCGAGCGCTTCCAGAGCCAGTTCGGTCTGTCGGCCTACGACGCCAACGTGCTGGCCACCAGCCGTGAGCAAGCGGACTACTTCGAGAAAGTTGCAGCCATCGGCGGCGACGCGAAACTGGCGGCGAACTGGGTGATGGTCGAGTTGGGCAGCCTGCTCAACAAGCAAGGCCTGGACATCGACGAGTCGCCGGTTTCCGCTGAACTGCTGGGCGGCATGCTGCAGCGCATCAAGGACAACACCATCTCCGGCAAGATCGCCAAAGTGGTGTTCGAAGCGATGGCCAACGGTGAAGGCAGCGCGGACGAAATCATCGAGAAACGTGGCCTGAAACAGGTTACCGACAGCGGCGCGATCTCGGCCGTGCTCGACGAAATGCTCGCGGCCAACGCCGAGCAAGTTGAACAATACCGTGCGGCTGATGAAGCCAAACGCGGCAAGATGTTCGGCTTCTTTGTCGGTCAGGCGATGAAAGCGTCGAAAGGCAAAGCCAACCCGCAGCAAGTGAACGAACTGCTGAAAAGCAAGCTCGAAGGCTGACCACAATGGAGCCAGATCCAAAGCCTGGCTCTATTCCCTGTAGGAGTGAGCCTGCTCGCGAAGGCGTCATGACATTCACCATGAGTACTGAATGTGACGGCCTCTTCGCGAGCAAGCTCGCTCCCACATTGTTATTTGGGAGCTTTCGAATGAGACGTCTGCTCGGCGCCTGCGCCTTGCTCTCCTTGCTGGCCGGTTGCGCCAGCACCGATATCATCGACCCGCACGGTTACGACCAGACCGGTGTCGCCTCTTATTACGGTGCCAAGCACCACGGTAAACGGACCGCCAGTGGCGAGCCGTTCAACCAGAATTCCCTGACCGCCGCCCACCGCCAGCTACCCTTTGGCACACGGGTGAAGGTCACCAACCTGAAAAACGATGAATCTGTTGTGGTCCGCATCAACGACCGTGGCCCGCATACCCGTGGACGCCTGATCGATGTGTCCCGCGAGGCTGCCGAACAACTCGGCATGCTGCGCAGCGGCACCGCGCGGGTTCGCGTGCAGGCCCTCGACGACTGATGGAGCGCTGACCATTTTCGGATTAGCCGATTTACCCCTGATCAGCGTGATCGAACTGCTCGCTGGCCTGTGCCTGCTGATCTTCGGCGCCGAACTGATGGTGCGCGCAGCGGTACGTCTGGCAGCACGCCTGCATGTGCGACCGCTGATCATCGGCCTGACCATCGTCGCCCTCGGCAGCAGCGCGCCACAAATGGCCGTGAGCCTGCAAGCGGCGCTGGCGCATAACCCGGACATCGCCGTCGGCAGTGTGGTTGGCAGCAGCATCTTCAATATCCTTGTCACCCTAGGGCTTTCCGCGCTGATCATTCCTCTGCGCGTCTCGCGGCAACTGGTGCGCCTGGATATTCCGCTGATGATCGGTGCCAGCCTGCTGGTATTCGTGCTGGCATGGAATGAAGAGATCGGGCGCTTCGACGGCATCCTGTTGTTGGCGGCTTTGGCGTTGTATCTCGGTTTACTGCTGCGCCAGTCACGGTATTCGACGCGACCGCATTCGGAACATCCTGAAACGGCGCAAGCCTCGTGGTTCAGCAGCCTGTTAATGATCGTTATCGGTCTGGCGATGCTGGTGTTTGCCGGGCATCTGCTGCTGGGCGCCGCGGTTATGGTAGCTACTGATCTTGGATTCTCCGAGCGCGTCATCGGCCTGACCGTGGTGGCCGTCGGCACGTCGCTGCCGGAACTGGCTACGTCATTGATCGCAGCCTTGCGCGGACAACGCGACATCGCCGTCGGCAACGTGATCGGCGCCAACCTGTTCAACCTGCTCGGGGTGCTCGGCCTGACCGCATTGATCGCACCGACGCCGCTGTCGGTGTCGCCGAACGCACTGGATTTCGACTTGCCGGTGATGCTCGGCGTTGCCGCACTGTGCCTGCCGGTGTTCTATTCCGGCTACCGCGTGACGCGCGCCGAAGGTTTGCTGTTGCTCGGTTTGTACCTGGCGTACGGGCTGCACGTGGTGTCGTTTACCACCGGCATGCCGCTGGCCGGCAAGCTTGAGCGGCTGATGCTGTTTTATGTCTTGCCGACGCTGTTGACGTTCCTGCTGTTCACGTCGATCCGCGCCTGGCGCCGCCAACACCACAAGAGTGATAAACCATGACCGAATCGAAGAAGTCCGGGGTTGAAGTCCGCCGCCAGGTAATGGGCGATGCGTTTGTTGATCGCGCGCTGGGCAACGCCACCGAGTTCACCCAGCCGTTGCAGGATTTCGTCAATGAACATGCCTGGGGTGGCGTGTGGAATCGTGAAGGTTTGCCGCTGAAAACCCGCAGTTTGATCACCCTCGCCGCGCTGACCGCGTTGAAGTGCCCGCAAGAGTTGAAAGGTCATGTGCGCGGCGCGCTGAACAACGGCTGCACGGTGGACGAGATCCGTGAGGCGTTGCTGCATTGCGCAGTGTATGCCGGCGTGCCGGCGGCGATCGATGCGTTTCGGGCAGCGCAGGAAGTGATCGACAGTTACGAGAAAAGCTAAAAGATCGCAGCCTTCGGCAGCTCCTACATGGAAATGCGGTCTCCTGTAGGAGCTGCCGCAGGCTGCGATCTTTTGATCTTGCCTTTATATCCACCCACCCCACTGCAAAACGAAGATCCCGACGTTGGTGGTAATCGCCGCCATCAACGTGGTCATTACGATAATCGCCGCCGCCAGCTCATGATTACCCTGCGCCGCCCGCGCCATGACGAAACTTGCCGCCGCCGTCGGGCTACCGAAATACAGAAACAGAATCCCCAACTCCGCCCCACGAAAGCCCCACAACCACGCCCCCAGGGTCGCCAGCACTGGCAAACCAACCATCTTCACCAGACTCGAACTCAGCGCCATGTTGCCGCTCTTGCGCAGCGCCGCCAGCGACAGCGTGCCGCCAATGCAGATCAACGCCAGCGGCAAAGTGGTTTGCGCCAGATACTGACCTGAGGTCTCCAGCCAGCCCGGCAAACCAATCTTGAAATAGGCAAACGGTGCTGCCGCAATCACGCTGATAATCAGCGGATTGCTAAACACGCTTTTGCAGATGCTCCACGGATCGGACTTGATCACCGGACTGTAAACTGCGAGCACAATGGTCGACAGCGTGTTGTAAAACAGGATCACCAGCGCCGCGAGAATCGCCCCGAGGGAAATCCCGTAATCGCCGTACATGCTCGCCGCCAGTGCCAGACCGATCACGCCGTTGTTGCCGCGAAATGCACCCTGGGTGTAGATGCCGCGATCTTCACGCGGGCAACGGAAAATCGCCCAACCCCAGGCCAGGGCAAAGCTCACCAGCGTGGCGAGGGAAAAGTAGATCAGCAGGGACGGTTGCAACGCGGCGTGCAGGTCGGCATGCAGAATGCCGAGGAACAGCAGCGCCGGCATGGTGACGTTGAACACCAGCGACGAGGCCGTGTGGATGAAGTTGTCGTTGATCCAGTCGATGCGCTTGAGCAGCACACCGAGAAACAGCATGGCAAACACCGGCGCGGTGATGTTCAGGGTTTCGAGGAAGATTGCCAGCATGCCGGGGAGCCTTGGGTGAGCGTCGTTGGATGCCAATGATAAAGCAAAAGCCCCTCACCCTAGCCCTCTCCCCGAGGGAGAGGGGACTGACCGAGGTGTCTTGTGTCATACATCGACCTGCAAGACCGAGTCGATTATGGATTCGGCAAAGCACTTTCAGGTCGATGTACTTCTTAAATATTCCCGGATCGGCCCCCTCTCCCCCCGGGAGAGGGGTGGGCGGGCGGCGTTCCGATGAGGGTAGCTTTTACTCCCCCCTTCAAAAAGCCATCAGGTAATCGGTGCCGGATTGAACAACGTAATGTCGTTATGCAACTTGTGCTTCTCCGCCCACGTCTGCTGTTTGCCGCTCGCCACATCCAGGTAATAGTGGAACAGCTCCCAACCCAATTCCTCGATGGTCGCGCGCCCGGTGGCAATCCGCCCGGCATCGATATCGATCAGGTCCGGCCAACGCTGCGCCAACTCTGTCCGCGTCGAAACCTTCACCACTGGCGCCATCGCCAACCCATACGGCGTACCCCGTCCGGTGGTGAACACATGCAGGTTCATCCCCGCCGCCAACTGCAACGTCCCGCAAACAAAATCACTCGCTGGGGTCGCACAGAAAATCAAACCCTTCTGCTTGAACCGCTCGCCAGGGCCAAGCACGCCATTGATCGCGCTGCTGCCGGATTTGACGATCGACCCCAGCGACTTCTCGACAATGTTCGACAGCCCACCCTTCTTGTTACCGGGCGTGGTATTGGCGCTGCGATCCGCTTCGCCCTTGGCCAGGTAACGGTCGTACCAGTCCATCTCGCGCACCAGCTCCTCGGCAACGGTTTTGCTTTCGGCGCGTGAAGTCAGCAGGTAAATCGCATCGCGCACTTCGGTGACTTCGGAAAACATCACCGTCGCCCCCGCCCGCAACAGCAAATCCGAGGCGTAGCCCAGCGCCGGGTTGGCGGTGATGCCGGAAAACGCATCGCTGCCGCCGCACTGCATACCCAGGATCAACTCGGAGGCCGGCACGGTTTCGCGGCGGCGCTGGTCGAGTTTCTTCAAACGGACTTCGGCCAGCGCCATGATCTGCTCGATCATCTCGGTGAAACCGTGACTGGAATCCTGCAAGCGATACAGCCACGGATCGCTGAGATCCACCGAAGCATCGTCTTCGTGCATGACCTGCCCGGCCTGAAGTTTCTCGCAGCCCAGACTGATTACCAGCGCTTCACCACCGAGGTTCGGGTTGCGCGCCAGGTTGCGCACGGTACGAATCGGGATGTAGGCGTCAGTGGCAGTGATCGCCACGCCGCAGCCATAACTGTGAGTCAGCGCCACCACGTCATCGACATGCGGGTACTTCGGCAGCAGTTCTTCCTTGATGCGTTTCACCGCGTGATCGAGCACGCCGGTGACGCACTGCACCGTGGTGGTAATGCCGAGAATATTGCGCGTGCCGACGGTACCGTCAGCGTTGCGATAACCCTCGAACGTGAAGCCTTCCAGCGGTGCCTGCGCGTCCGGCACCTCGGTGGACAGCGGCAGGCTGTCCAGCGGCGGCGCGGTCGGCATGCGCAGTTGATCTTCCTTGACCCAACTGCCGCGGCGAATCGGCTGCAACGCGTAGCCAATCACCTGACCGTAGCGAATCACCTGGCCGCCCTCGGGAATGTCTTCGAGGGTGACCTTGTGGCTCTGCGGCACAAATTCCAGCGTCACCAGGCCATCGGCAAACTCAGTGCCGGCCGGTGCGCCCTGGTCGTTGACCACGACCACCACATTGTCCCGCTCGTGCAGGCGGATGTGGCGCGGCGAGTCGGAATGTTCAATCAACTGCATGACGCCGCTCCTCAGGAATGCGCTTGAGACAATTTACCGCTGGCTTCAACACCGCCATTGGTTGGCGGCTCTTTGAGTACCACACGTTTGATCGGGCCAACGATGACCAGATAGCTGAACACCGCGACCAGTGCGTTGGCACCGACGAACACCAGCGCCCATTTGAACGAACCGGTGGAGCTGATGATGTAGCCAATTACGATCGGTGTGGTGATCGAAGCGATGTTGCCGAAAGTGTTGAACAGGCCACCGCTCAGGCCGGCGATCTGTTTTGGCGAAGTGTCGGAGACCACTGCCCAACCGAGTGCGCCCACGCCTTTGCCGAAGAAGGCCAGAGCCATGAAGCCAACCACCATCCATTCCACATCAACATAGTTGCAGGCGACGATACTGCTGGAAACCAGCAGGCCAGCGATGATCGGTGCCTTGCGGGCGAAGGTCAGCGAGTGGCCTTTGCGCAACAAGTAATCGGAAATCACCCCGCCGAGCACGCCGCCGATGAAACCGCAGATCGCCGGTAGCGAGGCAATGAAACCGGCCTTGAGAATGGTCATGCCACGCTCTTGCACCAGGTACACCGGAAACCAGGTCAGGAAGAAATAGGTGATGCCGTTGATGCAGTATTGACCCAGATACACACCGAGCATCATGCGGTTGGTCAGCAGCTGACGGATGTAATCCCACTTCGGACCGTCGGCTTTTTTGCCTTGCTTGACGTCCATGTCGACCATGCCGCCGTTGTCGGCAATGAACTGCACTTCGGCTTCGTTAGCCATCGGGTGTTGGCGCGGGCTGTGGATAACCTTCAGCCAGACCAGCGAGAAGATGATCCCGAGAATCCCCATAACGATGAACACGTGCTCCCAGCCAAAGGAGTAAACGATCCAGCCCATCAGCGGTGCGAACAGCACGGTGGCAAAGTATTGCGCCGAGTTGAAGATCGCCGAGGCAGTGCCGCGCTCGGCGGTCGGGAACCATGCCGCCACGATGCGCGCATTACCGGGGAACGACGGCGCTTCAGCCAGACCGACGAGGAAGCGCAGCATAAACAGCGCGACAATCGCCGTGGACATGCCGAATTCACCGACAAAGCCTTGCAGCACGGTGAACAGCGACCAGGTGAAAATGCTCAGGGCATAGACTTTTTTCGAGCCGAAGCGATCGAGCAGCCAGCCACCGGGGATTTGCCCGGCCACATAGGCCCAACCGAATGCGGAGAAGATATAGCCGAGGGTAACCGCGTCAATGCCCAGATCTTTTTGCAGGCTGGAGCCGGCGATGGCGATCGTGGCGCGGTCGGCGTAGTTGATCGTGGTCACCAGAAACAGCATGAGCAGGATCAAATAGCGGACGTGAGTCGGCTTGGACGATTGCATGTAGATGTACTCCCACTGATTATTTTTATGCGCGGGTGAATCTTCTTTGGTCTTCCCTGTAGGAGCTGCCGAAGACTGCTCCTACAGGGGTATTGCCTTATCAGGAACCGATGTAACTGGTCTTCACGACCGTGTAGAACTCTTGCGCATAACGGCCTTGCTCACGTGAGCCATAGGATGAACCTTTACGGCCACCGAACGGAACGTGGTAATCGACGCCAGCGGTCGGCAGGTTGACCATCACCATCCCGGCCTGCGAGTGACGCTTGAAGTGGTTGGCGTATTTCAGCGAGGTGGTCGCAATACCCGCCGACAAACCGAACTCGGTGTCGTTGGCCATCGCCAGCGCCGCGTCGTAATCGGCCACGCGAACAACGTTGGCCACCGGGCCAAAGATCTCTTCGCGGCTGATGCGCATCGACGCTTCACTGTCGGCAAACAGCGTTGGCGCGAGGAAGTAGCCTTCGGTATCACAGGTCACCAAGCCACCGCCGCTGACCAGACGCGCACCTTCGGACTGGCCGATATCGATGTATTTCATGTCCTGTTCCAGCTGCGCTTGCGAAACCACTGGACCAATATCGGTGCCGGATTTCAGCGCGTGGCCGACCTTGATCGACTTCATGCGCTCGGCCATGGCTTCGACGAATTTGTCGTGGATCCCGGCAGTGACGATCAAGCGGCTGGAAGCCGTGCAACGCTGGCCGGTAGAGTAGAACGCGCTCTGCACCGACAGCTCGACCGCTTGTTTGAGGTCGGCGTCGTCGAGAATGATCTGCGGGTTCTTGCCGCCCATTTCCAGCTGCACTTTCGCCTGACGCGACACGCAGTTAACGGCGATCTGACGACCCACGCCCACCGAACCGGTGAAGCTGATGCCGTCGACTTTCGGGCTCTGCACCAACGCATCGCCAACCACGCGACCGCTGCCCATCACCAGGTTGAACACGCCAGCCGGGAAGCCGGCGCGAGAGATGATTTCCGCCAGTGCCCAGGCGCAGCCCGGAACCAGATCGGCGGGTTTCAATACCACGCAGTTGCCGTAGGCCAGGGCTGGGGCGATTTTCCACGCAGGAATCGCGATCGGGAAGTTCCACGGGGTGATCAGACCGACCACGCCCAGCGCTTCGCGAGTCACTTCAACGTTGACGCCCGGGCGCACCGACGGCACGTAGTCGCCGGACAAGCGCAGGCATTCACCGGCGAAGAATTTGAAGATGTTGCCGGCGCGGGTCACTTCACCGATGGCTTCGGGCAGGGTCTTGCCCTCTTCCCGGGCCAGCAGGGTGCCGAGCTCTTCGCGACGGGCGAGAATTTCGCTGCCGACTTTATCCAGCGAATCGTGACGGGCCTGAATGCCCGAAGTCGAGTACGCCGGGAACGCGGCGCGGGCGGCGTCGATGGCGGCGTGAACCTGAGTCAGGTCAGCCTTGGCGTAATCGCCGATGGTGTCGCTCAGTTCCGAAGGGTTGATGTTGGCCGAGTAGTCGGCACCGGCAACCCATTCACCGTTGATGTAGTTGTCGTAGCGTTTTGCAGTTGTCACAGGGGCAGCCCTCACATCTCAAAGCCTTCACGCAAAAAGCCGCTGATTGCTCAGCGGCCTCGCTTTTATCGGGTGTTACTGCGCACCTTGCTTGTCGATCAGCGCGGCGAGCATTTCGTACTCTTCGCCGGTCAGATCGGTCAGCGGCGCCCGCACCGGGCCTGCGTCATAGCCGGCGATTTTCGCGCCTGCCTTGACGATGCTCACGGCGTAACCGGCCTTGCGGTTGCGGATGTCGAGGTAAGGCAGGAAGAAGTCGTCGATGATCTTACCGACAGTGGCGTGATCTTCACGGGCGATCGCGTGGTAGAAGTCCATCGCGGTTTTCGGGATGAAGTTGAACACCGCCGAGGAGTAAACCGGCACACCCAGCGCCTTGTAGGCAGCGGCGTAGACTTCGGCGGTCGGCAGACCACCCAAGTAGCTGAAGCGATCACCGAGGCGGCGACGGATCGACACCATCAACTCGATATCACCCAGACCGTCCTTGTAGCCGATCAGGTTCGGGCAGCGCTCGGCCAGACGTTCCAGCAGCGGCGCGTTGAGGCGGCAAACGTTGCGGTTGTAGACGACCACGCCGATGTTGACCGATTTACACACGGCTTCAACGTGAGCGGCAACGCCGTCCTGGCTGGCTTCGGTCAGGTAGTGCGGCAGCAGCAACAGGCCTTTGGCGCCCAGACGCTCGGCTTCCTGAGCGTATTCGATGGCCTGGCGAGTCGAACCGCCGACGCCGGCCAGAATCGGCACGCTGGTTTCACAAGTGTCGACGGCAGTCTTGATGATTTCCGAGTATTCGCTGGCGGCCAGGGAGAAGAACTCACCGGTGCCGCCGGCGGCGAACAAGGCTGAAGCGCCATACGGAGCCAGCCATTCCAGGCGTTTGATGTAGCCCGCGCGGTTGAAATCGCCCTGCGCGTTGAAATCGGTCACCGGGAAGGACAGCAGGCCGGCAGAGAGGATGGACTTCAGTTCTTGTGGATTCATTATTCGAACACCCTGGTAGCAACGTTTTTTGTGATTGGTCCGTTCAGCCTTCGCTGAAGTTGTAGGTCATCGTACAACTTAAAAGATAACCGTCAACTGCATTTCATCGTTGTGGGTGGTTTTTTGTCGGACAAAAGTGTTTAAGCCAAATGGCGAATCAGCGTAAAGGCCTGTTTTTACTGGGCTACATTGCAGAAATGTCTGGTCAAGATTCGTTTACTGAGCGCAGCTACCACGCCGGGTAAGGTGCGACGACTGCCACGAAGGATCGTGGCGGACCACCGAAGGAAACCGAAATGTCCACGAATTACGCTGCACCGACCCTTTCGCAAATCGCCGCTTCGTCCTCCGACATCCTCACGCTTCAGCTATCGACACTGCCCGATGTGTTGACCGCACTCGTCCCGGATTCCAGCGACTTCCCGGCGAACTGGAGCGTTTACCCGATTCTCGGCGACGACCCGGAAACGCCCCTGTGGGCAGGCGAAGAAGTGGATACCGGCACCTGGGACGATGCTGAAGACGAGATGGAGAAACTAATGGGGATCGAATTGCAGATCCCCAAAGAGGCACTGCGTCCGTACCTGAACACGGACGTCGAATTGCGCTACAAGTTTGTCGATGAGTCGAGTATGGAGCCGTTTTCGCAGGCGTTGACGTTGCGGATCGAGGCCTGACGGCTTAACCCCGCTGCGCCTGTGCCTCTTCATGGGCCTGGCGCAGTCTTTCACGGCTGTTGGTCAGGTGCAGACGCATCGCCGCACGCGCGGCATCTGAATCCTGGCGGGCAATCGCGTCGTAGATTTCTTCGTGCTCACGGCTCAGGCGGCTCATGTAGTGCTGCTGATCATCATGGGCCAGTCGCGCTGAATTCAGCCGCGTACGCGGAATGATGCTGGTGCCCAAGTGGGTCATGATGTCGGTGAAGTAACGGTTGCCGGTGGACAGGGCGATTTCCAGGTGGAAGGCAAAGTCCGAAGCAACAGCATCACTGGCATGGGCAGCGCTTTCGTTGAGCGCATCAAGGGCGGCGCGCATGGTCGCCAGTTGCTCGGCGCTGCGACGTTGCGCGGCAAGGCCGGCAGATTCGACTTCGAGGCTGATGCGCAATTCGAGAATCGCCAGAACATCACGCAGGGTGACGACAGTGGCCGGGTCGATGCGGAAACCACTCGGGCTTGGCGTGTCGAGCACAAACGTGCCGATGCCGTGGCGGGTCTCAACTTGACCGGCCGCCTGCAAACGGGAAATCGCCTCGCGCACCACGGTGCGGCTAACGCCATGGGCTTCCATGATCGCCGACTCGGTAGGCAGTTTGTCACCGCGCTTGAGCAGGCCATCGCGGATCTGCTCGCTCAGCACCGTCACCAGTTCCTGGGCCAGGCTGCGGCGCTTGCGCGGGAGACGCGGGGTGTCGATCAGGTTTTCCATGGTGTGCATCTTGTCTCGAAAATTCGGCTTGGGGGCATGATAGCTCAAGCGGGTTGTACGATCACTGGCCTGTTCAAATCGCTTTATGTAGGAGTGAGCCTGCTCGCGATGACGTCCGCACATTCAGCATCAATGTGACTGACCCAACGCTATCGCGAGCAGGCTCACGCCTACAGGGGTTTAACGGTGATCAGGCGGTCACGGTCTGTTCAACCAAATGGCCGCTGTCGATCCGCACGTGCCGTGGATGGAAGCGTTTCAAGCTACTGCGATGGCCAACGCTGACAATGCTCAGCCCCGGCAACTGATCGATCAGCGCCTGATAAAGCGTCGCTTCATCCTCTTCATCCATCGCCGAAGTCGCCTCATCCATGTACAGCCACTGCGGTGCGTAAAGCAACGCACGGGCGAAAGCCAGTCGTTGCTGCTCACCCGGCGAGAGCATGCGTTGCCAGTGATTGGCCTCGTCCAGTCGCCCAATCAGATGCGGCAAGCGGCAGGCTTCCAGCACTTGTGCATAACGCTCCGGCGCGTAACTGTCGCCCGGCTGTGGATAACTCAACGCCTCGCGCAGAGTGCCGATCGGCAGATACGGTTTCTGCGGCAGGAACAGATACCGCGCCGCCGGCAAACGAATATTGCCGTGCCCCGCCGGCCACAAATGCCCCATCGCCCGCAGCAACGTCGACTTGCCGCTGCCAGAACGGCCGCTGAGCATCACCCGCTCGCCGGGTTCCACAGTCATGTCGGCACTGGTCAACAGATGGCGACCATCGGCCAGATCCAGACCGAGGTTGTGCACTTTCAATTCGCTGCCCTGATTCTGCACATCGATGGCCGGGGTGCGTTCTTCGTTGTTGCTCATCGCATTGCGGAAACTCAGCAACCGGTCACACGTAGCGCGCCACTCTGCCAGATCCTGATAAGCACTGATGAACCAGCTGAAGTTCTCTTGCACATTGCCGAAGGCCGAGTTGATTTGCATCAGCTCACCGAGTTCGATTTTGCCGCTGAAGTACCGTGGGGCCGCCACCATGAACGGAAAAATGATCGCGATCTGCCCATAACCCGAGGTAAAAAACGTCAGCCGCTTGGACACCCGCATGATGTCCCAGAAATTGTGCCAGACCAGCCCGAAACGGTTACTCAGGCGCCGGTTTTCATTCGGCTCGCCGTTGTACAAGGCGATACTCTCTGCATTCTCGCGAACCCGCACCATTGAGAAACGCAGGTCGGCTTCAAAACGTTGCTGGTTGTTGTTCAAACCGATCAGACGCCTGCCAATCAAATGCGTCAGCCAACTACCAATCACCGCGTACACCAATGCACACCAGAACATGTAACCGGGAACAGTGAAACCGAACACCTCAATGCTTCCGGAAACGCCCCACAGAATGATCGAGAACGACACCAGACTGACGACTGTGCGGATCAGCCCCAAGCCAAGGGCCAGTGTGTTGGCCGTGAATTTATTAAGGTCTTCGGAGATCCGCTGGTCCGGGTTATCGGTATAGCCACCCTGCTCCAGCTGGTAGTAGTTCTTGTGCTCCAGCCACCGGGTGAAATGCTTTTCGGTGAGCCAGGCACGCCAGCGGATGGTCAGCATTTGCGTCAGATACTGGCGATACACGGAGCCGAGAATCGCCACCGCCGCGATACCGCAGAAATACAGGATCAACTGCCAGAAGGCCGCCTCGTCCTTCTTCTGCAAGGCGTTGTAAAAATCCTTGTACCAACTGTTGAGCCACACCGCGATCCATACGCTGAACAGCGTAAGCGCGATCACGGCAATCAGCAGCGTCCAGGCCTTGCCCTTCTCTTCGCTGCGCCAGTAAGGCGTGATCATCGCCCAAACCTTGCGAAAAAACTGCCCGCGCACAGCATCGTTGACCGCGGAATATTCAGCGTTCTGATTCATGGATAAGGCTCGAAATAGGAAAGAACAGACACGCACCGATCATAGATGATCGGTGCGTTTTATCGCGAGGGCTGGCGATAGTCGTTCAGCGCAGGTTCAGCGACGAACCGGGCGCTTCTGCAGTTTGCGCTGCAGGGTGCGGCGGTGCATGCCCAAGGCGCGGGCAGTGGCGGAGATGTTGCCTTCGTGCTCGGTCAGCACGCGCTGGATGTGTTCCCACTGCAGGCGGTCGACCGACATCGGGTTTTCCGGCACCAGACTGTCGAGGTCGGCGTGTTCGGACAGCAGCGCGGCCAGCACGTCGTCGGCATCGGCGGGTTTGCACAGGTAATTGCAGGCGCCGCGCTTGATCGCTTCGACCGCGGTGGCAATGCTCGAATAACCGGTGAGGATCACCACGCGCATTTCCGGGTCCAGCTCCAGCAGTTTGGGCAGCAGCACCAGGCCGGAGTCGCCGTCCATTTTCAGGTCGAGCGCGGCGTAATCAGGCAGGTCTGCCTGGGCGATGGTCAGGCCTTCTTCGGCCGAGCCGGCAGTGCTGACGCGAAAGCCACGGCGAGCCATGGCACGGGCCATTACTCGGGTGAACGTTGCGTCGTCATCGACCAGCAGCAAATGCGGCAGCTCTTCGCCTTCGACTTGGATTTCGTCACTCATGTTGGTCTCCTCGGGCGCCGTGAGGCAGGCGCAGCTCGGTGAGCGTGCCGCCTTCCTCATGACTATAGAGTTTCACTGAGCCGCCGGCGCGTGTCACGCTGGCCTTGCTCAAAAACAGGCCCAGGCCGAAACCTTTGCCCTTGGTGGTAAAAAACGGTTTGCCGATCTGTTCGGCGATGGCCAGCGGCACACCGGCGCCGTGGTCACGAATGCTGATGGTCACGGTTTCCGCGTCCCAGTCCAGGGTCACCTTGAGGTTTTCCGGGCAGGCGTCGGCGGCGTTGTTGAGCAGATTCAGCAAGGCCTGGGTCAGATCCGGCGGCGGCGCCATGCGTGGCACGGTGCCTTGGCCGAGGCGGTGGAAGCGATAACTGGCCTCCGGACGCATCAGGTGCCAGCGATTCAGCGCTTCGTCGAGCCAGTCGGTGACGTCCTGCATCTCGACAGCCAGACGACGGTTGGCCTCGGCGGCCCGCACCAGTTGCTGCAAGGTCTCCTTGCAGAGTTTGACCTGATCCTGCAGCACCTTCAGATCGTCCTGCAGCATCGGGTCGGGATGGTCCTGCTGCATTTCCTTGAGCAACACGCTCATGGTCGCCAGCGGCGTGCCCAGTTCATGGGCAGCGCCAGCGGCCTGGGTGGCGACGGCGAGCAATTGCTGATCGCGCAGGCCTTCTTCACGACGGATCGCCCGTAACTCTTCCTGACGGCGCAGCTCCTCAGCCATGCGCGCGGCGAAGAAGGTGATCACCGCAGCGGCCAGCGCAAAGCTCAGCCACATGCCGTAGATCTGCAGGTTTTCACGGGCGACCGGCAAGGTTTCCAGCGGATAGAAACGCGTCAGCATCACGGTGTACAGCGCCAGCGCGATGCCGGACAGGATCACCGAATAGCGCCATGGCAGCGTCACGGCGGCGATGGTCAGCGGCACCAGGTAGTAGGAAACAAACGGGTTGGTCGAACCGCCGGAGAAATACAGCAGCGCACTGTGGATCACCAGATCACAGGCCAGCTGCAGCGCATATTCGAGTTCGGTCACCGGCCACGAAGTGCGCAAACGCACGGCAGTGAACACGCAGAGCAGCGTCGAGCAGCCAAGGGTCATCGCCAGTTGCACCCACGGCAACGGCAACAATTGCAGCCAATAGGCCAGGCCTACGGAGCCAGCCTGCGCGGCGAGCACCAGGGTGCGGATGAAAGTCAGCCGCCAGAGGTTCTGGCGAGTGGCGGAAGTCAGTTGTACGGGGGCGAGCATGAGCTCTCCTGATGAGCGCTCCAGGCGGATCGCACGGAGTATAACCAAGCCGCGGCCTTGAGAGGCGAAAGTGCGGCAAACGACCACATGGCGAAAATATTTGCGGCGGCTATAAGAACGCCTTCGCGAGCAGCAGCCCCGGCCATCTGTATAGAAGTTGTAACTGGGCGAACCGGAGCATAAAAGCTAGAGTCTGATGGTTTCACGCAGGCCCCCGAACCATCACCTGCGCCCTCATCAAGGAGCTTTCATGCACACATTTCGCCGCAGCGCCGCCCTTCTCGCCCTGACCGTCGGCAGCATCGCCAGCCTTCCGGCCCTGGCCGCCGATGAGCTGCACTACAACCAGATTTCCCTGCGCGCCGAAGTCAGCACGGAAGTCGCCCGCGACCTGATGATCGTCACCCTTTACACCGAAGAACAAAACACCGACCCGGCCAAACTCGCCGCCGACGTCAGCACCACCATGAACAAGGCCTTGGCCCAGGCCAAGCAAGTCAAAGACATCACCCTGCGCCAGGGTAGCCGCAACAGTTACCCGATCTACGACACCAAAGGCCAGAAAATCACCGGCTGGCGTGAGCGCGCCGAACTGCGTCTGGAAAGCGCCGACTTCGCCGCTCTGTCCAAACTCACCGGCGAACTGCTGGGCGACCTGAAAATGGGCGGCATGGACTTCGCCATCGCCGACCCGACCCGCAAATCCAGCGAAGACAAACTGCTGAAAGAAGCCGTCACCGCCTTCAAGGCCCGCGCCCAACTGGCCACCGACGCACTGGGCGGCAAGGGCTACAAAATCGTCAACCTGAACCTCAACAGCAACGGTTATCCACAGCCGTACCTGCGCGCACCGATGATGATGAAAGCGGCGGCGATGGACTCGGCGCCAGTGACGCCGGAAGTTGAAGCAGGTACGAGCCAGGTCAGCATGACGGCTGATGGTTCGATTGAAGTGTTGATGCCGTGATTTGATTTGCGCTGAATGAAAAACCGCCGATCGGTGAATGATCGGCGGTTTTTTTGTGCCTGGGATTTGCTGTGGATGAACCACCGTCTTCGCGAGCAAGCTCGCTCCCACAGTTTGAAATGCATTCCACCTGTGGGAGCGAGCTTGCTCGCGAAGAACGATAACGCGGTCTCAGGTCTGCGGGTCAACCCGATCCAGCGCCCGATTCACCGCCAGCTCGGCCAGCATGATGATCTGCTGAATCGCCAACGCCGTATTGCGCTCGGGCCGGCCCAGTTGATCGGCAAAGTTACCGGTTAACGTGTTCGCCGACGCCAGTGACTCACAGGCATGCGCCAGCAGGCTTTCGGTGTCGATGTTCGTCTGGATCAGGAACATCGTGCTGGGCTGCCGGGGTTTGACCGGGTCGGGGCTGAGGTAGAAATCCAGGGCGCGTTTGATGGCTTCGCGGGTTTTGATCTGGTCTTCGGCGCGGATGGCGTCTTCGAGTGGGGTATCGAGGGGTGGGTCAGGTATCAATTTATCCATGGAAAATTTCCTTATGAACTGACGCCATTCATTTCCGATCTCACTCGAGAAATGAGGTGGCAACTATGTACGGAGTGAGATTACCGGTAAGGAAACCAACCCGGCCGGACAAAAGTCCGCCCGTACATAGCCGCCATAAAAACTGCTGACAGCATGAGCTGGCGGCGATTATGGAGGGGCTTGTGCAGGTTTCCAAATTCAATAACCGGGAATCTCACCTCCCGATCGCTGAGTTTTCAGCGACACCCAGAGCCTAAAGAGCGCACGTCCGACGGACAACCTGAAAACCTTGTGGGAAGGTTCTGGTTATTTGCATCAGATTTAAACAGCCAAAAGCCAACCCTCACCCTAGCCCTCTCCCAGAGGGAGAGGGGACTGACCGTGGTGTTTGGGAGAGTTACGCCGACGTGCGATACCGCGTCGAACTCAAATTCTGAAAGGCCCACCATCAGCTCCCTCTCCCTCGGGAGAGGGCTGGGGTGAGGGGCGAATCCACCACAAATCCAACGCCGACCACGCCCCGCTCTTCACCACTCAATAGGCCGAGTGTCAGCTCGCCTGCTTTTGATCTTGACCCACCGGCGACGTCGGAAGGCTGAGTGGAGGGATTGATCCGGGGGTGGGAGCGCAGCGACCGTTTGGCGCAGCCAAACACAGCGGGAGTAGGTGCAGCGAAGCAAACCGGAGACGCTGCGCCCGGATCGATCCCGCAGCGAAGGAACCCCGAGCCCCAGCGAGCGGGCCGAACGTAGGAGCAAGCGTTTTTTGCTTACTTTTTTTGGCGTTTGAAAAAAAGTGAGTCGCCGTCAGGGCGAAACCCTAAGCAGCCGTTACCGCAGCAACGGATATGTACCCAAAAAAGCCCCTACATATACCGAGATAGACACTCCAACAGGAAAAACGATATTTCCGAACACCCCCAAATCCCCGCTACCCTCAAAAAACCACCACCTCCAATCTCCGCGGGGACTCCATGCCAAGATTCACTCTAAAACCACTATTAATCACCCTCGCACTAACAACCATAGCCCCGCTGGCAAACGCCGCCACAACCCTGGTCTACTGCTCCGAAGCCAGCCCCGCAGGCTTCGACCCCAGCCAATACACCAGCGGCACCGACTTCGACGCCTCCGCCGAAACCGTCTTCAACCGCCTCACCCAATTCAAACGCGGCGGCACCGACATCGAACCCGGCCTGGCGACAAAATGGGACGTCTCCAGCGACGGCCTGCAATACACCTTCCACCTACGCCAAAACGTAAAATTCCACACCACCGACTACTTCAAACCGACCCGCGACTTCAACGCCGACGACGTGCTCTTCACCTTCCAGCGCCTCCTCGACCCGGATAACGCCTTCCGCAAGGCCTACCCCGCCGAGTCCCCCTACTTCACCGACATGGGCCTGAACACCACGATCAAATCGGTAGAAAAACTCGACGATCAGACCGTGCGCTTCAACCTCAACAACGTCGACGCCGCGTTCGTGCAAAACCTCGCCATGAGCTTCGCCTCGGTGCAATCAGCCGAATACGCCGCGCAACTGTTGAAGGAAGGCAAAGCCGCCGACCTCAACCAGAAACCGATCGGCACCGGCCCGTTCGTGTTCAAGCGCTACCAAAAGGACTCGCAAATCCGCTACGCCGCCAACACGGCCTACTGGAAACCCGAAGACGTGAAGATCGACAACCTGATTTTCTCGATCACCCCGGACGCCGCCGTGCGCCTGCAAAAACTCAAGGCCGGCGAATGCCAGGTCAGCGGCTACCCACGCCCGGCCGATATCGAAGTGATGGAAAAAGACCCGAACTTGCGTGTGCTCAAGCAGGCCGGTTTCAACCTCGGCTTCCTCGCCTATAACACCACCCACGCGCCACTCGACCAGCTCAAGGTGCGGCAGGCGCTGGACATGGCCATCGACAAACCGGCAATCATCAAAGCCGTCTACCAAAGCGCCGGCCAACTGGCCCAAAACGCCTTGCCGCCGGCGCAATGGTCGTATGACCCGAACATCAAGGACGCTCCCTACGACCCGGTAAAAGCGCGGGTGCTACTGAAAGAAGCAGGGGTTGCGCCGGGTACAACCATCAACCTTTGGGCGATGACAGTGCAACGCGCCTCAAACCCGAATGCGCGGATGTCGGCGCAGATGATCCAGCAGGATTGGGAAAAAATAGGCATCAAGGCCAACATCGTCAGCTACGAATGGGGCGAGTACATCAAACGCGCGAAAAATGGCGAACACGACGCCATGATTTATGGTTGGACAGGTGACAACGGTGACCCGGACAACTGGCTGGGCGTGCTCTACAGCTGCGCGGCGGTAAAAGGCAGCAACTACGCCAAATGGTGCGATCCGGCCTACGACAAACTGGTGCAACAGGCCAAGTTGGCCACCGACAAAGATCAACGGGTAAAACTGTATCAACAGGCGCAACTGATCCTCAAACAGCAGGTGCCGATCACACCGATTGCCAACTCCACGGTGTTCCAGCCGCTGCGCAAGGAAGTCACTGACTTCCGGATCAGCCCGTTCGGTCTTACCCCCTTCTATGGCGTGGGTATAAATAAGTAACACCAAGCCCCAAGGCGGCGCGCACAACGTGACCAATGCACCGTTTTGGGGCTTCATTTGCACCGTAAAAACCACCCGCAAACGGTCAAATGCGTCAGAAGTTACACAGATGCGACATTAAGGTACGTTCGTGCCACGCTTTGTGGCCGGCAGTCGTTCTGGATCTTGCAATGGGTATGGCCCCTGCATAAGTATCCGCAGGCACGACTCACGAGGTCGTACCTCACAACTAAAAAATGACAACAAATCATGAGGCCAACATGCTTAAACACGCGGTCATTCCGTTTTTAGTCGGCGCAGGCTTGTTAGCCTCCGCACCTTTCGCATCCGCTGCGACTAACCTGGTGTTCTGCTCCGAAGGCAGCCCGGCCGGTTTCGACCCAGGCCAGTACACCACCGGAACCGACTTCGACGCCTCAGCCGAAACCATGTTCAACCGCCTGACCCAGTTCGAGCGCGGCGGCACCGCCGTGATTCCTGGTCTGGCGACCAAGTGGGACATCTCCGATGACGGCCTGACTTACACCTTCCACCTGCGTGAAGGCGTCAAGTTCCACACCACCCCGTATTTCAAGCCGACTCGTGAGTTCAACGCCGACGACGTGCTGTTCACCTTCAATCGCATGATTAACAAGGATGACCCGTTCCGTAAGGCGTACCCGACCGAATTCCCGTACTTCACCGATATGGGGATGGACACCAACATCACCAAGATCGATAAAGTCGACGACCACACCGTCAAGTTCACTCTGAAAGAAGTTGACGCCGCGTTCATCCAGAACATGGCGATGAGCTTCGCCTCGGTACAGTCCGCCGAGTACGCAGCGCAGCTGCTGAAAGAAGGCAAGGCTGCCGACATCAACCAGAAGCCGATCGGCACTGGTCCGTTCGTGTTCAAGAGCTATCAGAAAGACTCCAACATCCGTTACACCGGCAACAAGGATTACTGGAAGCCTGAGGATGTGAAGATCGACAACCTGATCTTCGCCATCACCACTGACCCGTCGGTCCGTATTCAGAAGCTGAAAAAGAACGAATGCCAGGTCACCCTGTTCCCACGTCCGGCCGACCTGAAAGCGCTGAAAGAAGACAAGACCCTGAAGATGCCTGATCAGGCTGGCTTCAACCTGGGTTACATCGCCTACAACGTGATGGACAAGGTCAAGGGCAGCAACGAAGCCAACCCACTGGCTGACCTGCGCGTCCGTCAGGCGCTGGACATGGCTGTGAACAAACCACAGATCATCGACTCGGTTTACCAGGGCGCCGGCCAACTGGCTGTCAACGCCATGCCGCCGACCCAATGGTCTTACGACACCACCATCAAGGACGCCAAGTACGATCCTGAGAAAGCCAAGCAACTGCTGAAGGAAGCTGGCGTCAAGGAAGGTACCGAAATCGTTCTGTGGGCGATGCCGGTGCAGCGTCCGTACAACCCGAACGCCAAACTGATGGCTGAAATGCTCCAGTCCGACTGGGCCAAGATCGGCTTGAAAGTGAAGATCACCAGCTACGAGTGGGGCGAGTACATCAAGCGCTCCAAAGGTGGCGAGAACCAGGCCATGATCATTGGCTGGAGCGGTGACAATGGTGATCCGGACAACTGGCTGAACGTGCTGTTCGGCTGCGACTCGCTCAGCGGCAACAACTTCTCCAAGTGGTGCGACAAGAAGTTCGACGGCCTCGTCAAAGAAGCCAAGCGTACAACCGACCAGGCCAAGCGCACCGAACTGTACAAAGAGGCGCAACACGTCCTCAAAGATGCAGTCCCGATGACACCTATCGCTCACTCGACGGTGTACCAACCCATGCGCGCCAACGTGCAGGATTTCAAGATCAGCCCATTCGGCTTGAACTCCTTCTACGGCGTCAGCGTCAGCAAATAAGGCACTGCAGCGGCGACGTTTTTAACGTCGCCGCTGTTTTACCTGCCGAGAAGTTAGGAAATTGCCTACAACCAATTCCGCTGCGGATTACCGCAGAGGTATAGGACGCGTCGCCTTTTCCTACGAGATTTAAGGCATTTACGCATTTACTGCCAGAACCGCGGCCCCTACCGTCGGGTACTGACCAGTGTCTGCGTGGGCCACCGGTTTGCCGTACGTACTGGATTGAGCTCGATGCAACCAAAACGTCTCTGGATGAGGTGACGGTGCATTGAACAACACTAAAAAAAGAGGGAGCGTCATGCGCCATACCTTGATTTATTCCGCATTGCTGGGTGCCGGCCTGTTGGCCGCCTCGTCCGCCAGTTTCGCCGTCAGCAAAAGCCTGGTGTTCTGCTCTGAAGGCAGCCCGGCCGGTTTCGATACCGCGCAGTACACAACAGCGACGGATAACGACGCCGCCGAACCGATCTACAACCGTCTCGTCGAGTTCGAAAAAGGCGCGACCAATGTCGTACCCGGTCTGGCGACCAAGTGGGACATTTCCGAGGATGGTCTCAAGTACACCTTTCACCTGCGTGAAGGTGTGAAATTTCATACAACGCCGTACTTCAAGCCAACTCGCGATTTCAACGCCGACGACGTGCTGTTCACGTTTAATCGCATGCTCGATGCGCAACAACCTTTCCGTAAGGCTTATCCCACCGAGTTCCCGTATTTCAACGGGATGAGCCTGAACAAGAACATCGCCAAGGTCGAGAAGACCGGGCCGCTGACCGTGGAGTTCACGCTCAACAGCGTCGACGCCGCGTTCATCCAGAACATCGCCATGAGCTTCGCCGCCATCCTGTCCGCCGAATACGCCGACAAGCTGCTGGCCGAAGGCAAGCCAAGCGACATCAACCAGAAACCGATCGGCACCGGGCCGTTCGTGTTCAAGAGTTATCAGAAAGACTCGAACATTCGTTACACCGGTAATCAACATTACTGGGATCCGAGCCGGGTCAAACTCGATAACCTGATCTTTGCGATCAACACCGACGCCTCGGTGCGCGTGCAGAAGCTAAAGGCTGGCGAATGCCAGATCACCCTGCACCCGCGCCCTGCCGATGTTGAAGCGCTGAAGGCCGATCCGAAACTGCAATTGATCTCCAAGCCGGGTTTCAACCTCGGCTACATCGCCTACAACGTTCGCCACAAGCCATTCGACCAGCTCGAAGTGCGTCAGGCTCTGGACATGGCGGTGAATAAACAAGGGATTCTCAACGCTGTTTATCAGGGCGCCGGCCAACTGGCCGTGAATGCCATGCCGCCGACCCAGTGGTCCTACGACGACAGCATCAAAGACGCCGCCTACAATCCGGAAAAAGCCAAAGAGCTGCTCAAGGCTGCCGGCGTCAAGGAAGGCACCGAGATCACCCTGTGGGCGATGCCGGTGCAGCGCCCGTACAACCCGAACGCCAAACTGATGGCCGAAATGCTCCAGGCGGACTGGGCCAAGATCGGTCTGAAAGTGAAGATCGTCAGCTATGAATGGGGCGAGTACATCAAGCGCACCAAGAACGGCGAGCACGACGTCAGCCTGATCGGCTGGACCGGTGACAACGGGGATCCGGACAACTGGCTCGGCACGCTGTACAGCTGCGATGCCATTGGCGGCAACAACTATTCCATGTGGTGCGATCCGGCTTACGACAAGCTGATCAAAGAGGCCAAGGTCGTCACCGACCGTGACCAACGCACCGTACTCTACAAACAGGCTCAGCAATTGCTTAAACAGCAAGTGCCGATCACGCCTGTCGCCCACTCGACGGTCAACCAACCGTTAAGCGCGAGGATCGAAGGGTTCAAAGTCAGCCCGTTCGGTCGCAACGTGTTCTCGGGTGTCGGTATCGATTAAACCAGACGATTAGCCGCAATGCTGGGGGGCGCTGTCTAGCCCCTCACGCAAGCGCTTTGCCGAAATTCGCCAATCCGGCTTCTGGCAAACGTTTGCGATGTGTGAACGAGTTCTAAACCAATAACCGGCATACCAAAAAAAAGCCGGCATAAAAAGAAAGTAAAGGAGCTTCACCCATGAAACTGAGCAGCACCGCGATACTGGCCCTGGCCATCAGCAGCATCACCGCCACGGCTTATGCGGAAACCCAAAGTCAGGCGTTCACCCCGGTGACCGTCAACACCAAGAGCGCCCAGGCTGAAGCAACCGGCTTCGTCGAAGGACAGTCGATTTCCGGTACGACGCGTAACTGGTACGCCAATGAGCAATTGAAACGTGGTGCCAAGTTCAAGTACCAAAAAAACGGTACAACCGAACTTACTGATCGCCGGATCAACTGGGTACAAGGCACGATTCTCAAGTACAACTCGGGGTTCACCGAAGGTACTGTCGGCATCAGCACTGAAGTGGCGGTCTACAACGCTGTAGCTCTTGAGCGTGATCGCAAAAACCTCGCTGCAAACGTCGGTGGGGCGCCGATTCCTAACGTCGCCTCCGGTAACAACCGGACCCTGACCCGAGATGGTGGCGATGCGGAGGGACAGTGGAGCAAACTGGGTCTGGCCAACGTCAAGGCGCGGGTTTCAAATACCACTCTGACCGCCGGCCGCCAAAACTTCAGCAGCCCGATGGTCGATGTGATCGGCAACCGCGCTCTTCCTTCGAGCTTCCAAGGTGTCAGCCTGCACAGCGAAGAGTTGGAAAACCTGACCTTCGACATCGCCACGTTCGACAAGAACTCGCCACGTATGGAAGAAAGCCAGCGCAAGTTCCGCTCCGAATATGCTGACACGCTCATTGAAATTGATCACGTCAACACCGCTGGTATTTCCTACCAGCCGTTTGCCAGTCTGAAAACCAGCCTGTGGGCAACTCAGGCTGAAGACATGTGGAAACAGTACTACTTCGGCGCTACCCACGAACTGGGCGACAGCCAGATCCTCAGCCTGACTACCGGTCTGAACTACTACAAGACCGTAGATGAAGGCAAAAAGAAGCTGGGCGAAATCGACAACGACACCTACTCGCTGTCGCTGGGTCTGACTCACCAGGCCCATAGCCTGACCTTCTCGTACCAGGAAATTAACGGTGACGAGTACTTCGACTACCTGCACGAAACCAACGGTATTTACCTGGCCAACTCCCTGCTCTCGGACTTCAACGGCCCGAACGAGAAATCCTTCCAGGTCGCTTACGGTCTGAACATGGCTGAATATGGCGTGCCAGGCCTGAAGTTCAACATCTACAGCGCTCGTGGTTGGGGCATCGACGGCACTCACTACAAAGGCGGCGCTTACGACAGCGTGCTGGCGATGGATGGCGAACACCACTACGAATACGGGATCGGTGCTGCCTATGCCGTTCAAAGTGGTCCGCTCAAAGCTACAGCAATCCGCGCAACCTACACTGCGCACCGTGCCAGTGATAATCAGCTGGATGGCAGCATCAACGAGTTCCGTCTCGTGACCACGATTCCATTCAACATCCTGTAAAAACGCCAGCCGACGGCTGACTCATGATGAGTCGGCCGTTCGGTTTTTTATCTTCAACCGATTGCAGAGGGTTATCGATGAAAATGCTTCCCCTACGTGCGGCCATCGCGGCTGCGTTGCTGAGTGTCGCTGTTGGCGTCTCGGCCAAACCCTTGGTGGTCTGCACCGAAGCCAGCCCGGAAGGCTTCGATATGGTCCAGTACACAACTGCAGTCACGGCGGACGCTGTGGCCGAAACCATCTTCAACCGCCTGGCTGACTTCAAGCCCGGCACCACTGAAGTGATCCCGGCACTCGCCGAGTCCTGGGACATCAGCGAAGACGGCCTGACCTACACGTTCCACCTGCGCAAAGGCGTCAAGTTTCACACTACCGAATACTTCAAGCCGACCCGCGACATGAACGCCGACGACGTGGTCTGGAGCTTCCAGCGTCAACTGGACCCGAATCACCCGTGGCACAAACTGTCGAGCGTGGGCTTCCCGTACTTTGAAAGCATGGGTTTCAAGGAACTGCTGAAGAATGTCGAGAAAGTCGACGACAACACGGTCAAGTTCACCCTGACCCGCCGCGAAGCGCCGTTCCTGGCCGATATCGCGATGGCGTTCTCCTCGATCTACCCGGCCGAATACGCCGACCAATTGCTCAAGGCCAACAAGACAGGTGACTTGAACAACAAGCCGATCGGCACCGGCCCGTTCATCTTCCAGCGTTATGCAAAAGACGCGCAGGTGCGTTTCAAGGCCAACCCGGATTACTTCCGTGGCAAGGCGCCGGCTGACGCGCTGATCCTGGCGATCGCCACCGACAACAACGTGCGCCTGCAGAAGCTCAAGGCCAACGAGTGCCAGATCGCCCTGTATCCGAAGCCGGATGACATCCCGAGCATCAAGAAAGACAGCAACCTGAAAGTCGATGAGCTCGACGCGATGACCGTCTCGTACGTCGCCATGAACACCCAGCACAAGTACATGAGTGACGTGCGCGTGCGCAAAGCCATCGATATCGCCTTTGACAAGGAAGCCTATGTCAACGCGCTGTTCGGCAAAGGCAATGCGTCGGTCGCGGTCAACCCGTACCCGCCGACCCTGCTCGGCTATAACCACGACCTGAAGAACCCGCAACGTGACCTCGATGCCGCCCGCAAGCTGCTCAAGGAAGCCGGGGTTCCGGAAGGCACCGTGTTTACCCTGTTTACCCGCAACGGTGGCGGTCCGACCAACCCCAACCCGATGCTCGGCGCGCAAATGATGCAGGCTGACCTGGCGAAAGTCGGGATCAAGATCGACATTCGCGTGATGGAATGGGGCGAAATGCTTAAACGCGCCAAGGCCGGCGAACACGATATGGTCTCGGCCGGATGGGCGGGCGACAACGGCGACCCGGATAACTTCCTGACGCCTATGCTCAGTTGCGAAGCGGCAAAAAATGGCGAGAACTACGCTCGCTGGTGCAACGAGAAATTCCAGGCACTGCTGGATGAAGCACGGGCTAAAGTAGATCCGGCCGAACGCGCAAAGCTCTACGAACAGGCGCAAGTGCTGTTTAATCAGGATCAGCCATGGATCAGCATGGCCCACACCCGGATGTTTACTGCAATGCGTAACAATGTAGAGGGCTATCACATCAGCCCTCTCACCACTAATAACTTCGCCACCACCCAGGTGAAGTAGATAAGAAACTCCCGGCGTCCCTGACCCCAGGGATGCCGGGCACGCCTAACCGGCTGATGAGGTACCACACACGATGTTTAGTTTTATTGCCCGCCGACTGGGGTTGTTGATCCCCACGTTTTTCGGCATCACCTTGCTGACTTTCGCGTTGATTCGCATGATTCCGGGCGACCCCGTGGAAGTGATGATGGGCGAACGTCGGGTCGACCCCGAAATGCACGCTCAGGCAATGGAACGCCTAGGTCTGAACAAGCCGCTGTATGCCCAGTATCTGGACTACATCGGCAAACTGGCTCACGGCGATCTCGGCGAATCCCTGCGCACGCGTGAAAGCGTATGGACCGAGTTCACCTCCCTCTTCCCGGCGACCCTGGAACTGTCCATGGCCGCCCTGCTGTTCGCCGGCATTCTGGGCCTTCTGGCCGGGGTGATCGCGGCACTCAAGCGAGGATCATTGTTCGACCACGGGGTGATGGGCATCTCCCTCGCGGGTTATTCGATGCCGATCTTCTGGTGGGGCCTGATCCTGATCATGTTCTTCTCGGTGAGCCTGGGCTGGACCCCGGTTTCCGGGCGGATCGACCTGCTCTACGACATCGAGCCGCGCACCGGCTTCATGCTGATCGACACGCTGCTGGCCGATGACGTCGGCGCCTTCTTCGATGCCCTGCATCACCTGATCCTGCCGGCCATCGTGCTCGGCACCATCCCGCTGGCGGTGATCGCGCGGATGACACGTTCGTCGATGCTCGAAGTGCTGCGTGAAGACTACATCCGCACCGCCAGGGCCAAAGGCCTGTCGCCGTCGCGCGTGGTGTTCGTCCACGGTCTGCGTAACGCACTGATTCCGGTACTCACCGTGGTCGGCCTGCAAGTCGGCACTCTGCTCGCTGGTGCGGTTCTGACCGAAACCATCTTCTCCTGGCCCGGCATCGGTAAATGGCTGATCGAAGCCATCGGCGCCCGGGACTACCCGGTTGTGCAAAACGGCATCCTGTTAATCGCCTGCCTGGTGATTCTGGTCAACTTCGTAGTGGACATCCTCTACGGCTTTGCCAACCCACGCATCCGTCATCAGCGCTGAGGTCAATAATCATGAGCACTCCAACATCCTCAGTAGCGACTTCCGCCACCAACGCGGATCAAAGCCTGCTGTACCCGTCACCGTACAAAGAATTCTGGCAAGCCTTCTCCAAGAACAAGGGCGCAGTTGCCGGCCTGCTGTTCATGCTGTTGATCATCTTCTGCGCGCTGTTCGCGCCATGGGTTGCGCCGCATAACCCGAGCGAGCAATACCGTGATTTCCTGCTGACGCCACCGGCGTGGCTGGAAGGCGGGCAGATGCAATTCCTGCTCGGCACCGATGAACTGGGTCGTGACCTGCTGTCGCGTCTGATCCAGGGCTCGCGCCTGTCGCTGCTGATCGGTTTGTCGTCGGTGGTGATGTCGCTGATTCCGGGGATCCTGCTCGGTCTGTTCGCCGGTTTCTTCCCGAAGATGATTGGCCCGACCATCATGCGTCTGATGGACATCATGCTGGCCCTGCCGTCGCTGCTGCTGGCGGTGGCGATTGTCGCCATCCTCGGCCCTGGCCTGATCAACACCGTGATCGCCATTGCTGTGGTTTCGCTGCCGTCCTATGTGCGTCTGACCCGCGCGGCCGTGATGGGCGAACTGAACCGCGACTACGTGACCGCCGCGCGCCTGGCCGGTGCCGGTCTGCCACGTCTGATGTTCATCACCGTGTTGCCCAACTGCATGGCGCCGCTGATTGTGCAGGCGACCCTGAGCTTCTCGTCGGCGATTCTCGATGCCGCAGCGTTGGGCTTCCTCGGCCTTGGCGTACAACCGCCAACCCCTGAGTGGGGCACCATGCTGGCCTCGGCCCGTGACTACATCGAACGCGCCTGGTGGGTGGTGAGCCTGCCTGGTTTGACCATTTTGCTCAGCGTGCTGGCAATCAACTTGATGGGCGACGGTCTGCGCGATGCGCTGGACCCGAAACTCAAGAACGCCGCCTGAGGAGATTCCCATGTCACTGCTAGAAATCAAGAATCTCAACGTTCGCTTCGGCGACAAGACCGCGACCCCAGTGGTCGATGGCCTCGACCTGAAAGTCGACAAAGGCGAAGTACTGGCCATCGTTGGCGAGTCGGGTTCGGGTAAATCCGTGACCATGATGGCGCTGATGGGCCTGATCGAGCATCCCGGCATCGTTACCGCTGACTCACTGAGCTTTGACGGCAAAGACATGCTCAAGCTGAGCAACCGTCAGCGTCGGCAGATCGTCGGCAAAGACCTGTCGATGGTCTTTCAGGATCCGATGACCGCACTGAACCCGAGCTACACCGTCGGTTTCCAGATCGAAGAAGTGCTGCGTCTGCACCTGAAAATGTCCGGCAAGCAAGCGCGCAAACGTGCGATCGAACTGCTGGAAAAAGTTGAAATCCCGGGCGCTGCCAGCCGTATGGACGCCTACCCGCATCAACTGTCCGGCGGTATGAGCCAGCGCGTTGCGATCGCCATGGCGATTGCCGGCGAACCGAAACTGCTGATCGCCGACGAACCGACCACTGCTCTGGACGTAACGATTCAGGCGCAGATCATGGATCTGCTATTGGCGTTGCAGAAAGAACAGAACATGGGCCTGGTGCTGATCACCCACGACCTCGCGGTCGTGGCCGAAACCGCCCAGCGCGTCTGCGTGATGTACGCAGGGCAAGCCGTTGAAGTCGGTCAGGTGCCGCAACTGTTCGACATCCCGGCACACCCGTACAGCGAAGCGCTGCTCAAGGCGATTCCCGAGCACAGCCTCGGCGCCGCACGCCTGTCGACCCTGCCGGGCATCGTCCCGGGCCGCTACGATCGTCCGCAGGGCTGCCTGCTGTCGCCGCGCTGCCCGTACGTGCAGGACAGCTGCCGCGCGCAGCGTCCAGGTCTCGATCCGAAAAGCCACAGCCTCGCCCGCTGCTTCTTCCCGCTGAACCAGGAGGTGGCGTAATGGCCGTCGTACTTACCGCCCGCGACCTGACCCGTCACTACGAAGTCTCCCGTGGCCTGTTCAAGGGCCATGCGACCGTGCGCGCCCTGAACGGCGTGTCGTTCGAACTGGAAGCCGGCAAGACCCTCGCCGTAGTTGGCGAGTCGGGCTGCGGCAAATCCACCCTCGCCCGCGCGTTGACGCTGATTGAAGACCCTTCTTCCGGATCCTTGAAAATCGCCGGCCAGGAAGTCGCCGGTGCCGACAAGGCCCAGCGCAAGCAACTGCGCAAAGACGTGCAGATGGTCTTTCAAAGCCCGTATGCCTCGTTGAACCCACGGCAGAAAGTCGGTGACCAGCTCGGCGAACCGCTGCTGATCAACACCAACCTCTCCGCCGCCGAGCGTCGCGAGAAAGTCCAGGCGATGATGAAGCAGGTCGGCTTGCGCCCTGAGCACTACCAGCGCTATCCGCACATGTTCTCCGGCGGTCAGCGTCAGCGTATCGCCCTGGCTCGCGCGATGATGCTGCAACCGAAAGTGCTGGTGGCGGATGAACCGACCTCGGCACTGGACGTGTCGATTCAGGCGCAGGTACTCAACCTGTTCATGGATCTGCAACAAGAGTTCAACACCGCGTACGTGTTCATCTCGCACAACCTCGCGGTGGTGCAACACGTGGCCGATGACGTGATGGTGATGTACCTCGGTCGCCCGGTAGAACTGGGGCCGAAGAACGACATCTACGAGCGTCCGCTGCACCCGTACACCCAGGCGCTGCTGTCGGCGACCCCGACCATTCACCCGGACCCGAACAAGCCGAAAATCAAGATCGTCGGCGAACTGCCTAACCCGCTGAACCCGCCACCGGGCTGCGCTTTCCACAAGCGCTGCCCGTACGCGACCGAGCGTTGCAGCACGGAAGAGCCAGCGTTGCGCCAACTCGACAGCCGACAGGTGGCTTGCCACTACGCCGAGCAGTTCCTCGACGGCGCGGCGTAAGCAAATCTGGAGGGCGATACAAAACACTGTGGGAGCGAGCTTGCTCGCGAAGGCATTGAATCATTCAACATAGATGTCGCCTGATACACCGCTTTCGCGAGCAAGCTCGCTCCCACAGTGATCGCACTTCAAAGAGAGTGACGTGTTAACCAAACCCCTCCCACCTCAATTGCGCATCAGTCGAGGCGGAAGGGGTTTTCTTTTGTCTGCGATTTACGATTGGCTATCGCCTTCGTCGTCATCAGTGTCCGGATCATCGGTGGTCGAGTCGTCGTCATCGGCGCTGCCGCCCTGCCCCTTATCGCCCGGCTCGGATTCAGACTTGGCGAGCATCAACCCACTGTGCCCAACCTGTCCGTTGAACGCCTGAGATTCATGATCCTCGCACTCGGCCCAGGCCGTCGCGGTGCCGAGGGACAGCATGACCATCACTTTCAACAGCAATAAAACCCGTAGCAACCTGCTTTTCATAGCTGACTCCATCCATTTTCAGGTGAGACATTCGTGCCTGACTGGCGCTGTGTGAAATCTAGTTCCGATCCATCGGGTTCACCAGATAGGACGCTATCGAGCGCGCAGAAATGCCCTCGACAGACAGATTGCTTTCGAATAATGCCAATAGCGGGATCAGCTAAGCGACCGGGCGCACGCGCGTGGCCTGCCAAGTCAGCGGGATGGAAATCAACACCATCAGCGCACTCGCCAGCCACACACTGTGGCCGCCGAAATGACCGTACAACTGGCCACTGAGTACCGGTGACAACAGCGCACTGGCGCTCCAGCTCATAAAGAACAGGCCGAAGTACTGACCGCTTTTACCGCCTTGGGCAAAACGCATGGCCAGCACATTCAGCGGCGGCATGAAAAAGGCCTCGCCCAAGGTCCAGATCAGCGTCGACAGGCAGACGTAAAACAGCCCGGAACCGAACGGCAGCATGCCCAACCCGCACGCCAGCAACACACTGCCGAGCAGCATTTGCCGGCGCATCCCCCAACGCTCGCCCCAGTGCGACAGCGGAATCTGCAGCGCGATCACCAGCAACGCATTGAGCCCGAACTGCCAGCCGATCGCCTCGGTGCTCAACTGGTAGTAATCACGCAAATAATTGCCCAGCGTGCTGTAGACCGTATCAAACGCGATGCCAAGCACGGCCGTCGCCGCCAGCAACCACAGGAACGGTTTGTCGCGATACGGCACCCCGGAGCCTGCGTCATCCGTGGACTTTTCGTCATTGATCAGCACCGGTCGCTGCCACGTGGTACGAACAAACCAGAGCAGCGCCAACAACGTCATCGCCGCACTGCCGAAAAACACCCAGCGAAAATCGGTCTGCGCCAACACCCCGCCCGCCACACCGGCAGCCGCCATGCCGAGGTTGCGCGCAACCCGACTCAACGCCTGCGCACGCGAGCGCTGCGCCACCTCGCAATATTCCATGATCAGCCGCTGATGCAGGGTGCGGATGGCCCCATCGATCATCCCGCTAAGCAACAGTAATGCAGCGAGCAAAGGCACCTGCGTGACCAGCCCCAGCAGGATCAGCACCCACACCGAAACAAAGAACAGCGCCGCCGTCAGCCGCGCCGTACGCACATGATCACTGAGCCAGCCACCGAGCATCGATCCCACCAGCAAACCCGCGCCGTACGCCGACAGCAACCAGCCAACCGTCTCGATCGCCAGCCCCAGTTCCTGACGCAGGTACAACGCCATGAACAGCTTGACCATGCTGCTCAAGCGATTGATGAACAACAGCGCCGCGAGCACCCAGGCCATCACGCCGAAATAGCCGTTCAGCCGTAGCAGGTGAGTCAGCCGACTCGTCATTCCATTGACCTCTCAAAGCGACTTGCGTGGAGCTGGAACACTAACGGTCAGCAGGCGGGTTGTCGCGCTCGAGAACATCGAGATCACAAAAAACCGAGTCGTCCTACAGCCATTGCGCGCGTTAAAACCGTGCCGAAGATCAAAAGCCCCTCACCCTAACCCTCTCCCGGAGGGAGAGGGAACTGATCGCAGTGATTACGAGAGCTACGCCGACGTGCAATACCGAGTCGAACTCAGATTCTGAAACAGATCAAAAGCCCCTCACCCTAGCCCTCTCCCGGAGGGAGAGGGGACTGACCGCAGTGATTGCGAGAGCTACGCCGACGTGAAATATCGAGTCGAACTCAGATTCTGAAACAGATCAAAAGCCCCTCACCCTAGCCCTCTCCCGGAGGGAGAGGGGACTGATCGAGGTGATTGCGAGAGCTACGCCGACGTGCAATACCGAGTCGAATTCAGATTCTTGCAGTGGTCAACTAATTCCGGACACCTCGATAGGTGGTTTTGACGCCATCGCCCGCTCGTAAGCGGTCGGTGGCAGATATCCCAGTTTCGAGTGCAACCGTTCGTTGTTGTAAAACCCAACGATGT
>NZ_JBQYFW010000033.1:0-64948 GCF_056313565.1 Pseudomonas sp. 3B-A001-10F
CGATAGCGGTGTGTCAGACGATGATTTTCTGACTGATACACCGCTATCGCGAGCAGGCTCACTCCTACAGGGTTTTGCGTTGCCTTAGCGGCGGCGTTCCAGCGAGTAAACAAACGGCGCAACAATTTCAATCGA
Organism: Pseudomonas sp. 3B-A001-10F; assembly: GCF_056313565.1. Classification (NCBI taxonomy): domain Bacteria; kingdom Pseudomonadati; phylum Pseudomonadota; class Gammaproteobacteria; order Pseudomonadales; family Pseudomonadaceae; genus Pseudomonas; species Pseudomonas sp. 3B-A001-10F. The sequence goes on from NZ_JBQYFW010000033.1 coordinate 136, forward strand.
GCCATTGTTCAGCATGTCGGCCGGTGGCTTGGGCAGCGGTTGTGCGCGGCGGATCATTTCCAGGGTTGCCCGGTCCAGATCAGCGTTGCCCGAGCGGCCCACCAGTTCAAACGACAACACATTACCTTCGGCATCCACCACGAAACGCAGACGGTTCAAGCCTTCCTTGCCCCGCGCCTGAGCACTTTGCGGGTACTTCTTGTACTTGGCCAAATGCGCGAGCAGGGTGCCCTGCCAACTGGCCTTGGCGGCCAACTGTGCCGGCGACGGACCCGGCGCAGGCTGGGCGGATTTCTCCGTCGGTGCCTGAGTCGGTTGAGTGTCGGCCGGTTTCTCCTCGGAAGGTTTTTCCTTCGGTGGATCCGGCAGCTTCTTCTCGACCGGCTTCGGCGGTTTCGGCTTTGGCTTCGGCTTGGGTTTCTGCACCGCGATTTCAGCTTTCGGTGCTTCGGCCAGCTTCGGAATCGGCAACTCTTCAACCGGAGCCGGTGGCTGCGGCGGTGTGACGACTTTCGGCGGAGCAGGCGGTGGCGGGGCCGGAACCGGGGCCAGCTCGACCATCATTGCCTGTGGGGGCAATTCGATGGGCGGGCGGGCGGTCCAGTTCAGCGCCAGCGCGATGGCCAGCGCGTGAACGCCCAGCACCACGGCCAGACTACCGCTGTAACGCGTCAGCTTATGGCGCGTCGTGATCATTTCTTGGCTGCCGTCTCAAGTCCGACCAGACCGACCTTCAGGTAACCGGCGGAGCGCAGCTTGTCCATCACGCTCATGAGGTCGCCGTAATCCACGCCTTTGTCGGCCTGGAAGAAGATGGTGGTGTCTTTCTTGCCCTGAGTCTTGGCGTCGAGCACGGCGCCGAGGGTTTCGGCTTTCACTTCATCGTCGCCGATGTACAGGCGCTGGTCAGCCTTGACGCTGAGGAACACCGGTTTCTCTGGCCGCGGCGCCGGTTTGGCGGTCGAGGCAGGCAGGTCGACTTTGATGTCTACGGTGGCCAATGGCGCGGCCACCATGAAGATGATCAACAGCACCAGCATCACGTCGATGAACGGCGTGACGTTGATTTCGTGGTTCTCGGCCAGATCGTCGTCTGCGCCTTCTTTCAAATGCAGGCCCATGGCCGATTACCCCACTTTCACCATGTGCGGTTGCGAGCTGCGCTCAGGCTGGTGGTCGAGGTCGCGGCTGACCAGCAGCAGCACTTCTGCCGAGGCGTCGGAAACCTGCGCCTTGTAACCGGCGATGGAGCGGGCGAAGACGTTGTAGATCACTACCGCAGGAATCGCAGCAACCAGACCCAATGCAGTGGCCAGCAGCGCTTCAGCAATGCCGGGCGCGACGACAGCAAGGTTGGTGGTCTGGGTTTTGGCGATGCCGATGAAGGAATTCATGATGCCCCACACGGTGCCGAACAGACCCACGAACGGCGCGGTGGAACCGATGGTGGCGAGGACGCCGGTGCCGCTGCTCATGTTGCGACCGCAGGCGGCAACCAGACGCTCGAGACGGAAGCTCACGCGTTCTTTGATGCCTTCTTTCTCGCGGCTGTTGACCGACAGGCGCATCTCTTCGAGGGCGTCGTGCACCAGCAGGTTGGCGAGGGTGCCTTCCTTGCCGGCCGTGGCGCTGGCTTCTTTCAGGGTGGTGGCTTTCTTCAGGGCGGCGATTTCGCCACGCAGACGACGCTTGGCGCCCATCAGCTCGAAGCCTTTGGCAATCCAGATGGTCCAGGTGATGATGGAAGCGATGGCCAGACCGATCATCACGATTTTCACGATGATGTCGGCGTTCTGGTACATGCCCCACGGCGACAGGTCGTGGGCCATGCCCAGGCTGTTGTCGGCTTCGAGAACTTCAGGTACGTCGGCAGCGTCTACCGCTTGCACTGGATCAGTGGCAGCGGGAGCAGCGGCAGGCGCGTTGGCGGCCGGTGCGTGCTGTTCGGTCGCGGCCGGGGCTGCTGGCGCTTGTGCGTCGGCGAACGCGGCGGTCGGTGCCAGCATCATGCTGAGCAGCAGAGCCGCCAGCGCGCTCCAGGCGCGAGGTCGATTGGTTGGCGAAGCGGGGATTTGATTGCGTGTCATGCTGGCCGGACCTGAGATAGAAAAACGTTGATGCTCTTCCAGGCCTCGTGAGGCCGAGAACAAAAGTGAGGTGCATTATTGCAAGTAATTCTTGTTAACAAAAGTAATAGAGTATCTTTTTTTCCTTCATTGCTAGCCGCCCGTCCTTTGCCGGCGCTAGGCTGTGTCTTTCCGATAGGAGTTTTTTGATGTCCGCGCCTTCTGTTTTGATTGCCGGTTGTGGTGATGTCGGCAGTCGTCTGGCCAGGCAATTGCTGGCGGCTGGCTGGGAAGTTCATGGCCTGCGCCGGGATGTTTCGAAGCTGCCTGCTGGGGTGATCGGCGTTGCCGGCGACCTGTTCAACGAAGACTGCCCGGCGACCTGGCCGGTGGGGGCCGTGGACTATCTGGTGTATTGCGCTGCAGCGACTGATCACGATGAGGCCGGTTATCGCGCGGCTTATGTGCAGGGTTTGCAGAATGTCCTGAGCTGGCTGGAAGATTACGGGCAAGTGCCTGAGCGGCTGCTGTTCGTATCCAGCAGCAGTGTCTACGGTCAGCAGGAGGGTGAGTGGGTTGACGAGGCATCTGCGACGGTCGCTGCGGGTTATTCCGGGCGACTGATGCTCGAAGCAGAGCAGGTGGCTCTAAACAGTGGCATCCCTGCGAGCATCCTGCGCCTGACCGGGATTTACGGCCCGGGTCGCGAATGGCTGCTGACTCAGGTGCGTCGCGGTTATCGCGTCGCGGTGGAGCCGCCGCTGTATGGCAACCGGATTCACGCTGACGACGCGGCGGGATTGCTGGCGTTTCTGCTGGAAAAGGATCGGCAGGGCGTGAAGCTGGAGGATTTCTACATCGGCGTGGACGATGCACCGGCACCGTTGGCCGAAGTGGTGGGCTGGTTGCGTGAGTATCTGGGCGTTACCGAATGGGCGGAAGACGCCAGCGTTCGGCGCACGGGCAGCAAGCGATGCAGCAATGCCCGGGCGAAAGCGTTGGGCTGGGCGCCAGCGTACCCAAGTTACCGCGAGGGCTATGCCGCGATCCTCGAAGGTAAGTGCTGACTTCCTGACACCCCAAAACAACTGTAGGAGTGAGCCTGCTCGCGATAGCGGTCTAACATTCAACACATATGCTGACTGTTACACCGCTATCGCGAGCAGGCTCACTCCTACAGGGGATCTCAGCGGATTGTGGTCCGGATTACTGCTTCTCCAGCAACCACTTACGCTCGCCCGGCGTGTATTGCGGCATTTCATCCGCCAGCGCGGTGTTCACCGCCTGGAAAATCTCCAGTTCCTTGCCCTTGCGCGTAAAGATGTAGGCATTGCCCTGACCGTTGAGCTGCAACCACATGTTGTCGTTGGTACTGCTCATCGAAGCGCAATCACCTGCCAGGCACAAGGCATAACGGTCGGCTCCTGGCAGCCCGGAGACCTGGCCGTCAGCCTGAAACTGCACGGTGCCGCCTTCGCCCTGACCGCTGGCGATTGTCCAGTTGCCGCCCATGTAGGCGGAATACAGCGCGCGCTCGAAACTGGCGCCGATCGGCGCACCTTCCGGCACCGGAATCTGCGCACGGTCGAAAAGCTGCTCGGGTTCGTTCTCGCTGGCGGCTTGCTGCAGTTGCCCGCCGTCGCGTTTCAGCTCGCTGGCGGAGCTGCCATAGAAGTCGACTTTCCAGGCGCCGGATTTCTCACCCAGCAGCCGTCCTTCGACGTTCTCAAAACCGTTGGTGTAGCGGGCCTGGCCGGCCTTGGTGTTGACGTCCCACTCAAGGTTCGGGCCGTAAGCCTGAAGCGCTTCGCGCAGGGGGCCGCCCTTGGCTGCGGCATCGATCGCCACCTGGTTGATCCAGGTGCCGCTGATGTCACGCTCGGCAGGGTTGCTGGCGCAGCCGCCGAGGAAAATGGCGAGCAGCGGGAGAGCTAGCGCTTTGCGCATGGTGGAATCCTTTCAAAACCTTTTCTTGCTGAGCAGTCGGCGCGGCGTTTGAAGGCCGCGCCGTGCGCATCACTCGATGACCAGAATGGCATCCATTTCAACCTGCGAACCCTTTGGCAGGGCAGCCACGCCGATGGCGGCGCGAGCCGGGTATGGCTGGTCGAAGTACTTGCCCATGATCTCGTTGACCTTGGCGAAGTGGCTCAGGTCGGTGAGGAAGATGTTCAGTTTGACGATGTCCTTGAACGAGCCGCCAGCGGCTTCAGCCACGGCTTTGAGGTTCTCGAACACCTGGACGGTCTGGGCTTCGAAGCCTTCAACCAGTTCCATGGTTTTTGGGTCCAGAGGAATCTGGCCCGACATGTAAACGGTGTTGCCTGCCTTGATCGCCTGGGAGTAAGTACCGATGGCGGCCGGGGCCTTGTCGCTGGTGATTACGGTTTTGGTCATATATGACTCCTTGTAATAGGCAGGTTATGCACGCATGCGGGTGATGCGGATCACCCCGGTCAAGGCGCGCAGTTTCTTGATCACGCGGGCCAGGTGCACACGGTCGTGAACGCTGACCACCAACTGGACCACGCTGATGCGACCATCGCGTTCGTCCATGCTGATTTTCTCGATATTGCCGTCGGCCGCGTTGACGCTGCTGGCCAGCAGAGCGATCAGGCCGCGCTGGTGTTCCAGCTCGACGCGCAGTTCGACGTTGAATTCGCCGGTGACATCCTTGGCCCACGAGAGCTGGATGCATTTTTCCGGGTTGTGCCTGATTTCGCTGATGTTACGGCAGTTGTCCAGGTGCACGACCATGCCTTTGCCCGCCGACAGGTGCCCGACAATCGGGTCGCCCGGGATCGGCGTGCAGCACTTGGCGTAGCTCAGCACCAGACCTTCGGTACCGCGAATCGCCAGCGGGCCTTCCGGGCTTGGCAACTGTTCGCCTTCGCCAAGCAGGCGGCGGGCGACCACGTAGGCCATGCGGTTACCCAGGCCAATGTCTTCGAGCAAATCTTCGATCAGTTCGAGGCGGTACTCGGTGAGCATCGCCTTGACGCGTTCGGCCGGGATCTTCTCCAGCGAACTGTCGAAACCGTTGAGCACCTTGTTCAGCAGGCGTTCGCCGAGGCTGATGGACTCCGAGCGACGTTGCAGTTTCAGCGCGTGACGGATGTGCGTGCGCGCCTTGCCCGTGACCACGAAGTTGAGCCACGCCGGATTCGGTCGGGCGCCGGGTGCGCTGACGATCTCGACCGTGGAGCCGCTTTGCAGCGGTTCGGAAAGCGGTGCGAGTCGACGGTTGATCCGGCAGGCAATGCAGCTGTTGCCGACGTCGGTGTGTACCGCGTAGGCAAAGTCGACCGCCGTGGAGCCTTTCGGCAGCTCCATGATCCGTCCTTTGGGCGTGAACACATAGACCTCGTCCGGGAACAGGTCGATCTTCACACTCTCGATGAATTCCAGCGAGTTGCCGGCGCGTTGCTGCATCTCCAGCACGCCTTTGACCCACTGACGGGCGCGGGCGTGAGTGCCTTTTGGCTGCTCGTCACCGCTGGATTTGTACAGCCAATGGGCGGCGATGCCGTTGTTGGCCATCTCTTCCATTTCGCGGGTGCGGATCTGGATTTCGATCGGTACGCCGTGCATGCCGAACAGCGTGGTGTGCAGCGACTGATAGCCGTTGGCTTTGGGAATCGCGATGTAATCCTTGAAGCGCCCTGGCAACGGTTTGTACAAATTATGTACAGCACCCAGCACGCGGTAGCAGGTATCGACCTTGTCGACGATGATCCGGAACGCATAGACGTCCATGATCTCGTTGAAGGCCCGACGCTTGCCGCGCATTTTCTTGTAGATGCCGTAGAGGTGTTTCTGCCGACCGCTGACTTCGCCCTGGATGCCGTCGATGGCGAGGCAATGGCCAAGGGATTCTTCGATCTTGTTGACGATTTCCTTGCGGTTGCCCCGGGCGCGTTTGACCGCTTGGTAGATCCGCGCGGAACGCATCGGGTGCATGGCCTTGAAGCCAAGGTCTTCGAATTCGATACGAATGGCATGCATGCCCAGCCGGTTGGCGATGGGTGCGTAGATTTCCAGGGTTTCCTTGGCGATGCGTCGGCGCTTTTCGCCGGACAGCACTTCCAGCGTGCGCATGTTGTGCAGGCGGTCGGCGAGTTTGACCAGGATCACGCGAATGTCGCGTGCCATGGCCATGGCCATTTTCTGGAAATTTTCGGCTTGGGCTTCGGCCTTGGTCTCGAAATTCATCTGGGTCAGCTTGCTGACCCCGTCGACCAGTTCGGCCACGGTTTCACCGAACTGCGCTTGCAGCGCTTCTTTGGCGATACCGGTGTCTTCGATCACGTCATGCAGCATCGCCGCCATCAGGCTCTGATGGTCCATGTGCATGTCGGCAAGAATATTGGCCACGGCAAGAGGATGCGTGACGTACGCCTCGCCGCTGCGACGGCGTTGACCGTCATGGGCTTGTTCGGCGTAGAAATACGCTCGGCGGACCAGGTTGACCTGGTCGTTGCCGAGGTAGGTCGATAAGCGATCGGCGAGGGCGTCTATGCTCGGCATGATGATTCCTGCCGTAAGCTGTGATCCCGCGCCGTGCTACGTCGACCAGGCATAGGCTTAGACGGCCTCGTTGGACTCGTCCTCGAACGCTGCAAACAGCGGCTCATCCTGGACGATTTCCTGCTCGGCGATGAACTCGTAGCTCATCAGGCCTTCAGCGATTTCACGCAGTGCGACAACAGTCGGCTTGTCGTTTTCCCACTGGACCAATGGCTCTTTGCCGCCGGTGGCCAGTTGACGGGCACGCTTGGTAGAGAGCATGACCAGCTCAAAGCGGTTTTCCACGTGTTCTAGGCAGTCTTCAACGGTTACGCGGGCCATGGTATTCCTCGGAGCGAATGCAATATGCGCGCTGCCCGGTTGGGCGAGCGGACTCAACAGTTTAAAAAATCACCAGCGATTAGGGAAGCGCTGATTTTTTGACCAAGCCCTTCAACGCGCTGCAAGCACCAATGTAAAGCGCTTGCAGCTGTTTTGGGAAGTGCTGATTATCCGAGCAATTCGGCCAGCAATTTGCCGAAACGTACTTGCTGGCGTTTCTGCTGGAGTTGATTGGCGCGGAAAATCGCCTTCAGATCGTCCAGTGCGTGAGCAAAATCGTCGTTGATGATCAGGTAGTCGTATTCGACATAGTGACTCATCTCGCTGACCGCTTCGCGCATCCGCCCGTCAATGATCTCGTCGCTGTCCTGACCGCGATTGGTCAGGCGTTGGTGCAGGGCCTGAAGCGACGGCGGCAGGATAAAGATCGAGCGTGCTTGCGGCATCAGCTTGCGTACTTGCTCGGCGCCTTGCCAGTCGATTTCCAGAATCAGGTCGTGACCTTCGTCCAGCGTCTGCTGCAGGCGGCTTTGCGAGGTGCCGTAGAAGTTGCCGAAGACTTCGGCGCGTTCGAGGAAGTCGCCATGCTCGCCCATCTTCACGAACTCTTCGCGGGTCACGAAGTGATAGTTCACGCCGTCCACTTCACCCGGGCGCATGGCGCGGGTGGTGTGGGAAACCGAAACGCGAATTTCCGGTATGGCGTCGGTCAAGGCCTTGACCAGGCTGCTCTTGCCCGCGCCCGATGGCGCGGAAATGATGTACAGGGTGCCGGTGCTGTGGGTCATGTCGGGGTAGCCTTACTCAATATTCTGCACTTGTTCGCGCATCTGCTCGATCAACACCTTGAGGTTGACGGCGGCTTGGGTGCTGCGCGGGTCGAAGGCCTTGGAGCCCAGTGTGTTGGCTTCGCGGTTGAGTTCCTGCATCAGGAAGTCCAGGCGCCGACCGGCGGCACCGCCGGACTTGAGCACCCGGCGAACTTCGATGATGTGGGTGCTCAGGCGATCCAGTTCTTCGGCCACATCGCTCTTTTGCGCGAGGATGACCATTTCCTGTTCGAGACGCTGCGGATCCAGTTCGGCCTTCATGTCGGCGAAGCGATCGAGGACTTTCTGGCGCTGGGTCGCAAGCATTTGCGGCACCAGTTCACGCAGGGTCACCACGTCTTCTTCAATGGAGGTCAGGCGCTCGTTGATCAGGCGTGCCAGCTCCGCGCCTTCGCGCTCGCGGCCGGCCTTCAACTCTTTCAGGCCTTGATTGAACAGCGCCAGTGCGTCGGCATTCAGCGCCTGCGGGTCGCTCGCATCGCCCACCAGTACGCCGGGCCAGGCCAGCACTTCCAGCGGGTTGAGTGCGGCAGGGTTCTTGATCAGGCCAGCCACGGTCTCAGCCGCTGCGACCAGCTGCGCGGCGCGCTCGCGATCGACTTGCAGGGCTTTGCCGGTGCTTTCTTCGGTGAAACGCAGGGTGCATTCCAGTTTGCCCCGCGACAGGCCCTGACGCAGCGCTTCACGCACCGCGCCTTCGAGGTCGCGAAACGACTCCGGCAGGCGCAGGTGCGGTTCCAGATAGCGACTGTTCACCGAGCGCAGTTCCCAGCTCAGGGTGCCCTGTGCGCCGGCTTTTTCGACGCGGGCGAAGGCGGTCATGCTGTGCACCATGGCGGTGACCTCGCAAATGCAGATCGGCGCGAAACCTGTGTTCCGCAGGCGCGATATGTATGAATTTAAGCCGACTGGCAGCAAAGGCGCAGGATTGTAGCGCAGTGCGGCGAATGCGCCCAAACACACGGTGTGACAAAGGGCTGCATCCCGTCGGTAACGGGTGTTTCAGGGCCTTCGATCGTCGGGCTGGATTTTTAACGAGTGCCCACGCGCGGTGCAGCGCTCTATAATGCTCGGCAGTTTTCCGTCCCCAGTACAGGTATTCCCTATGAAACGTCCAAGTGGTCGCGCTGCCGATCAGCTCCGCTCGATCCGCATTACCCGCAACTACACCAAACACGCCGAGGGATCCGTACTGGTCGAATTCGGTGATACCAAAGTCATCTGCACCGTCAGCGTCGAAAACGGTGTACCGCGCTTCCTCAAAGGCCAGGGCCAGGGTTGGTTGACCGCCGAATACGGCATGCTGCCGCGCGCCACTGGCGAGCGTAACCAGCGTGAAGCGAGCCGTGGCAAGCAGGGCGGTCGCACCCTGGAAATCCAGCGCCTGATCGGCCGTTCCCTGCGCGCTGCGCTGGACATGTCCAAGCTGGGCGATGTGACCCTGTACGTCGACTGCGACGTGATTCAGGCCGACGGTGGTACTCGCACGGCTTCGATCACCGGCGCCATGGTTGCACTGGTTGATGCACTGAAAGTAATCAAGAAGCGTGGCGGCCAGAAGGGTGGCGATCCGCTCAAGCAGATGATCGGTGCCGTGTCGGTCGGCATGTATCAGGGCGAGGCCGTGCTGGATCTGGACTATCTTGAAGATTCCGTCGCCGAGACTGACCTCAACGTGGTGATGACCAGCACCGGTGGCTTCATCGAGGTGCAGGGCACGGCTGAAGGCGCGCCGTTCCAGCCTGAAGACTTGAACGCCATGCTGGAACTGGCCAAGCAAGGCATGAACGAAATCTTCGAACTGCAAAAGGCTGCACTGGCCGACTGAGCAGGTTCATAACCGCAAGGAGGACGCGATGAGTGACGAACAAGAATTGCTGCCCAAACCGAGCCAGGAGGTTCGCCAATGGGCGATGTTTTGTCACTTGTCCGCCTTGCTGGGGATCTGGATTCCGTTCGGCAATCTGATCGGGCCGTTGATCCTCTGGCAGATGAAGCGCGAAACGGACCCGTTCATCGACGCTCAAGGCAAGGAGGCGCTGAATTTTCAGATCACCGTCGCCATCGCCTCGTTGATCTGTTTCCTGCTGATGGTGCTGATCATCGGGTTCTTCCTGTTGGGGATACTGGCCATTGGTGCGCTGGTATTGACCATCATCGCCGGTGTGAAGGCCAATGAAGGTTTTCCTTACCGATATCCGTTTACCTGGCGGCTGATTAAATAAGGCGCTCGAAAAGTTTTAAAGCAAATGCCCTGACCTGTCAGGGCATTTTATTAATGCAACAAAATTAATCGTTATTATGGGTAGGAATGATCTGATCGCGATGATCGGTCGATACTCTTTCTGTATATACACTTTTAGTCACAACTGCATCGGCTTAGTTAGGATTCATGGCCTTGGAATCAAAGGCGACGATTGTTAAAGTTGCTCGGATAATATTTCTCCTGAAATATTAAGATATATTCAAGCCATCGAAGGCTATTGAATTTCCGAGTAATCAGTGTTGAGACAATCAGCCGGTTCATGAGGCGCGTGCAGGTAAACAGCTCGCCTCTGAATATATAGCCAAGAATAATCCCAATGATTCAGCTCGATTTTTACGGAACACTTGTGGCCGCCTCCTTAGTCCTTCTGCTAGGACGCGGGCTCGTTATGCGTGTTGGTTTCATGCGCAGTTACAATATCCCTGAACCGGTCGCGGGTGGCCTGGTAGTTGCCTTGATCTTGTTGCTGCTGCGAACGCTAAATATTGAAATTCGTTTCGATACTTCGCTGCAGACACCTTTGATGCTGGCCTTTTTTGCCACCATTGGTCTAAGTGCAGACTTTGCCAGCTTGAAGAAAGGCGGGCGCGTTGTTGGGATATTTCTATTGGCAGTCACCGGATTGTTGGTGGTGCAGAATGCGATGGGGATCGGGCTGGCAACAATGCTCGGGCTCGATCCATTGATGGGACTGCTGACCGGATCGATCACCTTGGCGGGCGGTCACGGCACTGGGGCTGCGTGGGGTACGGTATTCAGTGAGAAATACGGTCTGGCCTCTGCGTCGGAGCTGGCGATGGCTTCCGCGACGTTTGGCCTTGTGCTGGGTGGTTTGATCGGCGGACCAGTCGCGCGCTTGCTCATCAAGCGAGTGCAGGTGCCCGGTTGTCAGAGTCCGGATGCGCCGCTGCGGTTGCCGAAAGGCTTCGAGCAACCAAACAAAGAACGCTCGATTACCCCGTTTTCGTTTATAGAAACACTCGCCCTGATCGCGGTCAGTTTGCTGGCGGGCAATCTGTTGAACGGCCTGCTGCAGGGCACCGCATTCGAGTTGCCGACGTTCGTTTGTGTTCTGTTTGTTGGCGTGGTCTTGCGCAACGGGCTTTCGGCGTTGGGTCTGTATCAGGTGTTCGAGCGTGAGGTGTCGGTGCTGGGCAATGTCAGCTTGTCGCTGTTTCTGGCGATTGCCCTGATGTCGCTCAAACTGTGGGATCTGGCAGCATTGGCGCTGCCCATCTTCATCATCCTGGCAGTGCAGGCGCTGGTCATGGCGTTGTTCGCGATTTTCGTGACATTCCGGATGATGGGGCGCAACTACGACGCGGCCGTGCTGGCGGCAGGGCATTGCGGTTTCGGATTGGGTGCGACGCCGACGGCGATCGCCAATATGCAGGCAGTGACGCAGCGTTATGGGCCGTCGCAGATTGCCTTTCTGGTGGTGCCGATGGTCGGAGCGTTTTTCATCGATATCATTAATGTCGTCGTGATCAAGCTCTACCTGGCCTTACCGTTCTTCGCTGCTGTCTGAGTCCGAATCGGCTTGGCACTGACGCACAAAAAATGCCCATATCCTGCGATACGGGCATTTTTTTACTTCGAAAAGGCGCTTAGATGGTCAGCGTCCAGTCGTAGTCGACGATCAGCGGTGCGTGCTGCGAGAACCGTGGCTGACGCGGCAGGCGAGCACTGCGCACGAAGCGCCGCAGGCCCGGGGTCAGGATCTGGTAGTCAAACCGCCAGCCGAGATTGAGCATCTCGGCCTGTTCGTTGTCCGGCCACCAGCTGTACTGGTCGCCTTCACGGCTGACTTCGCGCAGCGCATCGACATAGCCCATGTTGCCGACAATCTCGTCCATCCAGGCGCGTTCTGGCGCCAGGAAGCCCGGGGATTGCTGGCTGTCGCGCCAGTTCTTGATGTCGAGCTTCTGCTGCGCCACGTACAGCGAGCCACAATAAATGTACTCGCGACGTTTGCGCCGCTGTTTGTCCAGGTACTTGCCGAAGTCGTCCATGAGCTTGAATTTCTGGTTCAAGTCCTCATCGCCGTTCATCCCCGAAGGAAGCAGCAAGGTGGCAATACTGACTTTGTCGAAATCTGCTTGCAGGTAGCGCCCGTAGCGGTCGGCCGTCTCGAAACCGAGACCGCTGATGACAGCCTTCGGTTGCAACCGCGAATACAAAGCCACGCCGCCTTGGGCAGGGACTTCAGCATCGCAGGCATAAAGGAAGTAGCCATCCAGTTGGAAGGCTGGGTCATCCAGTTCAAAGGCGGAGGCACGGGTGTCCTGCAGGCAGATGACGTCGGCATTCTGTGCTTGCAGCCAACTGAGCAAACCACGCTCGACTGCAGCCTGAATACCATTGACGTTCACACTGATGATCCGCATAAATGGCCCCAAAAATCGCGTGCGTGTATGATACACGGCGTCAAGCTAATTAGCTAAATCCGTGGTATTTGGGGTTTTTTTCATGCAAGCGTATCAGCGCGATTTCATTCGTTTTGCCATCGATCGCGGCGTTTTGCGCTTCGGTGAGTTCACCCTGAAGTCCGGGCGCACCAGTCCTTACTTCTTCAATGCCGGCCTGTTCAACTCGGGTTCGGCCCTGGCGCAGCTGGGGCGTTTCTACGCGGCAGCCATCGCTGAGAGCGGCATTCCCTTCGACGTTCTGTTTGGCCCGGCCTACAAAGGCATCCCGTTGGCGGCAACCACCGCTGTGGCACTGGCCGAGCACCACGACCGTGATCTGCCGTGGTGCTTCAACCGCAAGGAAGCCAAGGCCCACGGCGAGGGCGGTAGTCTGGTCGGCGCGCCACTGACTGGCGATGTGCTGATCATTGATGACGTAATCACGGCCGGTACAGCAATCCGCGAAGTGATGCAGATCATCGCTTCCCAGGACGGTGCCAAGGCTGCGGGCGTGCTGATTGCGCTGAACCGTCAGGAACGTGGCAACGGTGAATTGTCGGCCATTCAAGAAGTCGAGCGTGATTTCGGTATCCCGGTGATCAGCATTGTTTCGCTGAATCAGGTGCTGGAATTCCTTGCCGATGATCCGCAGCTCAAGCAACACCTGCCAGCCGTAGAAGCCTACCGCGCACAATTCGGCGTCTAGCGGCGGAGCACTGTGGGAGCGAGCCTGCTCGCGAAGAGGCCTTCACATTCAATATTAATGTGATGCAAAGACCGCTTTCGCGAGCAGGCTCGCTCCCACAGGGAATGTGGTGCAAAAAAAGACCCCGCTCAGCCAGGCTGAGCGGGGTCTTTTTGTTTACGTCAGCGCTTATGGGCGCTTGCGATTGCTGATCAGCGTGCCCACACCGGTGTCGGTGAAGATTTCCAGCAGGATCGCGTTCGGCACGCGGCCGTCGATGATCAGCGAGCTGCCCACGCCGCCCTGAACCGCTTCCAGTGCGCAACGAATCTTCGGCAGCATACCGCCGTAGATAGTGCCGTCGGCGATCAGGTCGTCGACCTGCTGCGTGCTCAGGCCGGTCAACACGGTGCCCGACTTGTCCATCAGGCCGGCAATATTGGTCAGCAACATCAGCTTCTCGGCTTTCAGTGCCTCGGCGACTTTACCAGCCACCAGATCCGCGTTGATGTTGTACGACTCGCCGTTCTCACCCACGCCGATCGGCGCGATCACCGGGATGAAGTTGCCTTTGACCAGCAGGTTCAGCAGTTCGGTATTGATCCCGACCACTTCGCCGACCTGACCGATGTCGATGATTTCCGGTTGCGTCATCTCCGGCGTCTGACGGGTGACGGTGAGCTTCTTCGCACGAATCAGCCCGGCGTCTTTACCGGTCAGGCCGATGGCGCTGCCGCCGTGACGGTTGATCAGGTTGACGATGCTTTTGTTGACCTGGCCGCCAAGGACCATTTCCACCACATCCATGGTCGCGGCGTCGGTGACGCGCATACCATCGACGAAGTGGCTTTCGATCGACAGACGCTTGAGCAGATCGCCGATCTGCGGGCCGCCACCGTGAACCACGACCGGGTTGATGCCCACGGCTTTCATCAAGACGATATCGCGCGCAAAGCCGGTTTTCAGCTCCTCGCTTTCCATCGCATTGCCGCCGTATTTGATCACCAGGGTCTTGCCGACATAACGTCGGATGTAAGGCAACGCTTCGGACAGGACCTGGGCGGTATGGGCGGCGGCTTCGCGTTCGAGGGTCATTCAGGGCTCCGGGTGGATCAGAACGGTAGTTGGAGATCAGGTGCAACGCGTTTCAGTTGGGCGTGGAACACATCCTTGATGCGTTGCAATTCAGCCTCGTCATCGGCCTCGAAGCGCAGCACCAGCACCGGTGTGGTGTTGGACGCGCGCACCAGGCCCCAGCCTTTGGCGTAATCGACTCGCACGCCGTCGATGGTGGTCAGGTCAGCACCCGGACCCCACTGTGCGTCGTGCAGTGCATCAATGATGCTGAATTTGCTCTCTTCGGTCACATGGATATTGATTTCCGGCGTAGAAATATCGTTCGGGAAGGTCGCAAACAGCTCTTCCGCGGTGGATTTTTCCTTGCTGAGGATCTCCAGCAGCCGTGCGGCGCTGTAGATACCGTCGTCGAAACCGAACCAGCGCTCCTTGAAGAAGATGTGCCCGCTCATTTCCCCGGCCAATAGCGCACCGGATTGTTTCATTTTCTTTTTGATCAACGAATGACCGGTCTTCCACATTAGCGGACGACCACCGTATTCCTTGATCAGCGGCACCAGGCGGCGGGTGCATTTGACGTCGAAGATGATTTCCGCGTCCGGGTTGCGCGCGACCACGTCACGGGCGAACAGCATCAGCAGGCGATCGGGATAAACGATGCTGCCGGTGTTGGTCACTACACCGACGCGGTCGCCGTCGCCGTCGAAAGCCAGGCCGATATCGGCGTTGGTTTCCTTGACCTTGGCGATCAGGTCGACGAGGTTCTCAGGCTTGCCCGGATCCGGGTGGTGGTTGGGGAAGTTGCCATCGACCTCGCAGAACAGCGGGATGACTTCGCAATTCAGTGCTTCGATCAGTTGCGGGGCGATCACACCGGCCGCGCCG
The DNA here is from genome assembly GCF_056313565.1 of Pseudomonas sp. 3B-A001-10F. Taxonomy (NCBI): domain Bacteria; kingdom Pseudomonadati; phylum Pseudomonadota; class Gammaproteobacteria; order Pseudomonadales; family Pseudomonadaceae; genus Pseudomonas; species Pseudomonas sp. 3B-A001-10F. The sequence goes on from NZ_JBQYFW010000033.1 coordinate 15,201, forward strand.
TTGCCGCAGTCGACCACGACTTTCATGCGCCGTGCCAGTTTAATGTCCTGGACGATTTCGGTGTTGTAGCGGTCGAGGATCTCGACCTGAGTGACACTGCCGGTGCCGCTGCTCAAGTTGTTGCTCTTCAGGCGCTCGTGCAGGGCCTGGATCTGTTCGTTGGCGAGGGTGTCGCCGGCGATGACGATCTTGAAACCGTTGTAGTTCGACGGGTTGTGGCTGCCGGTGAGCATCACCCCGGATTTGCCGGCCAGGACGTTAGCGGCGTAGTACAGCGCGGGCGTTGGCACCAGGCCGACATCGCTGACGTGGCAGCCGCTTTCGGCGATGCCGCGAATCAGTTCTGCAACCAGCTCCGGGCCGGACAGGCGGCCGTCGCGACCGACGGAAACGTTCGGTTCACCTTGGGCCAGGCTCTGCGAACCGATGGCGCGGCCAATCCAGTAAGCGGTTTCGGCATTGAGGAATTCCGGCACGGTGCCGCGAATGTCATAGGCGCGGAAAATGCTGTCGGGCAGCTTCGGGGCGATCTTGGCTGGGGTGCTCATCTACGGAAATGCTCCATCTCGAAAGTGGCGGGACAGACCGACGAATCGTTCGACGGCAGGCTCAAACTGAAGGGTATGACGGCGTTTTTCACGGAGAGTTCGTGGTATGAAAGGGCCATGATGCCTCGGCGGGCGTGGCTTTCGGCCGGCAAAACCTTGATTTTCGGTGTTAAACCTTTCAGCTGATCTGCTGAAACTTCCCCCTGTAGGAGCTGCCGCAGGCTGCGATCTATTGATCTTGATCTTAAAAATCAAAAGATCGCAGCCTGCGGCAGCTCCTACAGAAGATGGCTCCGGTTATTTGGTGCCGGTATGGCCAAATCCGCCAGTGCCGCGTTCGGTTTCGACGAACTCTTCAACCATTTCGAAATGCGCCTGTACCACCGGTACCAGCACCAGTTGCGCCAGACGTTCGCCGACGGTCATGGTGAAGTCGGTCTGGCCACGGTTCCAGCAAGACACCATCAGCGGGCCCTGATAATCCGAGTCAATCAGACCCACGAGGTTGCCCAGCACGATGCCGTGCTTATGGCCCATGCCCGAGCGCGGCAGGATCAGCGCGGCGAGGTTCGGGTCGCCGATGTAAACCGACAGACCGGTGGGGATCAGCACGGTTTCACCCGGCTTGATCACGATGTCCTGATCCAGCATGGCGCGCAGGTCGAGGCCGGCGGAACCCGGGGTGGCGTATTGCGGCAGCGGGAATTCGGTGCCGATGCGTGGGTCGAGGATCTTGGCTTGCAAAGCGTGCATGTAAATTAAACCTGGTTCAGACGTTCGGCGATAAAGGTGACCAGTTGGCGAGCGATCTTGCTCTTGCTGGTCTGGGCGAAAACCGTGGCGTGCAGCGCACGGTCAATCACGCTGCAGGCGTTTTCTTCGCTGTTGAAACCGATGCTCGGGTTGGCGACGTCGTTGGCGACGATCAAATCGAGATTCTTGTCCTTCAGCTTGCGTGCAGCGTAGTCGAGCAGGTGTTCGGTCTCGGCGGCGAAACCGACACTGAACGGACGGTCGGGACGGGTCGCGATGGTGGCCAGGATGTCCGGGTTACGCACCATTTGCAGGACGAAGCCGTCACCGCTCGTAGGATCTTTCTTGAGTTTTTGCGGGGCGACGACTTCCGGGCGGTAGTCCGCAACGGCTGCCGAGGCGATGAACACATCGCACGGGATCGCCGACTCGCAAGCCGCGAGCATGTCGCGGGCGCTGACCACGTCGATACGCGTGACGCGATCCGGTGTCGGCAGGTGCACCGGGCCGCTGATCAGCGTGACGCGGGCGCCGGCCTCAACTGCGGCTTCAGCGAGGGCGAAGCCCATTTTGCCGGAGCTGTGGTTAGTGATGTAGCGAACCGGGTCGATGTTTTCCTGAGTCGGGCCGGCGGTGATGACGACGTGTTTGCCGGTCAGCGCCTGGCGCTGGAAGCAGTCCGCCGCGCATTGTGCGAGGTCGGTGGCCTCCATCATGCGGCCCATGCCGACGTCGCCGCAGGCCTGGCTACCCGAGGCCGGGCCGAAGGTCTTCAGGCCACGGCTTTCCAGGAGTTGCAGGTTGGCCTGGGTCGCCGGATCACGCCACATCGCCTGATTCATTGCCGGCGCGACTGCCACAACGGCGTCGGTGGCCAGCACCAGGGTGGTCAGCAAATCGTTGGCGATGCCTTGGGCCAGGCGGGCGATCAGGTCGGCGGTGGCCGGGGCGATCAGTACCAGATCGGCCCATTTCGCCAGCTCGATGTGGCCCATCGCGGCTTCGGCAGCCGGGTCGAGCAAGTCGAGGTGGACCGGGTGGCCGGACAGCGCTTGCATGGTCAGCGGGGTGATGAACTCGGCGCCGCCATGGGTCATTACCACGCGTACTTCGGCACCCTGATCGATCAGGCGACGAACCAGATCGGCGCTCTTGTAGGCCGCGATGCCGCCGCCGACGCCGAGCACGATGCGTTTCCGATACAGCCGCTGCATAGGTCTGCCTTTCATTTCGTGGGTGACATACGTGGCGAAACCCCCTCCCCAGGGTGAATTCGCCCGCAAAAAAGATGGGCTACGATATCACAGCGACCGCTACGGAACAGCGGCGCCCACAGACAGGGAAGTGCTATGAGTATTCGCGATTGGCCTGCGGCGGAACGTCCGCGGGAAAGGTTGTTGGAGCACGGGGCAGCGAGCCTTTCAGACGCTGAGTTATTGGCGATTTTTCTGCGCACCGGATTGCCCGGAATAAGCGCTGTGGACCTGGCGCGCAATCTGTTGACTCAATTCGGTAGCCTGCGTTTGCTGCTTGAGGCCGATCAGGACGAATTCAGCAAACAATTGGGGCTCGGGCCGGCGAAGTTTGCGCAACTGCAAGCTGCTCAGGAAATGAACAGGCGGCATCTGGCTGAGAAATCACGGCAGAAACCAGCCCTGGAAAACCCTCAGGTCGTTCGCGATTATCTGAAATCGATGCTGCGTCACGAACCGCATGAGGTGTTTGGTTGCCTGTTTCTCGACTCCAAACATCAAGTACTGAATTTCGAGATACTGTTTCGCGGCTCAATCGACAACACCAGCGTGCATCCACGCGAGGTTGTGAAGCGATGTCTGGCCAATAACGCCGCTGCGTTGATCCTGTGCCACAACCATCCATCGGGGAACACTGACCCCAGTCAGGCAGATCGGCTGCTGACCAAGCGACTGCAAAAGGCACTGGAGCTGATTGACGTGCGGGTGCTCGATCACTTCATCGTCGGCGATGGTGAGCCGTTGTCGATGGCGGAGTGTGGCTGGATGTAAAGTTCAGGGGAAAAACGCTAACCCCCTGTAGGAGTGAGCCTGCTCGCGATAGCAATTTTCCAGTCACCGAATGGGTTGACTGAAATGACGCCATCGCGAGCAGGCTCACTCCTACACGTTATGTGCAGGGCAGGTTATTTCAGGTTTACCTTCGAATAGTCCTGGCGGCCAAAGGGGCTTACCGAGTAACCCTGCACGTCCTTACGTGTCAGCGCATACGCGGTCGGATGCGCCAGCGGCAGCCACAACGCCTGCTGCTGAATCTGCGCCTGCGCCTGCTCGTACAGCTTGGTGCGTACACCTTGTTCGCTGGTGGTCTTGCCGGCGCTGATCAGCTTGTCCAGATCGGCATTGCAGTAGCGTGCGAAGTTGGTACCCGACTTGACCGCCGCGCAGGAAAACTGCGGCGTGAGGAAGTTGTCCGGGTCGCCGTTATCGCCGGCCCAGCCCATGAACAGCAGATCATGCTCGCCGGCCTTGGCGCGACGAATCAACTCTCCCCACTCGATCACGCGGATTTCCGCCTGAATGCCGATTTCCGCCAGATCTGACTGCAACATCTGTGCGCCCAGGCTCGGGTTCGGATTCAGCAGGCTGCCGGAAGGACGCGTCCAGATGGTGGTCTGGAAACCGTCCTTCAACCCGGCCTTGGCCAGCAATGCCTTGGCTTTGGCGACATCGTGCGGGTAACCCGGCAGGTTCTTCGCGTAACTCCAGGTGTTCGGCGGGTAAGGGCCGCTGGCGGCTTCGGCGGTGTCTTCAAACACAGCCTTGATGTAGTTGGCCTTGTCGAAGGCGAGGTTGATTGCCTGCCGCACTTCCGGCTTGTCCAGCGGCGGATGCTGGCTGTTGATGCCGACGAATGCGGTCATGAACGCGTCAGTCTTTTCGACTTTCAGCGTCGGTTCTTTCAGCGCGGCTTGTACGTCGAGTGGCTTCGGTGACAGGGCGATCTGGCATTCATTGCGCCGCAGTTTTTGCAGGCGCACGTTAGCGTCCGGGGTAATGGCGAAAATCAACGGATCCACCGAAGGCTTACCGCCGAAGTAATCCGGGTTGGCCTTGTAACGAATCGCTGCGTCTTTCTGGAAACGGTTGAACACGAACGGGCCAGTGCCGATCGGCTGGCTGTTGAGCTTGTCGGTCGCGCCGGCTTTCATCAGTTTGTCGGCGTATTCGGCGGAGTAGATCGAGGCGAAGCCCATGCTCAGGGTCGCCAGGAATGTTGAATCCGGATGATCAAGAGTGAAGCGTACGGTCAGCGGATCGAGTGCGTCGATTTTCTTGATCAGTGCTGGCAGTTGCATCGACTGTGCGTGCGGGAAGCCGCTTTGAGCGACCTTGTGCCACGGGTTGGCCGGGTCGAGCATGCGGTCGAAGCTGAATTTGACGTCTTCGGCGGTCAGCTCGCGGCTCGGCTTGAAGTATTCGGTCGTGTGAAACTTCACCTGCGGGTGCAGCTTGAACACGTAAGTCAGGCCATCGGTGCTGACTTCCCAGCTGTCGGCCAGGCTCGGCACGACTTTGCCGCTGGCGGTATCGAAGTCCACCAGACGGTTCATCAGTACGTCCGCCGAGGCGTTGGTGGTGGTCAGCGAGTTGTACTGCACCACGTCGAACCCTTCAGGGCTGGCCTCGGTGCAGACGCTCAGCGCGGCGGCCTGGGCCAGGTGGCTCAGCAGGAGCGGGGCGAGCAACAGGGGTAGGGCAGCGAGGCGCATGGTCGGTTTCCTTTTACAGATCGAAGGCCCATCTGCAAGTGCAGTCTGGAAAAGGCCTACCCTAGAGGTCTGGATTACAAATGACTATCCCCTTTTTGCATTTTCGGGGCACAGTGATGGCGGTTTTTCAGACCGCGGTGCGCGGTAAAAAGTCTGAATCGCCCGTAGGGACGATTTTCTGCGACGAGTGGTAAAAATCGATGCCAGCCTTTATCCAAGGCGTTCGCAGGCTGAAAAAGCGCCTTTTTGTGGATTGTTTGCACACCGAATGTTGTTGCTCCGAAGTCTTTCTGGTATAAAGCAGCGCTCTTTTCTAGGGGCCCGGTTCCTTCACTGTAGGTGTAGCCGGTAAGACCTCTAAAGAAACGCGGCGCCTGGCGCCAAATGACTGAGAGATTAAGCGGCCAACCCATGCCGGGTTGGGCATGTGGTTTTAGAGGGCTGAGGCATGTCGAGAGTATGTCAAGTTACCGGTAAGGGTCCGGTGACTGGGAATAACATTTCCCACGCAAACAACAAAACCCGTCGTCGTTTCCTGCCGAACCTGCAGCATCACCGCTTCTGGGTTGAAGAAGAGAAACGTTTTGTGCGTCTGCGCGTATCTGCCAAAGGCATGCGTATCATCGACAAGCGTGGCATCACTGTCGTGCTCGCCGAACTTCGCCGCGATGGCAAGATTTAAGGGAGCTAATCATGCGTGAATTGATTCGTTTGATCTCGAGCGCCGGTACTGGTCACTTCTACACTACCGACAAGAACAAGCGTACTACCCCGGACAAAATCGAGATCAAGAAATTTGATCCGGTTGTTCGCAAGCACGTGATCTACAAGGAAGGCAAAATCAAGTAATTGATTTTTCCCGACTTACGAAAAAGGCCCGTATCTCACGATACGGGCCTTTTTTGTTGCCTCGGATTTTGTGTTTCCGGTTCTGGCCCTATCGCGAGCAGGCTCATTCCTAAATTGGAATGCGGTCACCTGTAGGAGTGAGCCTGCTCGCGATAGGGCCGGATCAGCCAGCGAAAATCCTCAAGCCTTCTGTTCAAAGATCACATAGATCTTGCGGCAAGCCTCAAGCACTTCCCAAGTGCCCCGAAACCCTGCCGGAATCACAAACCGGTCGCCAACGCGCAACGTCTTGGCATTGCCCTCGCCGTCACGCAGCACCGAGACCCCCTGCAGGATTTCGCAGTACTCATGCTCGGTGTAATTCACCGTCCACTGCCCGATCGCACCTTCCCAAACGCCAACGCCCATCTGCCCACAGGGGCTTTCGTACTGATGGAACACCGCTTGCTCAGGATCTCCCTTCAGCACCTTCGCCGGGTCCGGGCGATAGCGTTCGGCTTCGCTGCTGGTCAGGCTGATGTCGACGACGTTCTGGATGTTCATTGTTGTTATCCCCCGTGAATACGGCGCGATTGGCTGGAAATGGTCAAAGTCTATGTTGATTAAAATCAACACCGCAAGGCCGTATGGCCACCTTATGTCAAATATATTGAAACAACCCCGGCCGCTGGTTTAGGGTGGCGGGTGCCTTGGGCCGAAATGCAGGCTGGCCGGGCAGAATTTTTGAGGACGCTGGCGACGATCGCGCGGCGCTCGTATTGAACAAGAGGAGGACACTTAAATGACCACCCTGACTCGTGCCGACTGGGAACAACGCGCCCGCGACCTGAAAATCGAAGGCCGCGCCTACCTCAATGGCGAATACACCGACGCCGTCTCCGGCGAGACCTTCGAGTGCATCAGCCCGGTCGATGGCCGTCTGCTTGGCAAGATCGCCAGCTGTGATGCCGCCGACGCCCAGCGCGCCGTGGAAAACGCCCGCGCTACTTTCAATTCCGGCGTCTGGTCGCGCCTGGCGCCGACCAAACGCAAAGCCACCATGATTCGTTTTGCCGGCCTGCTTAAGCAGCACGCCGAAGAACTGGCCCTGCTCGAAACCCTCGACATGGGCAAGCCGATCAGCGATTCGCTGTACATCGACGTTCCGGGCGCGGCGCAGGCGCTGAGCTGGAGTGGTGAGGCGATCGACAAGATCTACGACGAAGTGGCGGCCACACCGCACGACCAACTGGGCCTGGTGACCCGCGAGCCGGTAGGCGTGGTCGGTGCCATCGTGCCGTGGAACTTCCCGCTGATGATGGCCTGCTGGAAACTCGGCCCGGCGCTGTCGACCGGTAACTCGGTGATCCTCAAGCCATCGGAAAAATCCCCGCTGACCGCCATCCGTATCGCTGCGCTGGCTGTTGAGGCCGGTATTCCGAAAGGCGTCCTCAACGTGCTGCCGGGCTACGGTCACACCGTCGGCAAGGCGCTGGCCCTGCACAACGATGTCGACACGCTGGTGTTCACCGGTTCGACCAAGATCGCCAAGCAACTGATGATCTACTCCGGCGAATCGAACATGAAACGCGTCTGGCTGGAAGCCGGCGGCAAGAGCCCGAACATCGTCTTTGCCGATGCGCCGGATCTGCAAGCGGCTGCCGAATCCGCTGCCAGCGCCATCGCCTTCAACCAGGGCGAAGTCTGCACCGCCGGTTCGCGTCTGCTGGTCGAGCGTTCGATCAAGGACACATTCCTGCCGATGGTGATCGAGGCGCTGAAAACCTGGAAGCCGGGCAATCCGTTGGATCCGGCGACCAACGTCGGTGCGCTGGTCGACACTCAGCAGATGAACACCGTGCTGTCGTACATCGAATCCGGGCACACCGATGGCGCCAAACTGGTCGCCGGCGGCAAACGCATTTTGCAGGAAACCGGTGGCACCTACGTTGAGCCAACGATTTTCGACGGCGTGAGCAACGCGATGAAGATCGCTCAGGAAGAGATCTTCGGCCCGGTGCTGTCGGTCATCGCTTTCGATACCGCTGAAGAAGCGATCCAGATCGCCAACGACACGCCGTATGGCCTGGCCGCTGCGGTATGGACCCAGGACATCTCCAAGGCGCATTTGACCGCCAAGGCACTGCGCGCAGGCAGTGTCTGGGTCAACCAGTACGACGGCGGCGACATGACCGCACCGTTCGGCGGCTTCAAGCAGTCGGGCAACGGCCGCGACAAGTCGCTGCATGCGTTCGACAAGTACACCGAGTTGAAGGCGACGTGGATCAAGCTGTAAGCCGCTGAGGGGAGCCTGATTCAATCAGGCTCCCAAACCAGACAGAGATCCCCTGTGGGAGCGAGCTTGCTCGCGAATGCGGTGTATCAGTCAGCAGATCTGCTGAATGTGAAACCGTATTCGCGAGCAAGCTCGCTCCCACATTGGTTTTGTGGTGCACATAAAAATAATCCACAGGAGCGTGGAACATGCGGTGGGCGACGTATTTCGCCGTGTTGGCGTCTGTCTTGAGTGTCGGCCTGGCCCTGGGGGTCAGCATGCCGTTGGTGTCGTTGCGCCTCGAAGGTTGGGGCTACGGCTCTTTTGCCATCGGCGTGATGGCGGCGATGCCAGCGATTGGCGTGTTGTTGGGCGCGAAGATTTCCAGTCATCTGGCGGCACGTTTCGGCACGGCGAACCTGATGCGCCTGTGCCTGTGGGCCGGGGCGCTGTCGATCGGTCTGTTGGCGTTGCTGCCGAGCTACCCGATCTGGCTGGTGCTACGGCTGATGATCGGGGTGATCCTGACCATCGTGTTCATCCTCGGCGAGAGCTGGATCAATCAACTGGTGGTCGAGAACTGGCGCGGGCGACTGGTGGCGCTGTATGGCAGCAGCTATGCGTTGAGCCAACTGTCGGGTCCGTTGCTGTTGGGCGCGCTGGGTACCGAGCATGATTACGGTTTCTGGGTCGGTGTCGCTTTGCTGTTGCTGTCGCCATTGCTCTTGCTGGGTCGCAGCGGTGCGCCGAGCAGTGAAGCCAGCAGCGTAACGTTCAAGGAATTGTGGGGCTTCGCCCGTGAGTTGCCGGCGATTGCCTGGGCGGTGTCGTTGTTCGCCGCATTCGAGGCGATGATCCTGACGTTACTGCCGGTGTATTGCCTGCAACAGGGCTTCACTGCCGAGATTGCACTGGCGATGGTCAGCACGGTGGTGGTGGGTGATGCGCTGCTGCAACTGCCGATTGGTGCGCTGGCCGATTATCTGTCGCGGCGTACGCTATTCGCCGGTTGTGCGGTGGTGTTGATGCTGTCGAGTCTGGCGATTCCGCTGTTGCTCGACACGCTACTGATCTGGCCATTGTGGGTATTGTTCGGGGCGAGTGCCGGTGGTTTGTTCACTCTGTCGCTGATTCTGATTGGCGAGCGTTATCGTGACGATGCGCTGGTGCGGGCGAATGCGCACATTGCGCAGTTGTGGGGTGTCGGTTGTCTGGTCGGGCCGCTGGCTGCGGGGGCGGGCAGCCAGTGGATCAGTGGGCATGCGTTGCCGTTGTTGATGGCGATCGGAGCGTTCGGGTTGGTGATATTGCTGTTGCGCCAAGGTGCATTTGGCGCAGTTACTGAGCCTGCCTGACATCAAAAGATAGCAGCCTTCGGCAGCTCCTACAGGAGGAATGCACTTCAACTGTAGGAGCTGCCGAAGGCTGCGATCCTTTGCTTTTTTAAAGCATTCGCTCAAGCCCTACCGTGGTGCTGAACCACGCATTGAACCGCCGCCACCAACTCCCCGGCTCCTTGGTCAGGGTGTGCATCTGGCCGTTGTCCTCAGTGATCCAGACGATCTGGCCATCCTGTAACTTCGCCTCGTAACTCAGCGCCGGCGCCATCCCCTGCAAGGCCAGCTCACGCACATGCTCGGCCAACTCCGGACTGTCGACCAAGACCCCAACCTCGGTGTTCCACAACACCGAACGCGGGTCGAAGTTGAACGAGCCGATAAACGACTTCTGCCGATCAAAGATCATCGCTTTGCTGTGCAAGCTTGAATCAGAGCCGCGAAACGATTTGCTGTAAAACACATGCGGGCCACTGCCGTAGTTATCTCCAGGCTGACGGCGCAGTTCATACAGTTTCACGCCATGCTCCAGCAACGCTTTGCGATACGGCGCATAGCCGCCGTGCACCGCTGGCACATCGGTGGCTTCCAGCGAGTTGGTCAGAAGGCTTACCGTTACGCCGGCATCGGCACGACCGGTCAGGTAAACCAGCCCTGGCTGGCCCGGCACGAAATACGCCGAAATCATGATCAGTTCTTTGCTGACGCCGCGCAGCTCCGGACCCAACTGCGTGGTTAGCAGCAATTGCGGATCCGGCTCACCCTTGGCCAAGACCTTGCTCGGCGCATCCCACAGCGCCTGATTCCATGCCCAGATCAGCTCTTTGCGCCAGATGTCCATGCGCGGTGCGGTCTTGAACGTCATCAACTGCTGGTACAGCGCGTGATTCTGTTTGCGGGTTTCCTCCAGCGATTCTTCCAGGCGTGTGCGGGTGTTCTCCAGGTCCTTGGCGGTCGGTTGGCTGGTAAGGAATTCGTCGATCGGTTTGCTCAGGGCGCTGTTCCAGTACTGGTCGAAACTGTGCCCGAGCTGCTCAGCCACCGGCCCGACACTGAGCATATCGATGTCGGTGAAATTCAGGTTTGGCTCGGCGTCGAAATATTCGTCACCGAGATTGCGCCCGCCGACAATGGCCACACTGTTGTCCGCCAGCCACAGCTTGTTATGCATGCGTCGATGCTGCAGCGACAGGTTGAACAGGCGTCCGGCTGCGCGCGTTACACCGGTGCTGCGGCCCAGATGCAGCGGGTTGAACAGGCGGATCTGGATCTGCGGATGCGCCGCCAGTGTGGCGATGATCTGGTCCAGACCATCGCTGGTGGTGTCGTCGAGCAGAATGCGCACGCGCACGCCGCGATCGGCAGCCTTGAGCAGTTCCTCCACCAGCATTCGCGTGCTGATGCCGTCATGGACGATGTAGTACTGCAGATCAAGGCTGGCCTGGGCGTTGCGGATCAGTTCGGCGCGGGCGGTGAACGCCTCGCTGCTGTTGGACAGCAGGCGAAAACCTGAGCGGCCCTGATAGGGCGCCGCTTGCGCCTGAATCGAACGGCCGAAGCTGGAATCAGCTGCCGGCAACGCCTGACTTGGCTCGCGCGGGACATCGAGACTGGCACAGCCGCTCAGGAACGAGGCGAGTAACAGCAAAGCGAGTAGGGGCTGTCTGAAGCTCACGTAGGATCATTCCGGTTGGCGGCAAGGGTCGGCATATGGACGCGGTTCTCTGGGAAAAGGTCAGTCGGCTTCCGCCAGCAATCTGACAGCGGTCTCGCCGACCTTGCGCACCGCCTCTTCGATCTGCGCTGTCGGTTTGGCAGCGTAGTTCATCCGCAGGCAATTGCGGTACTTGCCTGAGGCGGAAAAGATGCTGCCGACGGCAATCTGTACGCCTTGGTCGTGCAACTCACGATTCAGTTTCAGGGTGTCGAAACCTTCCGGCAACTCGACCCACAACATGAAGCTGCCTTGCGGCCGGCTGGCGCGGGTACCTGCCGGGAAATAGCGGGTCACCCAATCGATCATCAGGTCGCGGCTGCGTTGGTATTGCGTGCGCATGCGCCGCAAATGCGGTTCGAAATGGCCAGCCTTGAGAAATTCGGCAATAGCGATCTGCGGTTGCGGCGCGGTCGAGCCGGTGCTGATGTATTTCATGTGCAGCACCCGCTCAAGGTATCGACCCGGCGCGACCCAGCCAATGCGCAGCCCCGGCGCCAGGGTCTTGGAAAACGAACTGCACAACAGCACACGGCCGTCTTCGTCGAAGGATTTGATCGTGCGAGGGCGCGGGTAGGTGTAGGACAGTTCGCCATACACATCGTCCTCGATGATCGCTACGTCGAAGCGCTGCGCGAGGTTGAGGAGGGCGCGTTTGCGCGACTCCGGCATGATGTAGCCGAGCGGGTTATTGCAGTTGGGCGTGAGCTGGATGACCTTGATCGGCCATTGTTCCAGTGCCAGTTCCAGCGCTTCGAGGCTGATCCCGGTGAGCGGGTCGGTGGGAATTTCCAGGGCTTTCATGCCCAGGCCTTTGAGGGTCTGCATGGCGCCATGAAAGCTTGGCGAGTCCACCGCGACAATGTCGCCCGGTTCGCAGATCGCGTGGATGCTGGTAGACAGCGCTTCGTGGCAACCGGTGGTGATCACCAGATCGCTCGCGCTCAACTGGCAGCCGGAGTCGAGCATCAGTCGAGCGATCTGTTCGCGCAGTTCGAGAGTGCCGTGGATGTTGTCGTAATACAGACCGGGCATGTCCTGACGGCGGCTGATCCGCGCCAGCCCACGCAGCAAAGGCTTCATCGTCGGCGAGCTGATGTCCGGCATGCCACGACCCAGTTGCACGACATCCTTGCGCGGCACCGCGCGAATCAACTCCAGCACTTGATCCCACTGCGAAATCTCCACCGGGCGCTGCGCCGGACGGCCGACGGCAGGCAGCTCCGGCAGTTCGCGGCCGACCGGCACAAAGTAGCCGGACTTGGGTTTCGGCGTGGCCAGGCCGCTGTCTTCGAGCACGCGATAGGCCTGTTGCACCGTGCTCAGACTGACCCCGTGTTCGACGCTCAAGGCGCGCACCGATGGCAGCCGGTCACCTGGGCGATAGAAGCCGTTTTCGATGCGCGTGCCGAGCAATTCGGCGAGGTTTACATAAAGGGTCATGGCGCTGCCTCGGTGCGGTGATTCGATAAACCAGTACAGATCTCGCAAAAATCGACAATTCAGTCAACAAAGCGGCAAATCTGTATGGAGTTAATACAGTGTCTTTGAATCTGTAATGGTTTTGCTCGCCCGCGCATCATGGAATCTCTGGCTACCCAAGTAAACAGGAGCATTGAAAATGAACGGCTTGAGCGATGTGCGGTTGACGTTACACGGTCAGGAACTGGCGGCAGGGCAGAAGGACAGTGCGCGCAATGAGATCATGCGCACTGCGCCGTCCGGCCTGAGTCGCTGGAGTCTGTTGTGGCATCGTCTGCACACGCGCAAGGCGTTGCTGGCACTGACGGCGGATCAGCTCAAGGACATCGGGCTGACGCGTGAGCAGGCGCAGGAGGAGGGGTTGAAGCCGTTCTGGCGGATCTGACAACCACTGATCGCCCCCACGCTCTGCGTGGGAGCGCCGCGCCGGACGCTCCGCGTCCGCTGTGACGCAGAGCGTCACTGGATGCATTCCCACGCAGAGCGTGGGAACGATCACTCAGACCAACTCTTTAAGGCGATGCCACAACATCCCCAACGCCAACAACGGCGAACGCAAATGCTTGCCGCCCGGGAAGGTGATGTGCGGCACCTTGGCAAACAGATCAAAGCCCCCGCTTTGCTGCCCGCTGATCGCTTCGGCCAATAACTTGCCCGCCAGGTGCGTGGCATTCACCCCGTGGCCTGAATAGGCCTGGGCGTAATACACGTTCGGCTGGTCCGCGAGCCGGCCAATTTGCGGCAAGCGGTTCGCGCCGATACCGATCATGCCGCCCCACTGATAGTCGATTTTCACGCCAGCGAGTTGCGGGAACACTTCGAGCATCTTCGGCTGCATGTAGGCGCCGATATCCTTTGGATCGCGTCCCGAATAGTGGCAGGCGCCGCCGAACAGCAAACGACGATCCGCCGAGAGTCGGTAATAATCCAGCGCGACACGTTGATCGCAGACCGCCATGTTTTGCGGCAGCAGGTTGTGCGCCTGCGCTTCGCTTAACGGCTCGGTGGCGATGATGTAGCTGCCGGCGGGCAGGACTTTGCCGCTGAGTTGCGGGTTCAGATCGTTGAGATAGGCATTGCAGCCCAGCACCAACGTCTTCGCGCGCACTGAGCCTTGCGCTGTATGCACCTTCACTTCAGGGCCGTAGTCGATACGGGTTACTGCCGAATGTTCGAACAGCTTCACGCCCAGTTGCTGCGCTGCTGCTGCTTCGCCCAAGGCCAGGTTCAGCGGATGCAGATGCCCGGAGCCCATGTCGATCAAGCCGCCGACATAGCGTTTGGAACCGACCACCGTGTGCATGTCGTGGGCTTGCAGCAAGCGGGTTTCGTAGCGATAGCCAAGGCCACGCAGTTCTTCGGCGTCTTCGGCAAAGCCTTCGAGGTCGGACGGTTTGTTGGCGAGGTCGCAATAGCCCCAGGTCAGGTCGCAGGCAATCTGAAAACGCTCGACGCGCTGGCGAACGATTTCCACTGCTTCCAGGCCCATCAGTTTCATCTCGCGCACGCCGTCGGCACCGATGACGTTGGTGAACTGATCGAGACCATGACCGACCCCGCGAATCAGCTGCCCGCCGTTGCGACCGCTGGCGCCCCAACCGATCTTGTGCGCTTCCAGCAACACCACGCTGAGGCCGCGTTCGGCCAGTTCCAGCGCCGTGTTCAATCCGGAAAAGCCGCCGCCGACCACACAGACGTCGGCCAGCACGTCACCTTGCAACACCGGGTGATCGGGCTGCGGCAGGCTGCTGGCGGCGTAGTAAGAGGCAACGTGGGGTTGGCTCGCGGAGGTGAAAGCGCGGGCAGTCATAGGCGTCATCCAACGGCTAAGTGTCGAGAAAATTTGACGGAGCATAAGCCGCACGCCCGAACGTGGGCAACATTGGTCGGCCTGCGGTGTCTGGATCTCGGCTTTTGCGGCACAATTGCCGCCTATTCCTCCTCGGTCATCGCTGCAATGAGCTGCAACAGCCAGAAAATCCGCACCTTGCGCCAGCAGATACCCTCGTTCGAGTGCGTGCCCGGCTGCCACGATTGCTGCGGCCCGGTGACCACTTCGCCGGAAGAAATGGCCCGCCTGCCACGCAAGACCCGCGCCGAGCAAGATGCGGCGATGGAAGAGCTGAACTGTGTGCACCTGGGGCCGAACGGCTGCACGGTGTATGAAGAGCGGCCGTTGATTTGCCGTTTGTTCGGCACGACCAAGACCTTGCCTTGCCCGAATGAGCGGCGCCCGGTGGAGCTGATTCATCCGAGAGTGGAGAAGCAGATATTCGAGTACATGGCGGCGAATCGGCAGGTGTTGGTTTAACGCGTTCACTCGGAACCAAGTTGACGCCTTCGCGAGCAGGCTCGCTCCCACATTTGGAATGCGTTCCCCCTGTGGGAGCGAGCCTGCTCGCGAGTGGAGCGCCAGCGATCTTCAATCCGGAATAGGTAAGCTCAAGCTCTCCTTCACCTCTTCCATCACGATATAGCTCTTCGACTCGCGCACATGCGGCAGCTTCAGCAGAATGTCGCCGAGCAGCTTGCGGTAAGACGCCATCTCGGAAATCCGCGCCTTCACCAGATAGTCGAAATCCCCCGACACCAGATGACACTCCAGCACGTGCGGCAACTTCAGCACCGCGCGTCGGAACTCCTCGAAAGTGTCGCCGGATTTGTAGTCGAGGCTGATCTCGACGAACACCAGCAAGCTACCCTTCAAATGCTGCGGATTCAGCCGGGCGTTGTAGCCCATGATGATCCCTTCACGCTCCAGACGCCGTACCCGTTCGGTGCAGGGCGTGGTGGAGAGGCCGACCTTTTCCCCAAGTTCGGTAAAGGAAATCCGCCCGTCCGCCTGCAGGATCCGCAAGATATTGCGGTCGATCTTGTCCAGCTCACGTTTGGTCTGAGTGTTGGTACGCATAGGGGATGCGCCTCCGTGAAAAGGGTTTTTGCCGAGAATTGTCGCCAAATATAGGCGCTTATATAGTGAAAAGCACTGGCATTTCTTTTTTACACTGCGCCCATCATTGCTCTAACAACAGACGTACGCGGCCCTGCCGCGATGAGGGATACAAAAATGCGCGTAATGGTCTTGGGTAGCGGAGTCATCGGTACCGCCAGTGCTTACTATCTGGCCCGTGCCGGGTTTGAAGTGGTGGTGGTCGACCGGCAGCCAGCCGCGGCCATGGAGACCAGTTTCGCCAACGCCGGCCAGGTCTCGCCGGGCTACGCCTCGCCGTGGGCCGCGCCGGGCGTGCCGCTGAAGGCGATCAAGTGGCTGCTGCAACGCCACGCCCCTCTCGCGATAAAAGCCACCGCCGACATCGACCAGTACCTGTGGATGGCGCAGATGCTGCGCAACTGCACCGCCAGCCGTTACGCGGTGAACAAGGAGCGCATGGTGCGTCTGTCCGAGTACAGCCGCGACTGCCTCGATGAATTGCGCGCCGAAACCGGCATCGCCTACGAAGGCCGCAGCCTCGGCACGACTCAGCTGTTCCGCACCCAGGCACAACTGGATAACGCCGCCAAAGACATCGCCGTGCTGAAAGAATCCGGCGTGCCGTTTGAAGTACTCGACCGCGCCGGCATTGCCCGCGTAGAGCCGGCCCTGGCGGGTGTCACTGACATCCTCGCCGGTGCCCTGCGCCTGCCGAATGACCAGACCGGCGACTGCCAGATCTTCACCACGCGCCTCGCCGAGATGGCCGTGAAACTCGGTGTCGAATTCCGCTTTGGCCAGGATATCCAGAAACTCGACTACGCCGGTGATCGCATCAACGGTGTGTGGATCGACGGCAAGCTGGAAACCGCTGACCGCTACGTACTGGCGCTCGGCAGTTACTCGCCGCAACTGCTCAAGCCGCTGGGCATCAAGGCGCCGGTGTATCCGCTCAAGGGTTACTCGCTGACCGTGCCGATCACCAACCCGGCGATGGCCCCGACTTCGACTATTCTCGACGAGACCTACAAGGTCGCGATCACCCGTTTCGATAACCGTATCCGTGTGGGCGGCATGGCCGAGATCGCCGGTTTTGACCTGTCGCTGAACCCGCGTCGCCGTGAAACCCTGGAGATGATCGTCAACGACCTTTATCCTCAGGGCGGCAATCTGGCCGAGGCGAGCTTCTGGACCGGCCTGCGTCCGACCACCCCGGACGGCACGCCGATCGTTGGCGCCACGCCGTTCAAGAACCTGTTCCTCAACACCGGTCACGGCACGCTCGGTTGGACCATGGCGTGCGGCTCCGGTCGTTTGCTGGCCGATCTGATGGCGAAGAAAAAGCCGCAGATCAGCGCCGAAGGCCTCGATATTTCCCGTTACGGCAACAAGACCCAGGAGTCCGCAAAACATGGCAATCCAGCGCCAGCTCACCAATGAGCGCATGAGTCAGATCGTCAGCCACAACGGCACCGTGTATCTGGCCGGGCAGGTCGGCGACGACTTCGACGCCGGGATTGAACAGCAGACTCGCGAGGTACTGGCCAATATCGAGCGCTTGCTCGATCTGGCTGGCACCGACAAACAGCATCTGCTCTCGGCGACGATCTACCTGAGCGACATCGAGGCGCACTTCGCCGGGATGAACTCGGTGTGGGACCAGTGGCTGCCAAAAGGTGCTGCCCCGGCCCGTGCCACCGTCGAAGCGAAGATGGCCAAGCCGAGCATTCTGGTGGAAATTTCCATCGTCGCCGCGCTGCCGTAACCGTTGTAAAGATCCCTCTCCCGGCGCTGTTGGCGGTTCACGTCGTCAGTCGGCGCCGGTTTTTCTTCCCATGACCGCCTAGAAGTCTGCCGCCATGCGTCCTGCCCGTGCCCTGATCGACCTAGAAGCCCTGCGCCACAACTACCGAATTGCCCGCGAAGTCACTGGTGCCAAGGCGCTTGCGGTGATCAAGGCGGACGCCTACGGCCATGGTGCGGTGCGTTGCGCCCAGGCACTGGAAGCCGAGGCCGACGGTTTTGCCGTCGCCTGCATCGAAGAAGCGCTGGAGTTGCGCGCGGCCGGCATCAAGGCCCCGGTGTTGTTGCTCGAAGGCATCTTCGAAGCCGATGAGCTGGCGCTGGTTGTCGAGCATGATTTCTGGACCGTGGTGCATTCGCTGTGGCAGCTCGAAGCGATCGAGCAGGCGACACTGAGCAAGCCGATCACCGTGTGGCTGAAGCTTGATTCGGGCATGCACCGCGTTGGTCTGCATCCCAAGGATTACCCGGCAGCCTACCAACGGCTGCTGGCCAGCGGCAAAGTGGCGAAGATCGTGTTGATGAGCCACTTTGCCCGTGCCGATGAGCTGCACGCGCAGAGCAGCACCGAGCAAGTCGCGGTGTTTGAAGCGGCGCGTCAGGGCCTGGCGGCGGAAGTCAGCTTGCGCAACTCGCCAGCAGTGCTTGGCTGGCCGCAGATTCACAGCGACTGGGTACGTCCGGGCATCATGCTCTACGGCGCGACCCCGTTCGAGGAGGCCAACGCCGTGGCTGATCGCCTGCAACCGGTGATGACCCTGGAGTCGAAAGTCATCTGCGTCCGTGAACTGCCCGCTGGCGAGCCGATCGGCTACGGCGCCAAATTCATCACCGACAAACCGATGCGCATCGGCGTGGTCGCCATGGGTTACGCCGACGGCTACCCGCGTCAGGCGCCGACCGGAACGCCGGTACTGGTGGCGGGTAAACGCAGCCGGATTCTCGGTCGCGTGTCGATGGACATGCTCTGCATCGACCTCACCGATGTGCCTGAAGCTGGCCTCGGTTCGAGCGTTGAGCTGTGGGGCAAAAACATCCTCGCCAGCGAAGTGGCGCAGTGGGCCGACACCATTCCGTACCAGATCTTTTGCAATCTGCGCCGAGTGCCAAGGCTCTATTCCGAGGGTTGACACCGCTGCGGGGGCCAAGTGTTGTAAATACTGAACGCTGTCGCCATGATAACGCTCAATATTCTTACAACATCAGGAGGCTCCCGCCTTGGACGTCGGTGAACGACTGCAATCGATCCGCAAGCTCAAAGGGCTTTCCCAGCGTGAACTCGCCAAACGCGCGGGCGTCACCAACAGCACCATTTCGATGATCGAAAAGAACAGCGTCAGCCCTTCGATCAGTTCGCTGAGGAAGGTACTGGGCGGGATTCCCATGTCCATGGTCGAGTTCTTTTCCGAAGAAATCCTGCAGGAAGTCCCGACCCAGATCGTCTACAAGGCCAACGAGCTGATCGACATTTCCGACGGCGCCGTGACCATGAAACTGGTCGGCCGCGCGCACCCCAGCCGCGCCATCGCCTTCCTCAACGAAATCTACCCACCGGGTGCCGACACCGGCGAAGAAATGCTCACCCATGAAGGCGAAGAAACCGGGATTCTGGTGGAAGGTCGTCTGGAACTGGTGGTGGGTCTGGAAACTTTTATTCTCGAAGCCGGCGACAGCTACTACTTTGAAAGTACCAAGCCGCACCGTTTTCGTAATCCGTTTGACGCGCCTGCGCGACTAATCAGCGCAGCCACGCCGGCGAATTTTTAACAAAGAGGTGCCAAGCCATGATGGCAAAGGCATCCGGACCGTTTATCTACCGTGCGGTATAACCCCTTCGACTATGGGGTTGTTTCAGTGTGGCGGGCTACCCGCTATACTTCCGCCCGCCTGCGAACCGTGGCCGCAGGCGTGAATAGCCACCATTGAGGGTGAACGCGTGAACCTAATTATGAAAATGCTGGCCGCACCAGCAACCGTACTGGCCCTCTGGGCTGTCAGCGCTCAAGCTGCGACGAATGACGACATTGCCAAACGCCTGGAGCCGGTTGGCCAGGTGTGTGTACAAGGTCAGGAATGCAAGGGGATGGAAGTTGCCGCTTCCGCAGGCGGCGGTGGCGGGGCGAAAACCCCGGATGAGGTGATTGCCAAGCATTGCAATGCTTGCCACGGTACCGGGTTGTTGGGCGCGCCGAAGATCGGTGACACCGCAGCGTGGAAAGAGCGTGCTGATCATCAGGGTGGCCTCGACGGCATCCTGGCCAAGGCCATTACCGGCATCAATGCCATGCCGCCGAAAGGCACCTGCGCCGATTGCTCGGATGATGAGTTGAAGGGCGCGATCCAGAAGATGTCTGGCCTGAAGTAAGGCGCACTTCTGACGAAAAAAACCGTCTTCGGACGGTTTTTTTGTGGGCGCGATTCAAGAACCCCTCACCCCAGCCCTCTCCCGGAGGGAGAGGGGGCAGACCGAGTTGTCTTTCGTCCGACATCGACCTGAAACATCAAGTCGATTATGGATTCGGCAAAGCAGGTTCACGTCGGCGTACCTCTCCAATATCCCCCAATCAGTCCCCTCTCCCTCCGGGAGAGGGCTAGGGTGAGGGCAAACAATCTCCAGTCATAAAAAACTCCCGTGGCCGACAATCGTCCAGGAATTTGGGCTGTCCTTTGCAGCAAACTCAAGGCAAGCTCGGTCTACCCCTATTCACGGAACGGGCAGGAGGCTTCAGATGGTGCAGTTGTGTTCGATCGAACAGGCGGTGGACGACGTGCTGGCGCGGTTGCCGGCGCATATCCACATGGGCATGCCGCTGGGGTTGGGCAAGCCCAATCACTTCGTCAACGCGCTGTACCGGCGGATCAAAGGCCTGCCCGAGCGGCAACTGACGATCTACACTGCCCTGTGCCTTGGCCGTCCGAATCTGGGCGATGGTTTGCAAAAACGCTTCATCGAACCCTTCGTCGAACGCGTCTTCGGTGACTATCCGGAATTCGATTTCCTCGCCGACCTGCACCGCGACAGCCTGCCCGCCAACATCCGCATCGAACAGTTCTTCATGCAGCCCGGCAGCCTGCTCAACAGCGCGCCGGCCCAGCAGGATTACGTCAGCAGCAATTACAGCCACGCCGCCCGCGACATCAACGCCGCCGGGCTCAATCTGGTGGCGCAATTACTGGCCAGCAGCAGCGAGCATCCCGATCGACTGAGCCTGAGTTGCAATCCCGACATTACCCTCGACCTGTTGCCGATGATCGCCAAGCGCCGCCACGCCGGGGAGACCATTTTGCTGGTCGGTCAGGTGCACACCGATCTGCCGTACATGCCCGGTGATGCCGAAGTCGATATCGACACCTTCGACCTGCTGATCGACGCGAAGGACAGCAGCACGCTGTTTTCCACGCCGAACATGCCGGTGGGCTTTCAGGATCATTTCATTGGCTTGCACGCCAGCACGCTGGTGCGCGACGGCGGTACATTGCAGATCGGCATCGGCTCGATGGGCGATGCCCTGACCGCCGCTCTGCTCGCCCGTCAGGCAGATAACGCCGGATACACAGCGTTACTCAATGACATCAACCTCAGCCAGTGGGCGCAATTGATCGAACGCGAGGGCGGCACGGGGCCGTTCGCCAAAGGCCTGTACGGTTGCAGCGAAATGTTCGTCAACGGCCTGCTGGTGCTGGCGGATGCCGGGATCATCCGCCGCAAGGTCTACCCCGATGTGCCAACGCAGGAACAGGCCAACGCCGGCACCCTCGACGAGGCGGCGCAGACTGACGGCATCTCGGTGCACGGCGGTTTCTTCCTTGGCCCGCGCAGTTTCTACGAGCGCCTGCGTGAGTTACCGCAGAGCAAACGCATCGAATTCAACATGACCCGCATCAGTTACATCAACGAGTTGTATGGGCAGGAAGAGCTCAAGCGCTTGCAGCGTCTTGACGCGCGATTCATCAACACCGTGTTCACTATGACTTTGCTCGGTGCCGGTGTGGCGGATCAACTGGAGGATGGACGGGTACTCAGCGGTGTCGGCGGGCAGTACAACTTCGTCGCGCAGGGCCACGCGCTGCACGATGCCCGATCGATTCTGATCCTGCGTAGCTGGCGCGAATCCGGTGGTGACGTCAGTTCCAACATCGTCTGGGAATACGGCCATTGCACGATCCCACGGCATCTGCGCGACATCGTCGTGACCGAGTACGGCATCGCTGATCTGCGCGGCAAAGCCGACGCAGTAGTGATCGAGTCGCTGCTGAACATTAGTGACTCGCGCTTCCAGCAGGGGCTGATCGAGCAAGCGCAAAAGGTCGGCAAGCTGCCAAAGGATTTCCGCCTCGACCCACGCTTTGCCGATAACACACCGCAGCGTCTGCAGGCGATCGCCGCACGGCATCCGAACCTGTTTCCGGAGTATCCGCTGGGCTGTGATTTCACTGCGATCGAACGGGATTTGCTGCGGGCGCTGAACTGGCTGAAGAGCAAATTCAAACTCACCGAAATCCTCGATCTCGGCAAAGCAGCCCTCGATGCGCCCGAGGCATCGCTATACCCCGAACACCTCGAACGCATGCAGCTGACAAACCCGGAAGGCCTGAAAGAAGACCTCTTCCAACGCCTGCTGCTCACCGGCCTCAAAGCCACCACCCAATAACTGCCTGACCCAAAACAACTGTAGGAGTGAGCCTGCTCGCGATAGCGGTGTTTCAACCGACGAATATATCGACTGACACTACGCTATCGCGAGCAGGCTCACTCCTACAGGGGGGCTGCGGTGTGGCTTTATTCGATGAAAGTGACCACGCCATCCTTCAGCGATTTCACCCGAGCCAGCGATTCAACGCGGTAGCCCTGCGAATCCAGCTCGGCACGGCCGCCCTGGAACGACTTCTCGATGACGATGCCCAGACCGGCAACGGTCGCGCCGGCCTGCTTGATGATCGAGATCAGCGCTTGCGACGCCTTACCGTTGGCCAGGAAGTCGTCGATGATCAGCACGCGGTCGCTGCTGGTCAGGTGGCGCGGAGAGATCGCCACGGTGCTTTCGGTCTTTTTGGTGAAGGAGTAAACGGTCGCCGACAGCAGGTTTTCGGTCAGGGTCAGGGACTGTTGCTTGCGGGCGAAGATCACCGGCACGCCGAGGTTCAGACCGGTCATGATCGCCGGGGCTATCCCTGAGGCTTCGATGGTGACGATCTTGGTGATGCCCGAGTCCCTGAACAGCGAGGCGAATTCGTCGCCGATCAGCTTCATCAGGGCCGGGTCGATCTGGTGGTTCAGGAAGGCGTCGACCTTCAGGACCTGGTCGGAAAGCACAATGCCTTGTTCGCGGATTTTCTGGTGCAATGCTTCCATGAAGCTGTCCTCTTTTGGCGCTTTGTGCGCCGAAGGTCTAGTAAAAAAAGTGGTCAATTCTAGCGCTTTAACATCGCGCGTATATCAGCCAATGCGCTATTGCCACGCACGACTTTGACTTCGGTCGGTGTGTCGTCGTTGCCTTCCCAGGCCAGATCGTCCGGCGGTAGCTCATCGAGGAAGCGGCTCGGCGCGCAGTCGATGATCTCGCCGTACTGCTTGCGCTTGGCGGCGAAAGTGAACGCCAAGGTCTGGCGCGCGCGGGTGATGCCCACGTAGGCCAGTCGGCGTTCTTCTTCGATGGTGTCGGCTTCGATGCTGGAGCGGTGCGGGAGGATTTCCTCTTCCATGCCCATGATGAACACGTAGGGGAATTCCAGACCCTTGGACGCATGCAGCGTCATCATCTGCACGCCTTCGGCGCCATCCTCCTCTTCCTGCTGACGTTCGAGCATGTCGCGCAGGACCAGTTTGCCGATGGCGTCCTCGACGGTCATTTCGCCTTCTTCGTCCTTTTCAAGGGTGTTTTTCAACGCCTCGATCAGGAACCAGACGTTGCTCATCCGGTAATCGGCCGCCTTGTCGCTGGAGCTGTTGGTGCGCAGCCAGTTCTCATAGTCGATGTCCATGACCATGCTGCGCAGCGCCGAGATCGGATCCTCGCCGGCGCACTGCTCACGGACCTTGTCCATGAAGCGTTTGAAGCGCGACAGGCGATCGGTGAAGCGGCTGTCCAGATGTTCGCCCAGACCGATTTCGTCGGTGGCGGCGTACATCGAAATTTTGCGTTCGGTGGCGTAGTTGCCGAGTTTTTCCAGGGTGGTCGAGCCGATTTCGCGGCGTGGCACGTTGATCACGCGCAGGAAGGCGTTGTCGTCATCCGGGTTCACGATCAGGCGGAAGTAGGCCATCAGGTCTTTCACTTCCTGGCGGCCGAAGAAGCTGTTGCCGCCGCTCAGGCGGTACGGCACCTGGTGGTGCTGCAGCTTCAGTTCGATCAGCTTGGCCTGGTAGTTGCCGCGATAAAGGATGGCGAAATCGCTGTACGGACGGTCGGTGCGCAAGTGCAGGCTGAGGATTTCCATGGCCACGCGCTCGGCTTCGGCGTCCTCGTTGCGGCAGCGGATCACGCGGATCTCGTCGCCGTGGCCCATCTCGCTCCACAGCTGCTTTTCGAATTCGTGCGGGTTGTTCGAGATCAGCACGTTGGCGCAGCGCAGGATGCGGCTGGTGGAGCGGTAGTTCTGCTCGAGCATCACCACTTTCAGGGACGGATAGTCGTCCTTGAGCAGCATCAGGTTTTCCGGCCGCGCGCCGCGCCAGGCGTAGATCGACTGGTCGTCGTCGCCTACCACGGTGAACTGGTTGCGCTTGCCGATGAGCATTTTTACCAGCAGGTATTGGCTGGCGTTGGTGTCCTGGTATTCGTCGACCAGCAGGTAACGCACCTTGTTCTGCCACTTTTCGAGGATGTCGGCATGTTCTTCGAAGAGTTTTACCGGCAGCAGGATCAGGTCGTCGAAGTCCACCGCGTTGAACGCTTTCAGCGTCCGCTGGTAGTGGGTGTAGACGATGGCGGCGGTCTGTTCCTTGGGATTGCGCGCGTTCTCCAGCGCCTGAGGCGGCAGGATCAGGTCGTTTTTCCAGGCGCCGATCATGTTCTTGATCTCGTCGACGCCGTCGTCGCCCGCGTACTCTTTCTGCATGATGTCGGTCATCAGGGCTTTGACGTCGGTCTCGTCAAAGATCGAGAAACCGGGTTTGTAGCCCAGCCGCACGTGTTCCTTGCGGATGATGTTCAGACCGAGGTTGTGGAACGTGCAGACGGTCAGGCCGCGACCTTCGCCGGCGCGCAGCAGTGTGCCGACCCGCTCTTTCATCTCGCGCGCGGCCTTGTTGGTAAAGGTCATGGCGACGATGTACTGGGCACGGATGCCGCAGTTCTGGATCAGGTGCGCGATCTTGCGCGTGATCACGCTGGTCTTGCCGGAGCCAGCACCGGCGAGCACCAATAGAGGGCCGCCGACGTAGTTCACGGCTTCTTGCTGCCGGGGATTGAGTCGGGACATACGAAAATTCGGGAGTCATTGACGAAATGGGCCGGCATTTTAACAGGCTCAGCGATTTGTGCTGCTCTCTCCGACTTGTGACGTACCGCGCGATTCAAATTTGCCGGTTTTGTTACTTTCGCGGAGGATGCGCGGTGATTTTGCGGCTAATGTTCTCATTCGTGACACAAAATAACGTTTTGATAACCGTTGTCATTTGGTCATTGAACGGCGCAACGGCATAATGCCCCGCCCACATCATTGCAGAGTCTAGGGAGCTAGCTTGTCTACGCCTGTCGAACCCTTGCGTTTGCTGCTACTGGCCGAAGAGCCAGCGTGGACAGCGTTATTGCGTGAGTGTCTGGCTCCAATGGGGAGCGCGGCGGTGCTGATCAGCGCGCCGAGCTGGGATTCGGTCAGCAGTTTGTTCGAAGACAACCGCCATGCGGTGTTGTTGACCCTTCCGGCATTGCAACCGGCACCGGGCCGGTGCAGCCTGCCGACGGTCTTGCTGCTGGAACATGAACCGGACACCGCGCCGGTTGGCGTCAGTGACTGGCTGGTGTTCGACGCCCTCGACGCCGGCATGCTGCGCCGCTGCCTGCGCCATGTGCGCGAACGCGGCGTTCTCGAAAACACCCTGCAACGCCTCGCCGAGCAGGATCCGCTGACCGGCATCGCCAACCGTCAGGGTTTCCAGACCTTGCTTGCTGCGCGCCTCGCGGAAAACGACGGTCGCGGCCTGGCCCTCGGGCATCTCGATCTCGACAACTTCCGCCACGCCAACGATGCGCTTGGCCATCAGGCGGGCGATCGCTTGATCCTGCAAGTGGTCGCACGGCTGAAAAGTCAGCTCGAAGCCGGTGATCAACTGGCGCGGCTGGGCAGCGATGAGTTTGCCCTGCTGATCGACACCCGCCGTGCACCGCAGCGCGCCGAGTGGATGGCCGAACGCATCACCGAAGCGCTCGCCGAACCGTATTGGGTCGATGGCGAAAGCCTGCTGATCGGCTCCAGTCTCGGCATCGCCCACGCCCGTGCGCAGGGCGGCGCCGATCCGCTGATGTGGCACGCCCACATCGCCATGCAGCAGGCCAAGAGCACCCAGGGCTGCACCTTCCATATCTTCAACGAACGCATCAACCGCAATGCGCGGAGCATGGCCGACCTCGAAAGCGAGTTGCGCCGAGCGTTGCGTCGCGATGAGCTGGAATTGCATTACCAGCCACGCCTGAATCTTGAGGATGGCCAGATTGTCGGCCTCGAAGCGTTGGTGCGCTGGCGTCATGGCGAGCGCGGTTTGCTGCCGCCGAGTGAATTTGTCCCTTTGGCCGAGCAGAGCGGTTTGATCGTGCCGCTGGGTTACTGGGTGATTTCCCGGGCCTTGCGTGACATGCAGGCGTTGCGCGAGCGCGGGCTGCCGGCGCTGCACATGGCGATCAACCTGTCATTCCGCCAGTTTCAAGACAGTCAGTTGTTGCCGACGCTGAGCCGGTTGATTGCCGAGCGTGGCGTTGAGGCGCAGTGGCTGGAATTCGAACTGACTGAAACCGCCGTGATGCGCCGTAGCGATCTGGTCAAGCAGACCATGGACGCTCTCGGCCGTCTCGGTGTGCGCTTCTCGCTGGATGACTTTGGCACCGGGTTCTCGTCGTTCGTGCACCTCAACAGCCTGCCGATCACCTTGCTGAAGATCGACAAAAGCTTTGTCGGCGGCATGGAGCAGCGCGAAGAGAACCGCAAACTGGTGCACGCGATGATCAATCTCGCGCACAACCTGCATCTGGAAGTGGTGGCGGAGGGGGTGGAAACCCCTGAACAGCTAGAACTGTTGCGCGGGTTTGGCTGCGATCAGGTGCAGGGTTATCTGATCAGCCGGCCGTTGCCGTTGGCGGAGTTGGTTGAGTATCTAACCTTCGGCTCAAGCCAACAGTCAGCCCTCGAAATCGTGAGCTGAACGCATAACCCTGTGGGAGCTTCATTCAGGTTGAGGGATGTTGAAGCCCCGAGATTGCGGCTCCAGCCGAATCATCCGCTTCATCTTCCATTCAAACGCCAGCGTCAAACTCACCGCCGCACACGCCAGGCCCAGCGCCAATCCCCACCAGACACCCGTTGGCCCCCAGTTCAAGTGGAACGCCATCCACCACGCCGCCGGCGCGCCGATCAGCCAATAGCAAGCGAGCCCGACCAGAAACGTGGTCTTCGCATCCTTGAGTCCACGGATGCAGCCCATGGCAATCGTCTGCGTGCCGTCGAACAGCTCGAACCACGCCGCCACTGCCAGCAGGCTCACCGCCAGGCGAATCACCTCGGCAAACGCCGGATCATTGTGATCGAGGAACAACCCGACCAACTGGTTCGGCAACAGCCAGAACACCATCGCGAATCCCAACATCACCACCGCGCCAAAGACGATCCCGACCCGCCCGGACATCCGCGCATCGCTCAGTTGCCCGGCACCGTAATGCTGACCGACGCGCATGGTGATCGCGTACGACATGCCCGCCGGCACCATGAACGCCACCGAGACAATTTGCAGGGCAATCTGGTGCGCGCCCAACTGCGTGCTACCCATGGTGCCCATGCACAGAGCTGCGAACGCGAACAAACCGACTTCCACCGCATACGTGCCACCGATTGGCAGGCCGAGGCGCCACAACTCTTTCAGGTACTGCCGGTTCGGCCGCGACAGGCCCGCGCGCAGCGGGTACGCGTCATAGGCCGGATGCCGGCGGATGTGCCAGGCCAGCGCCAACGCCATGCAATTGGCGACAATCGCTGTGACCAGGCCGATGCCCGTCAGGCCCATTTTCGGCAGACCGAACATGCCGGTGATCAGCGCGTAATTGAGCAGGAAATTCGCCACCGTGCCGGCCAGGCTGATGACCATCACCGGTGTCGCCCGGCCGATTGCACTGGTGAAACCGCGCAGGGCCATGAAGCTCAGGTAGCCGGGCAGGGCGAACGGCAGCGCTATCAGGAATTGCCCGGCCGCGTTGACGTTGGTTTCGGTCTGACCGAACAGCAGCAACACCGGTTTCAGGTTCCACAACAGCAACCCGGCGCCCAGCGCCATCAGCCACGCCAGCCACAATCCGGCCTGGGTCAGACGCGCAGCGCCAATGATGTCGCCGGCGCCCTTGCGAATCGCCACCAATGTGCCGACCGCTGCAATCACGCCGATGCAGAAAATCGACACGAACGAGTAAGTCGCCGCACCGAGACCGCCGCCCGCAAGCGCTTCAGGACTCAGGCGCGCCATCATCAACGTGTCAGTCAGCACCATCAACATGTGCGCCAACTGTGAAGCAATCAACGGCCCTGCCAGCCGCAGAATGGCCCAGAGTTCGGTACGCACAGGATGCTGCATGGTCATCACCACTCAATTTCAGAGGGAACAGGAGACCGTCGATTCTCGGCGCTTGGCGGGCTTTGCACAAAGGGATAAAAAGGATGGGTGGCATGATTAAAACTCATCTTGAGTAAACGGTTTAAGATTGGTTTTATCCCGCTATCGGAGCTTTCTGCATGTCTCGTCGTCTTCCTCCCTTGTATGCCCTGCGCGCATTTGAAGCGGCGGCGCGACATAGTTCGTTCACCCGGGCTGCCGAGGAACTGTCGATTACCCAGAGTGCGGTAAGTCGGCATATTCGGACCCTCGAAGATCACTTCGCCTGTCGGCTGTTTCATCGCAGCGGGCGCAATCTGCAACTGACCGAAGCGGCGCGGTTGCTGCTGCCCGGGATCCGCGAAGGCTTCAGCGCGCTGGAGCGGGCCTGCAATACCTTGCGTGCCGAGGACGACATTTTGCGCATGAAAGCGCCCTCGACCCTGACCATGCGCTGGTTGCTCGCGCGCCTGAGTCGCTTCCGCCATTTGCAGCCTGGCAACGAAGTGCAACTGACCAGTGCGTGGATGGACGTCGATTCGGTGGACTTTAACGATGAGCCGTTCGACTGCGCGGTGCTGTTGAGTGACGGGCATTTTCCGCCGGATTGGGAGGCGAGCCTGCTGTTTCCTGAAGAGCTGATTCCGGTGGGGGCGCCAAACCTGCTGAATGATCAGCCGTGGGATCTGGCTCGACTGGCTTGCACCGAATTACTTCACCCGACACCGGACCGTCGCGATTGGCGCAGTTGGCTGGAACACATGGGGCTGTCCGATCAGGTGTCACTCAAGGGTGGGCAAGTGTTCGATACCCTCGAATTGGGCATGATCGCGGCGGCGCGCGGGTACGGTGTATCGATGGGCGACCTGTTGATGGTCGCCGAAGATGTGGCGCAGGGAAGGCTGAGCCTGCCGTGGCCAACCGCGGTCGCCAGCGGCTTGAATTACTACCTTGTGTGGCCAAAGACCCGCCCGGGAGGTGAACGTTTGCGCCGTCTCAGCGACTTTCTGCAAAGCGAAGTCCGCGCCATGGAGTTGCCGGCGGTTGCGCGCTTGAGCTGAAACGTTAGAGCCGCCACAATACCGGCCTTGTGCCATAACCTTGTTTTCCGCTCAAGTATTTGGATCCACCGCCGAATACGTGCTTGTGGAACCGTCGTGCCGGTATCCACGATTCACCCACACAACCAGAAAAATTTCCGAGTCGAGATCAAGGAGGATCCCGTGGCTCGGCCAGGAGCTGTCCATGTCTCAACCTCGCGCTCGGATTGCCTCGCAGCTGGGCCTCGCGCTCGCTGTAATACTGGCGATAGTTATCAGTGGCAGTACGGTGTTCGCCTTGCGTTCGCTGGACTCCGCCAACCTCGCCACCCGTGAAGAGCATCTGGCCAGTGAGGCGCGGCTGCTGGCCGACCAACTGAGCACCTTCCACGGCACGCTGCGTGAAAGCACCCAGCGCCTGAGCGGGCTGTTCGAGAAGCGCTTCAGCGTAGGTCTGAGCATTCACCCGAGTGAGCCTGTGAATGTTGCCGGCACCCAGACCCCGGGCCTGCACCTGGGCAGCGAAGTGCTGAACAACAACTTCAAGGAAGTCGACGAGTTCAAGCAGATGACCGCCGGCGTCGCCACACTGTTCGTGCGCAGCGGCGAAGACTTCATCCGCGTCAGCACTTCGCTGACCAAACAGGATGGCACCCGTGCCATCGGCACCTTGCTCGATCACGCGCACCCGGCCTACGCGAAGTTGATGGCGGGGCAGGGTTACGTCGGTCGCGCCTTGCTGTTCGATCGCTCCTACATGACCCAATACACCCCGGTGCGTGATGGCAGCGGCAAGGTGATTGCGGTGCTGTTCGTCGGCTTCGATTACACCGACGCGCAGAACATCCAGTTCGATAACCTCAAGCGCTTCCGCATTGGCCAGAGCGGTTCGCTGGCGTTGCTCGACGAGCAAAACAAATGGCTGGTCGCGCCAGCGGGGGTGCAGGCGCTGGATCAAGCCGTTCCGGTGATCAAAGGTTTGGCTGCAAAGCCGGGCAAGGGTGAGTTCTGGAGCGACACCTCGGAAGATTTCTACAGCATTGCCGTGCCGTTCGATGGCGGGCCATGGTCGGTCGTGGCGAGCATGCCGAAAGCCGAGATCCGCGCGGTGACCTGGAGCGTGGGTACGCAACTGGCCATTGGCAGTCTGTTGGCGATGCTGCTGGCGGTCGGATCTGTGGTCTGGCTGCTGCGCAGCAAACTGGCGCCTCTGGGGGATCTGGTGCGTCAGGCCGAGGCCTTGGGCGCCGGTGATCTGAGCGTTCGCCTGAACGTATCGAGCAACGATGAAATCGGTCAGTTGTCGCGCGCGTTCAACCAGATGAGCCAGGCGCTGTCGACCATGGTCGAGCACATCCGCCGCTCTTCGGAAGAGGTCAATAGCCGTGCCCAGGCCCTGTCCGGTTTGTCCGGTGGTGCGTATGAAGGCATGGAGCAACAATCTGGCGAAATCACCAGCATGGCCGGCGCGGTGGAAGAGTTCAGTGCGACGTCGTTGAACATCGCCGACAACATGGGCGCGACCCAGCGTCTGGCGCAGGAAAATGCCCAGCAAACGCAGATTGGCCGCAGCTCGATGGAAGAAGCGTCGTCCTCGCTGGAGCAAATCGCTGGCGCCCTGAACAGCACCGCCACCGTGATCAACACCCTCGGTCAGCGCTCGCAGGAAATCGGCGGCATCGTGGGTGTGATCACCTCGATCGCCGAGCAGACCAACCTTCTGGCACTTAACGCAGCAATCGAAGCTGCCCGTGCTGGTGAGCAGGGTCGTGGCTTTGCTGTGGTGGCCGATGAAGTGCGCAGCCTGGCTTCGCGCACCCGTCAGGCGACCGACGAGATTTCCAGCATGATCCACAGCATCCAGCAGGAAACCGGCAACGCGATCAGCACCATGGAGCAGGGCAATGTGCTGATGCAGGAAGGCTTGTCGCGCAACGCCAACGTGGCGTCGGCGCTGGCGCGTATCGATGAGCAGAGCCGTTCGGCGGGGCAGCAGTTTGCTGCGATTACCACGGCCACTCAGGAGCAGAGCAGCACTGCGACCTTGTTGAGCAGCAACTTGCAGAGCATTGCGTTGGCGAACAGTGAGCAGCGTGAGGTTGTGTCGAACTTGGCTGTTACGGCTAAAGAGCTGGAGAAACTGGCGGCGGATTTGCGTTCCGAGGTTGATCGCTTCCGTTGATGGGTGGCTGAAATCGCTATCGCGAGCAGGCTCACTCCTACAGGTATATCGGTTGGTCGCAATTTTTGTGGTCACTGAAGATCCCTGTAGGAGTGAGCCTGCTCGCGATCGCCTCACTGCCAATCCTGGGTAAAACACTCGAGCTCTTTCTCTTTCATACTTGCTGAAACGTTTCCGCAGCGCTATAAAAATGGCACAACTCCAATAAAGGCTGCTGCCATGACCCCGCTCAAACTCGCCGTCGCCCTCGGCGCATTCTCTGCTGCTTCCCACGCCTTGGCTTGGGATTACGTCCTTCTCGATACCAACAAGCCCGCGCAAAACTGGACCATCACCAGTGAGCAGCTCGGCGTGAAAACCGCCAAACCCTTCTCCGTGAGCCTGCGTACCTTGCACGGTGGGCGGCAAGAAGGCGTCAGCATCGTCGATATCGATAACGGCGCGATGAAACTCTCGGTGGTGCCCACCCGAGGCATGAACGTCTTGCAGGCTTCTGTCGGCAACGTGCGGATGGGTTGGGATTCGCCGGTCAAGGACGTGGTCAACCCGGCCTTTATCGAGCTCAACGGGCGTGGTGGGCTGGGTTGGCTGGAGGGCTTCAATGAACTGGTCGCCCGCTGCGGTTACGAATGGGTCGGCCATCCCGGCATCGACAATGGCGAACTGCTGACCTTGCACGGCCGCGCCGCCAACATCCCGGCCAGCACCGTCACCCTGCACATCGATGAAAAGCCGCCCTACGCCATCAGCCTGCGTGGCGAATTGAAAGAACAGGCCTTCAAGAAAGTCGACTTCTCGGTCGTCACTGAACTGGTCACCGAACCCGGCAGTGTGCGTTTCGCACTCAACGATACGCTGAGCAACAACGGCGACTATCCGAAGGAATACCAGGCGCTGTATCACAGCAATTTCAGCACGCCGTTCCTCGAGCAGGGCGCACGTTTTGCTGCACCGGTTAAACAGGTATCGCCGTTCAACGACAAGGCCAAGGGCGATCTGGCCGATTGGCAGACCTATCGCGCGCCGACCAAGGACTACGACGAAACCGTCTACAACGTTGTGCCTTACGCCGATGCCAAAGGCGAAACCCTGACTGTTTTGCACAATAAGGCCGGCAGCCTCGGTGTTTCTGTTGGCTTCAATACCCAGCAGTTGCCGGTGTTCTCCCTGTGGAAAAATACCGACACTCAAGGCCAGGGCTACGTCACCGGGCTGGAGCCGGGCACCAGCTTTTCCTACAACCGTCGCTATCAGCGCCCGCTGAATCTGGTGCCGACCATTGCACCCAAGGAACACAAACAGTTCCAGATCAGCTACAGCCTGCTCGCGGACAAAGGTGCTGTGGAGAACGCCTTGAAGCGTGTGAGCGAGATTCAGGCCGGGCGTGAAACCGAAGTGCGGCAGACGCCGTTGGTTGATCTGACCGAGCATTAAGGTGTCGCCGGCCGGTATTGCAGTGCCTCGGCCAAGTGTTCGCGTTTGATTGCATCGACTTGCTCAAGGTCTGCCAGAGTGCGGGCGACCTTGAGCAGGCGATGGGCCGAGCGCAGCGAAAGCGTCAGGCGTTCACAGGCTGATTCCAGCCATTTCTCATCGGCTGTGGATAACTTGCAGTGCCGCTTCAATCCCGGCAGATCGAGAAACGCATTGGCACAGCCCTGCCGCTTCTGCTGTCGTTCGCGAGCCTCGGCTACCAGTGCTGCGGCGCTGGCGCTGTCTTCTCCCGGCTTTACCTGCGGGTTCAACGCCGTCGCTTCCCGCGCCACTGTCAGGTGCAAGTCGATCCGGTCCAGCAACGGCCCCGACAGTTTGTTGCGATAGCGCTGCACCATGTCCGGCGTGCAGGAACACTTGCCACTCGGCTCGCCAAGATATCCACAGGGACACGGGTTCATCGCCGCCACCAACTGAAATCGCGCCGGGAAACGCACGCGATCCTTGGCCCGGGCAATCACGATATGCCCGGACTCCAGCGGCTCGCGCAGCACCTCCAGCACCTTGCGATCAAACTCCGGCAGCTCATCGAGAAACAGCACGCCGTGATGGGCGAGGGTAATCTCACCGGGTTGCGGTTTTGAGCTGCCACCGACCAGCGCTGGACCGGATGCGGAATGGTGCGGCTGGCGAAACGGCCGCTGTGGCCAATGGGTCAATGGCACGCCGCTGGCGACAGATTGAATCGCCGCAACCTCAAGGGCTTCGCATTCGGACAGCGGCGGGAGCAGTCCCGGCAATCGACTGGCCAACAGCGTCTTGCCCGTCCCCGGGGGGCCGCTGAACAACAGGTTGTGCGCGCCTGCCGCCGCAATCAGCAAAGCGCGTTTGGCTGCCATTTGCCCTTGCACTTCGTTGAGGTCAGGATAGGGTCTGGCGGCATGGATCAAACCATCCGACACGTAGGGTTCCACTGGCGTATGCCCATTGAAATGCGCCACTGCTTCCAGCAGATGATCCACCGCAAAAACCTTCAACCCTGAAGCCAGACACGCCTCCTCGGCATTCGCCCGAGGCACCACCAGCGCACGCCCGGCCTTGCGCGCCGCCAGTGCCGCCGGCAACACCCCGCGCACCGGCCGCACGGCACCGGACAACGCCAACTCGCCAAGACATTCCACATCATCCAGCGTCAGACACGGTACCTGCACACTCGCCGACAGTATCCCCAAGGCAATCGCCAGATCAAACCGCCCGCCATCCTTGGGCAGATCCGCCGGCGCCAGATTCAGGGTGATCCGCCGCGCCGGAAACTGCAGCCCGGAATTGATGATCGCGCTACGCACCCGATCCTTGCTCTCCTTCACCGCCGCCTCGGGCAGACCGACCATGGTCAGCGACGGCAGGCCGTTGGCCAGATGGACTTCGACGGTGACAGCGGGGGCTTCCACGCCAATCTGGGCGCGACTGTGGACGATGGAGAGGGACATGGTCGTTCCTTGAGCTGAATCGGGGGGCCGCTTCCTGCGGGTTTTTTAAGGGTAGTTGAGCCGGGTTTCAGTGCTGGAATAGAGGTTTACAAGACGTATCAAAACCCAATGGCGCGGCACTGCTTCCCTGAATTGGAGCGTTGACTCTCGACCGGCATTGACGGATCATCCCGTCCGAGGACTGCAACTGCGCATTCGTCGGGACTGGGCACCAGTAAAAGCTCCCCCGCATTTTTGGCAGCAGAGAAAGCTGGTTTTTCTGAAGTAGTGACGACGGGCCAGCTCGTCGGATTCTGAACCCATGGTTGCAAAGCCAGGAGCTAAAGAATCGCTGCGACTACTCCTCCAAACACAAAAAAGGCGTCCTATGGACGCCTTTTTATTTTTGACTCAGGATCTTCTACCGGCCAGCGGGCCGCTTGGCTCAAGCTCTGGCCCACACGTAACAGCAACTTCAATAAATCGCCGTTGGTTGGCTGACATATCCCCAGCCAACCGGAGTGCTTCGAGATGTAGTTCAACAATCTGAAGAAGCTTTGCCTTTCGCTTTTTTGGGCTCATACGCACCTCGTACGATTGGGTTGTTGATTTCGATGTTATTGACCGTTCACAGAAATGACAAGCCGGTTGGTATGGTCGAATTCGAACCCCAGTTTCCGGTAGTAAAAAACAACATTCGGATCAGGATCCTGAATTTCGATTTCTTTGCATCCTAGCGCTCGCGCATAGTGATCTGCGACAAGCAGAGCAATCGGCGCGATCCTGCCGCGAAGCGGGTGCGCCCTGTCCGGATGCCCTTCCAACAGAATAATCTTTAAGCAGATAGAGCTTGCGCGCGGGGTCGCATAGCACATGCCGCAAAGAATCTGTTTGAACCATATCGCCAAATCCAGACCTTTCGCATCTTTACTTTTCCAGTCTGCAACGTCATCCCAAGGGAAAATTGTTGGCCCCTCCCAGAGAAAGTATTGCTTTATCGCTGCTGGGGTAATTGGCTCAAACTTGACCGCTGCTGCATCAATATTTGGGATTCTCGGGGCAATGTTCTTTAGAAAGAATTTGTAGGCGATCTTTCGCGAGTTTGATCTGAAT
Source organism: Pseudomonas sp. 3B-A001-10F (assembly GCF_056313565.1). NCBI lineage: Bacteria > Pseudomonadati > Pseudomonadota > Gammaproteobacteria > Pseudomonadales > Pseudomonadaceae > Pseudomonas > Pseudomonas sp. 3B-A001-10F. The sequence goes on from NZ_JBQYFW010000033.1 coordinate 50,648, forward strand.
GTCTGGTTACGAAGATCCGTTGCTTTGCCTTTTCTTCTCATTGTTTTCATCTGTTTGGATCTGGTCGCAGAAGATAGCCAGCAGAGAGGGGGCAGCGAAATCAGACGTGGGGGACGCGTTTTGTAGGACGTTACTTCTGTGAGTGGAGGATTTCGGAGTAGGGGGGGCGAGTTAACGAAGACACAAGACAGGTCATTTCAGTGGTATCACTGAAATGACCGTTGGTGAGGTTGCAGCGCAAAAATTCAGATCAATTGCAGAGCCTTTCTCCACCATGAGTTCACAACCGTGCGGTTTGCTTGTTCTCGCTCCGTCACCATGTGTGGCACATCCTGCAACCGTATCCACGGCTGATTATTCCAATGCAACAAACTCAACGTCATGTCCGGCCAACTGAGCAAGCTGAGATGTGGGCGTTCGCTTGTGCTGGGGTGTTGGGCGTCGCGCAGGGTGGGGATGACCTGGTGGGTGATCCATTCCCGCAGGGCTCGGTATTCGGGGCAGTAGTGGTAGACGAGGAGGGCGTAGATGCCGGATTCGCTGATCAGCAGGGCGTTTTCGATCTGGTTGTGGATCAAGGTTTTGCGGGTTTGGTATTGGTCGTGGTCGAGTTTTCGCAGCATGCGTTCGTTGAGGTAGATGTGCAGCAGGCGACTCAGGTCTCGGGCGCAGAACCAGGGTTGGTTCTGGATGAGGAGGGCGTGGAGGGGGAGTTTGTGGCGGGTGAAGATGTGCGGGCTTAGATAAGTCTCTTCTTGATTCATGGAGCAGTTCCTCTTGCTTAAGGGGCTGCCCTCAATCGTCGCCAAACGATTGGGTGGCAGTTGTACGCGGGTTGGCGAACCGGAGCAAAAGGAACCCGGCAGACCCGAAGGTCTCCCACGCACAACCGCCATGAAACGATGTGGCGGTAAATGTAGCCGCCATCATGGTTGTCGTGCGCCTTAAGCTGTTCGGGTCGCCAAACCCGGTGCTGAACATTCAGCATCGGGTGAGCTTAGAAACCTGGGCTTTTCGGCGCAATCGGACGGCGGTCATTCAGGTTGTAGGACGTTGCCGGGATGGTTGAAGGGCTGGAGATCAAAAGATCGCAGCCTTCGGCAGCTCCTACAGGGGGCGCGGATTATTCAGCGGGCGGCGTCAGCTTTGCTTCCATCTCGGCGACTTTGGCTTCGAGGCTTTCGAGGCGAGCGCGAGTACGCGCCAACACAACCATCTGACTATCGAATTCTTCCCGGCTCACCAGGTCGAGTTTGCTGAAGGCGCTTTGCAGCAGCATCTTGAACTGGCTTTCGATTTCGGCTTTCGGCAGCGGGGTGTCGCCGCTGAACAGGCGTGAGGCGGTGCCGCTCAGGGCGTCGAGGAAGTCTTTGGGCGCGAGCATGGAATGTGTCCTGTAAACAGTGGCGGGCAGTGTATCACGCAGTGTCTATAGTCACTGATGCAGGCATGGATGCACGCTTTTCGCGCAAGAGGGCGGGCGGCGACGCACCGTTGTTGTGCGTAACCGTCGGGCCTTTTTCGCGCTAACGCCTGTGGCAGCGGCCAAGGGATTGAAATCAGGGGAATTTGGCGAGATGGCAAGCTTTCTGCTTAGTCGGTAGTGACCCATGCACTGATGCAGTCGCTGTGACGAATGCAGTGCGGCAGACGGAGCGGGGAGTTTCGTCGGCAGCGGTTAGCTGGCGTCAGTCGGGCAGGTAAGGCCGACGATGCGTTACAAAGCCAGGCACTGCGCTTAGACTTGAGTCGGGTTTGTTTTCCTGGGGCAAGTCCACCAATTCGGGAGAGAGTTTTCATGAAGCTAGTCACTGCCATCATCAAGCCGTTCAAGTTGGACGACGTGCGCGAGTCGCTGTCCGAAATCGGCGTGCAGGGCATTACCGTTACTGAAGTTAAAGGCTTCGGCCGGCAGAAGGGTCACACCGAGCTGTATCGCGGCGCGGAATATGTGGTCGATTTTCTGCCCAAGGTGAAAATCGACGTGGCCATCGACGACAAGGATCTTGATCGGGTTATCGAGGCGATAACCAAAGCGGCCAACACCGGCAAGATCGGTGACGGCAAGATCTTCGTGGTCAATCTGGAACAGGCGATCCGCATCCGTACCGGCGAAACCGATACCGACGCGATCTAAGCGCCGCCACAAACCCCAACGCCCCAGGAGAAAACAATATGACTCTGCGTAAATTCGCAGGGCTAGGAGCCCTGTTGTCCATCGTAATGCCAAGCCTTGCAATGGCGGCAGACGAAGTGGCGGCCCCGGTCCTCAATTCCGGCGACACTGCCTGGATGCTCACCTCGACAGCCCTCGTGCTGTTCATGACCATCCCGGGCCTGGCGCTGTTCTACGGCGGCATGGTTCGCTCGAAAAACATTCTTTCCGTGATGATGCAGTGCTTCGCCATTACCGGTCTGATCAGCATCCTGTGGGTCATTTATGGCTACAGCATTGCGTTCGACACCACCGGCATGGAGCAGGGCGTCGTCAACTTCAACTCGTTCTTCGGCGGCATGGGCAAGGCGTTCCTCGCCGGTGTCACGCCTTCGAGCCTGACCGGCCCAGCGGCTTTGTTCCCTGAGGCGGTGTTCATCACCTTCCAGATGACCTTCGCGATCATCACCCCGGCGCTGATCGTCGGTGCGTTCGCTGAGCGGATGAAGTTCTCCGCGATGCTGATCTTCATGGGCATCTGGTTCACCCTGGTTTACGCACCGATTGCGCACATGGTCTGGTCCGGCAACGGCGGCCTGATGTGGGACTGGGGCGTACTCGACTTCGCCGGCGGCACCGTGGTGCACATCAACGCTGGTGTGGCTGGTCTGATTGCCTGCCTGGTATTGGGCAAGCGCAAAGGCTTCCCGACCACCCCGATGGCGCCGCACAACCTCGGTTACACCCTGATGGGCGCGGCGATGCTGTGGGTCGGCTGGTTCGGCTTCAACGCCGGCTCCGCTGCAGCGGCCAACGGCACTGCCGGCATGGCGATGCTGGTCACTCAGATTGCTACCGCTGCTGCGGCACTGGGCTGGATGTTTGCCGAGTGGGTCACCCACGGCAAGCCAAGCGCACTGGGTATCGCATCGGGTGTGGTTGCCGGTCTGGTAGCGATAACTCCGGCTGCTGGCACCGTGGGCCCGATGGGCGCATTGGTGATTGGTCTGGCCGCAGGCGTGGTGTGCTTCTTCTGCGCCACAACCCTGAAACGCAAACTCGGTTATGACGATTCCCTGGACGCGTTCGGCGTGCACGGTATCGGCGGTATCCTCGGCGCGATCCTCACCGGTGTGTTCGCTGCGCCGGCGTTGGGTGGCTTCGGCACCGTTACCGATATCGGTGCGCAAGTGTGGATTCAGGTCAAAGGCGTGGGCTTCACGGTGATCTACACCGCGATCGTCACCTTCATCATCCTCAAGGTCCTGGACGCCGTCATGGGTCTGCGTGTGACCGAGGAAGAAGAGTCGGTGGGCCTCGATCTGGCACAACACAACGAACGCGGCTACAACCTGTAAGTACGCGCACTAAAAAACTTGCCCGGTTCGCCGGGCATTTTTTTGTCTGGAATTTGTCGCAAAGAGAGCAGCTGAAAGGATTTTTCGTACGGCTTTGGTCGTGTTTACGACGAGCGTTTTTCTACGGCCAATGGCTTACATCATTGCAGGAATATTAGGGCCTTTGTTTTTTCCCAGAGCGCGCTAGAATGCGCCCCGAACGTGCGGAGAACTGTATGTGGCAACAGACTCTGATAACCCTGCGGGCACGGCCCCGGGGCTCTCATCTGGTGACGGACGAGTTGATCACAGGGCTGCCTGAACTCAGGGAGTGCCGGGTCGGTCTGTTGCATTTGTGGCTGCAGCATACCTCGGCGTCGTTGACCATCAACGAGAACGCCGATCCGGCGGTACGTCGCGACTTCGAACGATTTTTCAATCGTCTGATCCCACAAGGAACAGACGGCTATGAGCATAACGACGAAGGCCTGGACGACCTCCCGGCGCACTTCAAGGCCAGCGTGCTTGGCTGCCAGATCAGTCTGCCGGTTTCGGCAGGTCGCCTGGCACTGGGAACCTGGCAAGGCGTTTATCTGGGCGAGCACCGTGATCATGGCGGTGCCCGAAAAGTCCTCGCCACCTTGCACGGTGAAGGGGCGTAAACCGTTGGTCATCAATGGTTACTGATTTTTTAACGGCGACTTTCGACAGTTGCCAAAGCTGGTCTATAACTAATCTGCTTTTCGCAAGTCATGAGGTAGAACATGAGCGACGATGATCTGGAAAACGACGACCTCGAAGTAGGCGACGAAGACGAGGCCGAAGAAGGCCTGGAAGCAGCAGCGGAAGACGTTGCTGACGACGATGGCGGTGACGATACGCCGGCCCCGGCTGCCAAAGGCAAAGCCAAGGCTGCGGTGTCGGTAGATGAGTTGCCGAGCATTGAAGCCAAGAACAAGGAACGCGACGCCCTGGCCAAGGCCATGGAAGAGTTCCTGTCGCGAGGCGGCAAGGTTCAGGAAGTGGAGGCCAACGTGGTCGCCGATCCTCCGAAAAAGCCGGACAACAAGTACGGCAGCCGCCCTATCTGAGGCGTGCCGCTGGCTTGCTGAAAAGGCCCGCCGTCGCTGCGGGCTTTTTCATGCCTGGAATAAATGAGCTGAAGTGAATACTGTTCCCTTGTGGGAGCGAGCTTGCTCGCGAATGCGGTAGGTCGTACAGCATTGCAGTGACTGACCTGACGCTTTCGCGAGCAAGCTCGCTCCCACAGGGTTTGTGGATTATTTCGAGGTGGCATTCCAGCGTGCGAGTACGGCTGGCAAATCACTCAGGCTGCGAATCTCGGCATCCGGCAGACGATCCGCTTCCCAGACTTTCCCCGCCGGATTAAACCAGATTGCCCGCAACCCCGCCTGTTGTGCTCCAGCGATGTCATCGCCCGGATGATCGCCAATATGCACGGCTGTTTCGGCTGTAGCACCACCACGCTGTAAAGCTTCATGAAACAACCGGGCATCCGGTTTGGCGATGCCGATATCTTCCGCGCACAACGCAAACTTGAAGTAATCCGCCAACCCCAACCGCCGCACATCGGCGTTGCCGTTGGTGACCACGCCAAGCGCATAGTGATTGGCGAGAATCTCCAGCACCGGCTCAACTTCAGGGAACACTTCGATCTGATGCCGCGCATGCAGAAACACTTCAAAGCCCTTGTCGGCCAGATCGGATGCCTCGCCATGGGCGTACCCGGCGTCTTCCATCGCATGAAACAACACCCGCCGCCGAAGCGCACTGATGCGATGTTTCAACCCCGGCTCATTGGCCAGCACCCGCTCACGAATCCCCCACAAATGCTCCACCGGCACTGCACCCAGATTCGGCGCATGTTCGCTCAGCCATTCGCGCAATATCGCTTCGGCGCTGACGATCACCGGAGCGGTGTCCCACAAGGTGTCGTCGAGGTCGAAGGTGATCAACTGGATGCTCATGAATCATCGCCTTTCATGCGTTTAGCCCGTGGGTGGGCACTGTCGTAGACCGCCGCCAGGTGCTGGAAGTCCAGGTGGGTGTAGATCTGCGTGGTCTTGATGTCCGAGTGGCCGAGCAATTCCTGCACCGCGCGCAGATCCTGCGAGGATTCGAGCAGGTGGCTGGCGAAGGAGTGGCGCAGCATGTGCGGGTGCAAGTTCTGCCCCAGTTCGCGTTCGCCGGCCAGTTTCACTCGCACCTGAATCGCCCGTGGACCGAGGCGTCGGCCTTGCTGGCTGACGAATACGGCGTCGTCTGCGGGGTTGGTCATGGCCCGCAGAGGCAGCCATTGTTCGAGGGCTTCGCGGGCCTTTTTGCCCACCGGCAGCAGCCGGGTTTTACTGCCCTTGCCGAGGACTTGAACCATGCCATCGGCGAGGTCGAGTTGATCGAGATTGAGTCCGGTCAGTTCGGAAAGACGCAGGCCGGAAGAATAGAACAACTCAAGAATCGCCTGATCGCGCCGCGCGAGAAAATCATCCTCGACCGCGCCTTCAAGCAGTTGCAGTGCGCGATCAGTATCGAGGGTTTTCGGCAGTCGGCGCTCGCCTTTTGGCGGTGCCAGACCCGTCGCCGGATCGTGGTCGCAAAGACCTTCGCGATTCAGATAGTGATAGAGCCCGCGTACTGCCGATAGCAGCCGGGCGAGACTGCGTGAGGATTGGCCCTGCGCATGCAGACGGGCGATTAGGCTGCGCAGGCGCTGAATGTCTAGCGCCGCCCAGCTGCCGATGTTCTGTTTGACGCACCAGCCAAGGACTTTATCGAGGTCGCGGCGATAGGCCGAGAGCGTGTGCGGCGACACCTGTCGCTCACTGCGCAGGTGTTCGCAGTAAGCGTCCAGTTGCCGTTCCATGCTCAGCGTACCGAGCGCAGGGAGCTATTGACCCGTGGCAGCACACGGCCCATGACTTCGGCGATGTAGCTGAGGAACAGCGTACCGACCGAACTCTTGTAGTGCTGCGGATCACGGCTGGCGATCGCCAGAATGCCGTGGATGCCTTGATGACTGACCGCGACCACGGCGGTGGAGCCGATCTGTTTGCGCTGTTCTTCGCCGAAAAGAAAATCCAGCTCATGCTCACGCAGGCTGCCGCTGACGCTTTTGCCTTCGGTAAGCAAGCCGCCGATGGCGACTTGGGCGTCAGCGTGAGTGACCCAGCGACCGACCGGCGCCGGGTTGTCACCGAGCAGGATCAGGCTGACAAAGGGCACCTGAAAATCCTGGCGCAGGCTGTCTTCGACGCTGATCACCACGTCTTCGAGGCTGGCGGCGTCCATCAGGGACAGTATGAGACGGCGGGTCTTGTCGAACAGTCGATCGTTGTCGCGGGCGACGTCCATCAACTGCGAGAGGCGATGGCGCATCTCGATGTTACGGTCGCGCAGAAGGGTCATCTGCCGCTCGACCAGCGAAACGGTATCGCCACGCTGGTGGGGAATACGCAGGGCGGGCAGCAGTTCTTCGTGCTCGACGAAGAAGTCCGGATGAGCCTCGAGGTATGCGGCAATCGCTGCCGCCTCCAGGCTCTCGGACGCTGATTCGTCGGACTGTCGGGCGGGTACCTGAGGCTTATCGGTCATGGTTTCTGCTCACTCAAAGACGTACTTGTCCTTCGTATACACGCACTGCCGGACCGGTCATCAGCACCGGTTGGCCAGGGCCTGCCCATTCAATGGACAGACGCCCGCCGGGCAGGTCGATCAATAGCGGCGAATCCATCCACCCCTGGCTGATCGCAGCGACAGCCGCTGCACAGGCGCCGGTACCGCAGGCCTGGGTTTCCCCGGCACCGCGTTCCCACACGCGCAACTGCGCACGGTTACGGTCGATGACCTGGAGAAAACCGACATTCACTCGCGCGGGGAAGCGCGGATGGTGTTCGATTTTCGGCCCCAGCTCATGCACCGGTGCACTGTTGATGTCCTGCACGCGCAACACGGCGTGCGGGTTGCCCATCGACACTGCGGCCAGTTCGACCGTGGTGCCGTCGACTTCCAGCTGATAGCTGGTCGCTTGCGCTGGCGCTTCGAACGGAATGTCCGCTGGCACCAGACGCGGGGCGCCCATGTTCACGCCGATCTGGCCGTCGTTACGCACGTCCAGTTCGATGATGCCGCCCTTGGTCTCGACGCGAATCTGCCGTTTGGCGGTCAGACGCTTGTCGAGCACGAAGCGTGCAAAGCAGCGCGCACCGTTGCCGCACTGCTCGACTTCCGAGCCATCGGAATTGAAGATCCGGTAACGGAAATCCACGTCCGGATTGCTCGGTGCCTCAACGATCAGCAACTGGTCGAAACCGATGCCGGTGTGGCGGTCGCCCCACTGCTTGGCGTGCTTTGGCTGAATATGCGCGTGCTGGCTGACCAGGTCGAGAACCATGAAGTCATTGCCCAAGCCGTGCATTTTAGTAAAACGCAGCAGCATGGGTTACTCCGGCAGCAGGCTTTCGCCGGCAAACAGCTCGGCCACGGTTTCGCGGCGGCGCACTTCAAAAACCTGAGCACCGTCTACCAACACTTCGGCAGCACGGCCACGGGTGTTGTAGTTGGAACTCATCACAAAACCGTAGGCGCCGGCCGAATGCACGGCCAGCAGATCGCCTTCGGCCAGGGCCAATTCGCGGTCCTTGGCGAGGAAGTCACCGGTTTCGCAGATCGGGCCAACGATGTCGTATTTGCGCGCAGCGGTGTCACGCGGTTTGACCGCGGTAACGTCCATCCACGCCTGATACAGCGCCGGGCGGATCAGGTCGTTCATCGCTGCGTCGACGATGGCGAAATCCTTGTGTTCGGTGTGCTTGAGGTACTCGACCTGAGTCAGCAGCACGCCGGCGTTGGCAACGATGAAACGGCCTGGCTCGAACACCAGCGCCAGATCACGACCGTTGAGACGCTCGCGCACGGCTTTGATGTAGTCGGCAGCCAATGGCGGCTCTTCATCACGATAACGCACACCCAGACCACCACCGAGATCGATGTGGCGCAGGTGAATGCCGCAATCGCCGAGACGGTCGACCAGATCCAGCAGGCGGTCGAGCGCGTCGAGGAACGGTGGCAGGGTGGTCAGTTGCGAACCGATGTGGCAGTCGACACCGACCACTTCCAGGTTCGGCAGATGCGCGGCGCGCACGTACACGTCTTCGGCGTCGGCGATGGCGATGCCGAACTTGTTCTCTTTGAGACCGGTAGAAATGTACGGGTGGGTGCCGGCATCGACGTCCGGGTTCACGCGCAGCGAAACCGGGGCGCGAACGCCCAGCTCGGCGGCGACCACTTGCAGGCGCTCCAGCTCGTCGGTGGATTCGACGTTGAAGCAGTGCACGCCGACTTCGAGGGCGCGACGCATGTCGTCACGGGTCTTGCCGACACCGGAGAAGACGATCTTGTCAGCGCTGCCGCCAGCGGCCAGAACGCGTTCCAGCTCGCCACGGGAAACGATGTCGAAACCGGCACCGAGACGGGCCAGGATATTCAGTACGCCGAGGTTGGAGTTGGCCTTGACCGCAAAGCAGACCAGGTGCGGCATGCCGGCCAAGGCATCGGCGTAAGCCAGATACTGAGCTTCGATATGCGCGCGCGAGTACACATAAGTAGGCGTACCGAAACGATCGGCGATGGCGGACAGCGCCACACCTTCCGCGAACAGTTCCCCGCCACGGTAGTTAAAAGCGTCCATGGCGATCCCTTATTGGTAAACGTCGTGCTTATGTGCTTTGGACGGTTGCTTCTGCGAAGACTGGGCTTGCTCGGCCGGGTCCTGATCGTCATCCGGCAGGTACAGCGGGCCTTTTTGACCACAGGCCGAAACGAGGCAGGCAACCGCGACGAGCGCAGCAAGGGAAGAGATCAGGCGCTTCATGGCGAAATCCTTGAAAATGCGTTAATTGCGCCGGAGTATACCGGCCACCCGGCGGCTTGCCTATGTGATGGCCTTCCCGTCCGGCGGGGCTTGCCCGTGAGCACTGGTAACCCTATGGGAGCGAGCCTGCTCGCGATGGCGGTGTGTCAGGCAACAATAATGTTGAATGTGCCGGCCATTCGCGAGCAGGCTCGCTCCCACAGGGTTGGGTGTTCGATGCCCTGACCGGTGCTTGGTCGTTAATCTTTGCAATCGGCCAGCAGCGTCCGTATCTTTCTGCGCTTGTGCCTGATCAGACATTTTTTGAGGTTGCCGCAATGAGTTTGTCCGAAGCCCGTTTCCACGATCTGGTCGATGAAACCCAGGAAAAACTGGAAGACATCTTTGACGAGAGCGACCTGGACATCGATCTGGCAAGTTCGGCCGGTGTGCTGACCGTCAAGTTCGAAAACGGCTCGCAGCTGATCTTCAGCCGCCAGGAGCCGCTGCGTCAGCTGTGGCTGGCAGCGGTGTCCGGTGGTTTCCACTTCGACTACGACGAAGAAAGCGAGCGCTGGATGTGCGACAAGAGCGAAGAGCAACTGGGCGAAATGCTTGAGCGCATCGTCAAGCAGCAGGCTGGCGCTGAATTCGATTTCGAAGGTCTGTGATTCCGTGACTGACACCGCTCCCGTTCGTCCACCGAAGCCGCTGTACAGCAACATCAGCCCGGCCGTGCCTTCGCCGTGCAGTGGCGTTTGCCGATTGGATGAGCAGAAGGTCTGCCTCGGCTGCTTCCGCCATGTCGAAGACATTCGCGAATGGCGTTCGGCGGACGACGAGCGGCGACGTGTGATTTGCGCGCAGGCGTCGCAGCGCAAACAGTGCGGCGGGGCGTGACTTGTATATTTTTTGAGCTGTGATAGTGTCCGAACACGCCTCAACCCATCGAGGCCTGGTGAAAACCCCGTCTTTTTTGGCGGGGTTTTGCTTTTTTTGTGTGCAGAAGAAAGGAGTCTGCCCGGATCATGACCGCACCTTCCATCACCCTTACCCGTCTGGACGTGCAACGTCTGGAGCGCCTGATCGACAGCCTGGATGACACGCTGCCGGGCGTGATTGCGCTGCAAACCGAGCTGGACCGCGCCGACACCGTGGTCGGTCACGATGAAGTGCCCGCCGATGTCGTGACGATGAATTCCCGTGTGCATTGCCGCGAAGAAGGCAGTGGCAAGGATTACCACCTGACGCTGGTTTATCCGAAGGACGCCAACGCCGATGAAGGCAAGATCTCGATCCTGGCTCCGGTCGGCAGCGCGTTGCTGGGCCTGAAAGTCGGTCAGCACATTGACTGGCCGGCACCCGGTGGCAAGACCCTCAAACTGACTTTGCTGGAAGTCGAATCGCAACCGGCCAACGGTGGCGCGTTTCCCGAGTAACCCGCCTCAGACCTGTTCGAGTGCCTCGTTCAGAGCGCGCTCCAGGTCAGCCTTGTAGCGCAGATACAGATTGCTTGAACTCTGCCCGTCACCGATCAGGCCGGAAAGGTCGAGGTCGGTGATGTAGCAGCGATAGCGTTCGCTCTCGCGGCGCTGCTCGACGATCTCCCGGGCGACCACGCTGAACAGCTGGTCGCCATGTTCCAGTTCGCTGAATTCCCGTTGATTGCAATACAGCGTGACCTGCACTTCGCCAGGTGCGGCTTTGCCGACGATCGCCTGCACGTCGTAGAACGGCTTGTTCACCGGTGTCTGCGGTGCCGGCCGCGCTTCGACCCGGCGCGCGCGCCCCGGACCTGAAGGCAATAGCTGGTAATACAAAGTGTCGAGACGGCCGTCGGGACCGGCGTCCATCGGCAGCACGGCTTCGCGGCGGAACAGAATCGATTGCAGGAAGCGTTGCAATGGCACCAACAGACTCTGCTCGTCGTGATAGGGCAAATGTTGCTGCCACAGCGCGTTGAACTCATCCAGCACGTACAGCTCGGCCTGCTGCTCGGTGATCCGATAGAACACTTGAATGCACTCCGGCTGACCCATCGGCAGGATCAGCGCAAGGTCGTTATCTTCCAGTGCCATGGGATCCAGGTGCAGCGGACTGTAGCGCGGCTGTTCTTCGCCAAGGTAATCGAGCAGGGCCGGCAGGGTGGCAAGCGCCACATGATTGACCTGACCCGGCACCAATTCCAGCACGTGATAATGCTGCTGCACCTGAATCAGGTAGCGATGGTTCAACTCGCTGAGCAACAGGTTCTGCGCGGTGTCGATGATTTCTTCAACGCGACGGGCAATGAACTGCGCGCGGTTGTGGCAGAAGCAGCGCACCTTCAATGACGGCTGCAACGGCCCGCGCGGCAGGTTGTTGAGGTAATCGCGTAGGCAGTCGAGCAGGGCATGCGGGCCGTCGAAGCGGTTGACCAGTACTTCGTTCCAGCTATTGAGCGTGACCTGATCCAGCGTCAGCACGAGGTTTTCGCGCACCCCGGCGTAACTCAGCGAGTCGGTACGCTCGGTGGTCATCAGGATATTCAGGTCGCGGTGATGCTTGAGCGGGTCGACGCCGACGTTGACCAGAATCAGCACTTCGCTTGGCACCGCTGCACGCAGCAACGGCTCTTCCGCGACGGTGGGCAAGGGCAGGGCGATGCACTGTTGCAGGCTGCCGAGCAGGTTGAACAGCTCGAACTCGCTCAGGTCGCTGGTGCCGGGATGCAGGGCCAGGCGGGTGCTGCTGTCGATCACGCCGTTGCGGTGGCACCAGGTCAGCAGCTCCAGTAACTCGCGGCTGCGCTTGATCGGTGCGAAGTGTTCCCACTCCAGTGCGGTCAGGCTGCCGTTATACAAGCCCCACTGGGTTTGTCCCGGTTCCTTCTTGTTGCGCGACTGCACCAGGGTCAGGGTGTCTTCGGCCAGATCCGGGGCGATGCCGGGGTTGATGAACTCGACCTTGTCGGCCTTGCGTTCGAAGGCTGCGTAGAGCCGGCGCCCCAGCACATTGAGATCGCGTTTATTGATCAGGCTGACGGTTTGTTCTGTGCGGGCGAACTGGGTCAGGAAGCGATAGCTGTAGTTCAGCTCATTGACCAGCGCGCGGCGTTCGGCGCTGACCTGGCGGACTTTCCACTGACTGCGGCTGTCGAGCAGCGTCAGTTGCCGCTGATCCCAATGCCACTCGCTGGCCAGCCGTTCCAGCAACGTGCGTTGCCAGCTCTGGGTGCGGCTATTGCCGGTGAGCTTGCGGTTGACCTTCAGGTACAACGCGCGACGAACCAGCTCCAGCCGTTCCGGCTCGTTGCGCGCGGTGAGGTATTCCTCGATACGCCGGTACACGACCATGTACGGGTCCAGTTCATCCAGATCCAGCTGGTTGGCGAACACGGCTTTTTTGAAGCGCAGGCTCAGACATTGCACCTGCGGGTGTTCGCTGGCGTAGACCTCGGTCAGCAGCAGCTTGAGCACCGATTTGTAGGGTGACTCGATGCCCTTGAACAACTGCCACAATCCGGCGCCGATGAACTCGCCCGGCGGAATCCGCGCCAGATGACCAAGGTCGAGGGTTTCGTCGGCGCGGATAAAGCGCTTGGACAGCAGGGTGTGGGTGTAAAGGTCGTAGGCGGTTTCTTCGTAAACCGGCACCAGCCACCAGATCGGTGTGCGCCCGGCCAGCCAGATCGCGGTGCGGTAAAACTCGTCCAGCAGCAGATAGTGCTGAGTGCTGCCGCAGTTTTCCGAGCTGAGCTGGGTGTCGCGTTCGCCTTTGACGAAGCGCTCCGGGTCGATCAGGAAAAAATGCGCTTCGGCGCCCTGACTCGCGGCCCAGGCTTCCAGCAGCTGGCATTTTTTGCGCAGTTCGGCGAGCTCGCTTTCGTTCAAGTCCGGCGCGTGGCAGACCCACACGTCCATGTCACTCTGATCGGCCTGTGCCAGCGTGCCAAGGCTGCCCATCAGGAACAGGCCGTGAATCGGTCGCGGCGGATTGCTGCCGTGACGCGGTTTGTACGAAAACGAACGAGTCAGACGCTGTGCGTCGATCAGCACGTTGGCGTCGGGCTCGTAATTCGACAGGCCGGCCGGCGTGCTGCCCGACACGTAGCCCGGCAGCAGCGGGTGATTAACATGAAAGAACAGCGGCAACAGCGTCAACACACTTTGCTGGCGTGTCGACAACCCTTCAAGGGCGCGGCCGAGGCGGCCTTCATTGAGTTTGAGAAAGCGCGCGCGTAGCTGGCTGAGTACCTTGCGGTCGATGCCTTCGTCCAGGTCAGGGCGGATTTCGTGGGTGCGCGTCATGTCAGCTCAAACCGGCTCGCAGGCTCGGACGAAGAGGGTCTCGGAATGGGAGGCAGTTTAGCCTTTGCGCAGCGGGACTTTTAAGCTGAATTTGTTTTTTGACGTCAGATTTCTATCGCGGATGGCCGGGCAGGCCCGCGGAAATCCCGTGGCAGGAGTTCCCGTGGGCGAAGTCAGGGGGAATCAGGCGGTTTCCTGCTCTCTCAGAATGGTCAGCACGGTTTGCACACTTTGTGCGGCATCGCGACCGAGGCTGGTCAGATACCCGCCATCGGGCTGGTCGGTCAGTTCTTTTTCGAAGAGGCGTTTGGCAGCGGCGATGTGTTTCGGGGCAGCGGTCTGATGAATTTTCAGACCTTCCTGGGAACTGTCCAGGTTGAAGAGTGCGAGGACTTCCAGTTCGGCAACCAACTCAGGGGTAAGCGACATAAGGACTCCAGACTTTCTAGGAATTGGACGACAGCGTCCCTAAGGTGAACCCGCTTTTGCGGCATGTCCAGTGCTCAGATCAGGGATTTTGTCTTGAGGCGGATTGCAGTGTAGTCGGGAGGCGGGAGTTGGCTGGATGGATACGTTACAAACATTGTAGGAGTGAGCCTGCTCGCGAAGCTTTTGGCTTTTAGCGGCTAGCGATCAGCGCCTGACCGCGTA
>NZ_JBQYFW010000034.1:0-64786 GCF_056313565.1 Pseudomonas sp. 3B-A001-10F
ATCCAAAACCAGGCAAGCCGCATCCCGTTTGAAATCTGTCGAAAAATATCTTCTGGTCAAATCACACCTCTTCGTTGGGCGTAGATTAACGCCCTTTAGGGGTGTCCAGAATCATTAAGCCAGATCAGAGTTCGACTCAGGACTTTCAGGTCGGCGTACCTCCAACATCCAGCTCGGTCAGTCCCCTCTCCCCCCGGGAGAGGGTTAGGGTGAGGGCAGCTTTTACGGCGGCTACCCCATCAACCCGCGCATCGCCAAAAACAACAGCGAAGGCCCAAGCAAACACCCAAGCGCGGTATAAAACGCCGCTGTCAGACACCCATAAGGCACCAGCTTCGGATCCGTCGCCGCCAACCCGCCGGCCACACCACTGGACGTGCCCATCAGCCCGCCAAAAATCACCGCGCTGCGTGGATTGTTCAGGCCAATCATCGGCGCCACGAACGGCGTCATCACCATCACCAGAATCGCCTTGATCAGCCCCGCCGCAATCGACAGCGCCATGACCTCGGAACTGGCACCAATCGCCGCGCCGGTCACCGGGCCGACAATGTAAGTCACCGCGCCGGCACCAATAGTGGTCAGGCTAACGGCATCGGTATAACCGAACGCCATCGCCACACCAACACCCGCCACGAACGACGTGCCTACGCCGACAAACAGCGCCAGTACCCCGACGAACCCTGCCCGTTTCAGCTCATCGACACTCACGCCAAACGCCGTGGCGACAATCGCGAAATCGCGCAGCATCGCACCGCCGAGCAAACCGATGCCCGACAACAACGGAATATCCACCACGCCTTTCTGCCCACCGGTTAGTGCACCGCCGACATACGACAGCACCAGCCCCAGCAGAATGGCGATTGCCGAGCCGTGCAAACGGCCCTTGGTGAAGGTGTTGGACATCCAGTAGGAGACCCACATGGTCAGCCCGACAATCAGAAACCCGCTGATCAAACCGTAGCCGGTGATGACTTTCATCATTGATTCGTACATGGCGCTTACCCCGCAGTCTTGGCTGGAGCGATCGGGGTCTGCTCCTTGTTGCCCATGCGCGTCAGCACGGGTACCAGGGCAAAAGCGATCACCACGGCAAGCGTCCCGGCGAGGATCGCCATTGGCCCGCCCTTGAGCGCGCCATACACGTTCTGCTGCGCTGCCATCGCCACGACGATCGGAATGTAGATAGCGCTCCAGAACTCGACGCCCTGCTCGGTCTTGCCCTTGAGCCAGCCGCTTTTGTTCAGATAACTGCCCAGGCCAATCAACAGCAGCATCGCAATGCCGACGCCGCCGACGTTGGCCGGCACGCCGATCAGCTTGCCGAGCAGTTCACCGACCCAGATACCCACCAACGTACAAAAGGCGAGAAACGCCACACCGTAAATAATCATTGTTGTAGTCCTCAAAGTGCATCGTCGAATGTTGTTTTTGTTGTTCGAAGCTTGAGTCGGCGGTTTTAGAGTTGGTGGCCACCCTCCTCACGCAACAGCGCCTGCAAGGTGTCGAGACGCGCACTGTCGAAGGCAGTGACCGTGCCCTGTTCGAACACCCGGTGCGCCAGCCCGGTCAGCACCGCACCGGGCGGCAGTTCGATCTGTAAACGCACGCCGCGCTCGTAGGCGCTTTGCACGGTGCCGCGCCAGTCCACCACGCGACACATGTTGAAGGCGAGGTCGTCGCGCAGGGCGTCAGGCTTGATCACCGGACGCGCGCGGCTGCCGCTCAGGTAAGCGATTTTCGGAGTTTTCAGTTCAACTTTGGCGAAGGCCTCGGCGAGGGTCTGCGCCGGTTCGTCCAGCAGCGGACAGTGCGACGGCACACTCACCGCCAGGCGTTTCGCCAGACCGGCGCCACGACTGCGCGCCAGTTCGGCCAAGGCTTGCATGGCCTTGTCGCTACCTGCAATCACCACTTGGTTATCGGCATTGATATTGGCCAGATACACCGGCGAATCTTCACTGTGCACCTGCGCCAGCAGCGTTTCGACTGTGGATAATTGCAGACCGATAACCGCGGTCATGCCGTAGCCTTGAGGATAAGCCTGCTGCATCAACTCACCGCGCAGGCTGACCAGATGCAACGCGTCGCTGAAGCTCAGCGCCCCCGCAACCACCGCTGCCGGGTAGGCGCCGATGGACAAGCCAGCAACGTAATCCGCCATGAGCCCGTCCTGCAACAACTGCCGTGAAGCAGCGACGCCGGCGATCAGCAGGCATAGCTGAACTGCCCTTGTCGTGCGCAACGCTTCGCTGGAGTCGAGTAGCGATACGTCTTCACCGAGCACATCGCTGGCCTCGGTCAACGTTTCCCGAGGCAAGCGCTGAAGCATGCCCGCCTGCTGCGCGCCCTGGCCGGGGAACACCAGCAGACTGCTCACGCTGCCTGCTCCTGCGGGTTCCATGGATCAATCACCAGGCAAGCCTGATGAGCATTTTTCAGCAGCACGCGCGCCGAACCGCTGGCCCATTCACGCAACGCCACCGCACCGAAAGGTGTCTGCAATTGCAGGTCGACCCGGCACACAGCTTGATCAAAAACCGCGACAAGTTTGCGTGCCTGATTACGCGTGATCAGTTGCGGTGTGCGCAGAATCAAATCGAGATCACTGGCCGCGTGCATCGCGGTAAAACCGCTGGCCAATTCAAAGCCGACACTGCCGCTGACACCCCAGACCCAACCGCAATCGTCGAGCATCGGCCGCAGCTGTTGGAGCGCGTGCATGACCGGCAGATCGCGCTCGCAGTCGACGTGACACAGCGCCTCCGGACTGACCCGACAGGCAATCGAATCGACGGCCATAAATGCAGCCCAGCGCTGCTCGCGCAACACACCGCGCACGCCGACCGCGACAAAACCCTCAGCACTCAACGCCCGTCGCACTACCACCGGTTGCCCGGCACTGAGCGACTCGACGACCCACAGCGGCGCATCCGCCGGCAACTGCGCCGGGGTCATGCCCCAGAGCAGATCGTGGGCCAGAGGCGTGCTCACCACTGCGCCCTCAACAGTTCGCGAACCTTGCTGGAGGCCGCACGATTTTTCGCGCCGAGACGATTGCTCAAGTCAGTGCTGGAGATATCGCTGATGGCCTGTTTCAGGCATTCGTTCACCCGTGCCAGATCCTCAGCGGTCGGTTGTTCAATCTGCTCCACCGACAGGGTTTCCCAGAGCAATCCGAGGCTGGCATAGCTGTCGATGTCATAAGCCATCGGCGGCACACTCGCGGCCAGCGCTTCCAGCTCTTCAACACTGCGCAAGGTCACCCGCGCCGCCGATGCCTTGCCCATCGCATGCACCATCACGCCCGGATCGCGCAACGCGATCAAACGATTGGCCTGATAACCATGAGCGAGAAACGCCCCGGACATTGCCTTGCCGACCAGTAATGCAATCACCGGATGCCCGGCCAAACGCGCGCGGGCATAACTGTCCGCCGCACCGGCCAGCGCCTGATGAATGCCGAGGGCTTCTTCGCGACGACCATAAGCCTGGCTCGGCACATCGACGATGGCGATGATCGGGCGTTTCTGCGCTTTGTCACGGTCAGCCGTGATCGCGTCATCCACAGCCTTGGCCAGACCCCAGCCTTCGAGCAAGCCGACTTCGCCGTTGCGCGCACGCGGAAAACGATTGTCCGGATCAGCGACCACGGCGATATAACGCCCAAGTTCACCATCGGCAACCCGCAGCGATGGCGGCAAACCCTCAACGGCTTTCGCCCCGGCGCTCAAGGCGTCGAACCAGTTCAAACCGCGCAGCGAATAACCGCTCATGAGCGCTCTCCTTGATACAGGTCACGAACCACCGACGGTTCGATTTGCGGGTCAGTGTTCAGACTGCTCAGGCGTTGCAGGAACCATTCGGCGCGTTGGCTGCGCGGTTGCTTTGGCAAACCTTGCTGGAGCAATTCACCGACCTGCTGACGAATCTTCGCCACATCATCGGCGACATAACGATCCACCAGACCAGTGTCGAAACGCTGCTCGCCACCGGTCAGGCTCCAAATGAACGGCCGGTCGCGGGAGTCGTATTCCTCGATCCCGGCTTCTTGCTCGATCACTTGCGGGCCGTTCAAACCGAGGCGTGCTTCCTGAGTCACCAGCAAATAGCTGCACAGCGCCGCTGCAATCGACATACCACCAAAACAACCAACGCTACCGGCGACCACGCCAACCACCGGTTGGTACTGCTGCAGATCGACAATCGCTGCGTGAATATCGGCAATCGCCGCCAGCCCGAGATTGGCTTCCTGCAAGCGCACGCCACCGGTTTCCAGCAGCAATACCGCGCGAGTCGGAATACCTTTGCGGTTGTCTTCAGCCGCCAGTTCCAGCGCGCCGGCAATCTTCGCCCCGCCGACTTCGCCAAGGCTGCCGCCCTGAAACGCGCCCTCAATCGCAGCGATGACCACCGGTAAACCGTCGAGGCTGCCCTTGGCGATCACCACGCCGTCATCGGCCTGCGGCACCACGCCCTGGCGTTCGAGCCACGGCGACATCAGCCGTTGAAACGGGTCGAGCAATTCGCGAAAACTGCCGGCATCGAGCAAGGCTTTCGCCCGTTGCCGCGCGCCGAGTTCGACGAAGCTATGTTTATTAAGAAGCGCTGCGCTGTCAGTCATGGCCGATCTCCTCGAAACCTTGTTCCAGACGCAAGCGCACCACCCCCGGCGTCGCGCCGAAATCGTGGATATCGATGGCCATTGCCGGCGGCGTGGTGCCGTCGAACATCCGCGCAAACAGGTGCTGCCAACGCAGCTGCGCACCGTTGACCGAGGTCTGCACATTGATCGTCAGCTTGCCAGCCAGGCCCGGTTCGATCAGCACTTCCAGATCACCCGAGCCGACACAACCGACCAGCGCACGACCGCGTGGCGGCTGCCCAGCGGGGAATTCAAACGATAGGGTTTCCATCAAAACGCTCCCTGAAGGATGCCGTTGCGCTCGATGCGGTCGAGCAGCAGCGTGGCGGCGAGCAAGTCGGCGGCGCCACCGGGCGAGGCATTCAATGCGATGAGTTGTTGATCGAGTTCGTGCAAGCGACGGCGACCGCTGAGGCTGGCGCTGCCACCGGCATCGAGCACCGCTTGCGCGCCGTGTTGCATGGCCTGCAAACCCTCTTCGCCAGCGCGGTAGAGCACGCAGGTGTCGGCCAGATTCGTCATGATCGCGAGCAAGGCATCGAGCCGGGCGTTCTGTTCGCCGTGGCCGTTGGCGCGACTGCGTTTGAGTTGTGGCAGCCCGCGTTGCAGCACCGAAGGGAAGCCGAGCTGTGCTTCTCCGCGAGCGCCACGGGCGCCGTAACGCAGGGCGACTTGGGCGCCGTGGCTCAGTGGTTTGGGTGCGTAGCGGTCATCCAGCAGGGCGAGACGTGCGGCGCGCAGGGTCACGGCGTTAGCGCTGGAGGATTGCGGTTCCAGCGCAGCGGCCGTCACCAACAATCCCAACGCCCAAATGGCGCCGCGATGGGTGTTCACGCCGTTGGTGGTCGTGAGCATCGCTTGCTCGCCTTCACGGCCGATCCGGCCAATCGCTTCGCGTAACGTTGAATCGACTTCGCCGATTGCAACCGCCGCTTCCGCCATTTCCTTGAACGCCGGCCACAACGACAGCGCCGAAGCGTGCATCAGGCCCAGGTGCAAATCGGTGTGCGCGCCATTGCCGCGACGGTCGACCAGCGCCGGTTTCGGCGACAGATCCGCTTCGTCGATCAAGGCGTCCACCGCCAGATCGGCCAATCGATCCGCCAGAGAAAGCGGTTTCGCTTGCAGATTAAATGCGTGCATTACCAGCTCCTGAATTTTGCGGGCGGGTTGTACAGGCCGCCGGACCACTCGACCAGATCGGCCACGCTCTTCGCTGCGAGCAGTTCGCGGGTGGCGTCGGTGCGGCGGATGCCGAGGTCTTCGGGCAAGGCGATCAGGCCTTCGCGGCGCATGCGTTCGGTGTCTTTCGGGTTGTGGCGCAGGCCGATGGCGGTGACGCCGGCGACCGCAGCGATCATCGCCTGGCGCTCTTCCAGCGAGCGCGCCTTGTACAGGTAGGCGATGCCTTCTTCGGTGAGCAGGTGGGTGACGTCGTCGCCGTAGATCATGATCGGCGCCAGCGGCATGCCGCTTTTCTTCGCCACTTCTACCGCGTCGAGGGTTTCGACGAAGGTCGGTTTGCCGCCCTCCTGGAACGTCTCGACCATTTGCACCACGAGTTTTTTGCCGCGTTCGAGCATCGGTTGCTGCGAGTCGTCGTGGCGCATGTCCAGCCACGCCGGGGTGCCGTGACGGCGACCGCGCGGGTCGTGGCCCATGTTCGGCGCGCCACCGAAACCGGCGAGGCGGCCACGGGTGACGGTTGAGGAATGGCCATCGCCATCGACCTGCAACGTCGCGCCGATAAACAGATCCACCGCGTATTGTCCGGCGAGTTGGCAGAACATCCGGTTGGAACGTAGCGAGCCGTCGCGGCCGGTGAAGAACACGTCCGGGCGGGCGGCGATGTAGTTTTCCATGCCGAGTTCGGTGCCGAAGCAATGCACGCTTTCGACCCAGCCGCTCTCGATCGCCGGGATCAACGTCGGGTGCGGGTTGAGCGTCCAGTTGCGGCAGATCTTGCCTTTGAGGCCGAGGGATTCGCCGTAGGTCGGCAGGATCAATTCGATGGCGGCGGTGTTGAAACCAATGCCGTGGTTGAGCGACTGCACGTTGTGTTTTTCGTAGATGCCACGGATCGCCATCATCGCCATCAACACGTGCACAGGCTTGATATGGCGTGGGTCGCGGGTGAACAGCGGTTCGATGTAGAACGGCTTGTCGGCCACCACCACGAAGTCGACCCATGAGGCGGGGATGTCCACGCGCGGCAGTTCGCTGACGTCGTCGACCAATTGGTTGACCTGGACGATGACGATGCCGTCGCTGAACGCGGCGGGTTCGATCAATGCCGGGGTGTCTTCGGTGCTCGGGCCGGTGTAGATGTTGCCGGCGCGGTCGGCCATGAAACCGGCCGAGAGCACGACGTTGGGGATCAGGTCCACCACCAGCCTGGCGTAGAGTTCGATGTAGGTGTGAATCGCGCCGATTTCCAGCAGGCCGTCTTCCAGCAGCTGGCTGATGCGCAGGCTCTGGGTTCCGGCGAAGGAGAAATCAAGCTTGCGGGCGATGCCGCGTTCGAACAGGTCGAGGTGCTCGGAGCGACCGACGCTGGGCATGATCATGTGCAGGTCGTGGAGCTTTTCCGGGTCGGCTTTGGCCAGCGAGCGCGAGAGGAAATCCGCCTGCTTCTGGTTGTTACCCTCCAGCACCACACGGTCGCCGGGGTGGATCAGCGCTTCGAGCGCGGCGACGATCTTGTCGGTGGGCAACACCACACCGTCGGCCAGCCCGCGCACCTTGTCGAGGCGGCGCTGCTTCTCATCGCGCCGCCGCGTCCAGCGCGAGTCGGGGGAAATTGTTGTTGTCATGCTCACTCCACGGGGTTCGCTGTCGTGGAGCTAAGGTAGGCGTGTGGGGTGGGGGCATCAATCAAGCGCGGTGGTGAATCGTTACGCTCAGGGTAATGATCAAGAGCCGCCCTCACCCTAGCCCTCTCCCGGAGGGAGAGGGGACAGATTGCGGGATGCTCAAGGAATACGCCGACCTGGGAATGTTGCACTGAATCCGGAATTTACTAGGTTTACCAGATCCATAATCGACTCGGTTTTTCAGGTCGATGTATGACGCCAGACACCTCGGTCGGCCCCCTCTCCCTCCGGGAGAGGGCTGGGGTGAGGGTCAGCTTTTAAGTCACTCCGTCGGCACCAACCTATCCAACAAACGGTTGACGGCCATCTCCGCCACCATCACCACCTGCGCAATACCTTGCACAGTCTTGCGGTGCGTACCTTCCACCATTGCCGCATGGTTGTTGAGCATGACCGTGGCCGAACCGAGGGTTTCACTGGCATCTGCCAGCAGGGATTCGGTGTCGGCGTTGGGGTTGGCCATGTACAGCGTGTTGGGGGTGTAAGGCGTGGCCATCAGGTCGGCGTTGGTCGGGCCGAGGTAATGGTCGAGGGCGCGCTCGGCGGCTTCGTGGAATTTCTTCGAATCGGGGGATTCGTAGGGGGATGCCGGGTCGGTGACCGGCGGGTTTGGCGTTACTTTGAACATTTACCAGATCCTCATTCGGGCTAGCCACCGCTTCTCTACTAAAAGAAGTGGAGGCAGCTGTGCGCAGGTTAGTAGACCGGGGATCTGGGAAACCGGCGCGCCCGAAGGCGCCCTGCGCACAACCACCATAAAGTGCAGGTATGGAGTACCTGACTGTCTGATGAGCTATACGCCCCAAATATGGCGGGCTACTAAACCCGATCACTGGAAATCAGTGACGGAATCAAGTTACGCAGCATGCCAAAGGCGCACAAGCCGGCGGATTCTGGTGCATGCGTAGGCAGCGGCGCAAGGATTTGTAGGCTAGGGAGCCGTAACACCGGGTGTCTTTAAACAGCAGGGCTGGAAGGTGTTTATTACGCACAAAAATTGAGGATTTTCCTGTCGGATTGAGGTGTAGCGACTGACGCTTTCGCGAGCAAGCTCGCTCCCACAGGAGATCTCCAGAGAACGCAGATTCTGTGTACGACAGAAACCCACTGTGGGAGCGAGCTTGCTCGCGAAGAGGCCAGCCGAAGCAGCGCAAGTTCTGGATCACCCCGCGGATGATCGTTCCCACGCTCTGCGTGGGAATGCCTCAACGGACGCTCTGCGTTCGGCTTTTTGGGACGCGGAGCGTCCCGGGCTGCATTCCCACGCGGAGCGTGGGAACGATCAGTGGGCTAGCCCAGCATCCACCAACAACTTCTCCAGCCCAAGCAAGTCAGGCACCTTCGCCACTTGCTCCCCGACCTGCACCGCCGCCTGCTCCAGCGAGCACAACGGCACATCGACATAACTCAACTGACTGTCGAGCTTGTACGACCGCGGAATCCCCTGCACCAACAGGGCAATGAACTTCAACTCCGGCAACCCGCCCAGCGCATTCAAAATCACGATCCGCGCGCGCTCGCCAATGACGATTTTCTGCCCGCACGCCGATTCAAAACTCAGCAACGGAATCTGCCGCTCGCGCCACTTCACGCGCCCCAGATACCACGGCGGCGTGTCCAGATCGAAGGCACTGGCCTGATAGTCAATCAACTCAGCGACAGCAACGTTAGGCAGGATCAAATTGCGATCCGCCAACGGCAGCAGCAACCCGGTCAGTTGGCTGCTGCGCTGATTATGCCGGCGCTCATGCATGTTTCTTGCTCCATTGGGCAATGCTTTCAAGCAGCACCGACTCTTGATACGGCTTGCCGAGGTAGTCGTTGACGCCAATCGCCATCGCGCGGTCGCGGTGTTTCTGCCCGGTGCGCGAGGTGATCATGATGATTGGCAGGTGTTGCAGACGTTCGTCGTTGCGCACCTGAGTGGCGACTTCGAAGCCGTCCATGCGCGGCATTTCGATGTCGAGCAGCATCAGGTCGGGCATGTGTTCTTCGAGCAGCAGCATGGCGTCGACACCGTCCTTGGCGGTCAGCACGTTCATGCCGTGGCGTTCGAGCAAACGGCTGGTGACCTTGCGCACGGTGACCGAGTCGTCGACCACCATCACCAGCAGCGGTTTGTGCGGTTCGTTGTCGACCTCCGGCACGGTTGGCGTTGGCGCAATGCGTGCCTGCATGGCGCGGATCGGCGCGAGCAGATCGAGAATCAGCACCACTCGACCATCGCCAAGAATCGTCGCGCCGGACACGCCCTGTACCGTCGCGAATTGCGCGCCGAGACTCTTCACCACGATCTCGCGGGTGCCGGCCATGGTATCGACCTGCACCGCGATGCGTCGGTCGTTGTAATGCACCAGCAGCACCGGTAACGGCAGGTTCTGGCCGAGCAGTTTCGGCCGTGGCGCGGTTTTCAGCAGTTCGCCGAGGTAGCACAGTTCATAGGTCTGGCCGCCGTAGTGGTAGCGCGGTGGATCCTGGCGGAAGTGCCCTTCCAGATCATTCGGCAGCACACGGACGATGCCTTCGATGGTGTTCAGCGGAATCGCGTATTGATCCTCGCCGCACTGCACCATCAACGCACGGTTGACCGACACGGTGAACGGCAAGCGAATGCGGAAATGCACGCCCTGCCCCGGCACCGAGTCGATGCTCATGCTACCGCCGAGCTGCCGCACCTCTTCGTGCACCACATCCATACCGACGCCACGCCCGGAAATCTGGGTGATCTTTTCCGCTGTGGAAAACCCCGGCTGAAGGATGAACTGCAACACGTCGCGGTCGCTGATCTCGGCATCCGGCGCGAGCATGCCGCGCTTGATCGCCTTGCGCCGCACCGCTTCCAGTGGCACCCCGGCGCCGTCATCGCGAATGTCGAAAACGATGTCGCCGCCCTCGCGGGACAGGTCCAGGCTTATCGTGCCCTGCGCCGGTTTGCCCGCCGCCAGCCGCACCTCGGCGGACTCCAGACCATGATCGACGGCATTGCGCAGCATGTGTTCCAGCGGCGCAGCCATGCGCTCCAGCACATTGCGATCCATCTCGCCTTCGGCGTTGCCGACGACAAACGCGACGTCTTTGTTCAGCTCTTCAGCGACCTGGCGGACGATGCGTTTCAGGCGCGGCAACATGCGCTCGAACGGCACCATGCGCGTACGCATCAGGCCTTCCTGCAGTTCGGTGTTGATGCGGCCCTGTTGCTGCAACAGGTTCTCGGCGTCGTGATTACGGCGGTCGAGGGTTTCCTTGAGGTCGAGCAAGTCAGAGGCGGATTCGAACAGCGCCCGCGACAGTTGCTGCAACTGCGAATGGCGGTCCATTTCCAGCGGATCGAATTCTTCATAGCCGAGACGTTCGGCATCGACTTGCTGGCGGCTGAGAATCCGCCCCTGAGTTTCAGTGTCGAGGCGGCGCAACTGATCGCGCATCCGTTCGATGGTGGTTTCCATCTCGTTCAGCGCGATCTGCGCGTCGTTGACCTGCTGTTCGATACGGCCACGGAAGATCGAGGTTTCCCCGGCCAGATTGACCAACTCATCGAGCAGTTCGGCGGAGACTTTGACCATGTCCGCGCCAGCGTCGGCAGCTGGCGGCGCAACGTCAGTCTTGACCGGCACAGGTAGCACTGGCGGCGTTTCTACCGTCACCGGATGGCTGAAATTCTGGATCGCATTGATCAGCCGATCAGCCGGCGGACACGGTTGCCCGGCGCGCACGCCATCGAGCATTTGCGCCAAGCGATCATGCCCGCGCTGCACCAGCGCAAACAGCTCCGCCGACGGCTGCAAAGCGCCGCTGGAAAGACTTTCGTAAAGGTATTCCAGCTCATGCGCGAGGTCGCCGATCGGGCCGATCTCGACCATCCGCGCGCCACCCTTGAGGGTGTGCAGATCGCGCAGCAGGGTTTCCACTTCCTGACGATTGCCCGGCTCGGCCTGCCAGCGCAGCAGCGCGGCGCCGGAGTTTTCGATGATGTCGAAACCTTCTTCGAGGAAGATTTCCAGCAACTCGGGATCGTGGCCAGCGCTGTCGTGCCCGGCTGTTGCTGGCGGAGTTTCGGCAACATTCTGGCCTTGGCGGACCTGACGGATAACGTCGATCAGATCCTGTGCCGGGGTCAGTGGCTGATGCTGTTGCAGTTGTTCAAGCAGCAGCGCCAAACGCTCATGACTCTTGAGCAACAAGCGCCCCAAGCTTTCGCTGTAGTTGTAGCGACGATCCACCAAGCCTTCGTAAAAGCTTTCCAGCTCCTGAGCCAGATCGCCAATGGCCTCGACTTCAGCCATCCGCGCGCCGCCCTTGAGGGTGTGCAAATCGCGCTGCAACGAGGACAGCGGCGCGGCATTGTCCGGGTCGCTCAACCAGCGCTGCAAGGCCTGGCCTGAGCTGTCGAGAATGTCGACCGCTTCTTCAAGGAAGATCTCGACAATCTCGTCATCGGGTTCAAGCGCCGTTGCCTTTTGCTGCAACTCGGCGGTGGCGCTGCCCAGTTCACGGATGCTCAGGGTACGGCTGCCATCGCTGCGAATCAGGCCCATGGACGATGGGTCGAGGCTCTGATCGAGCAGATCATGCAACGCCCGGATCCGCGCCGGTTGCGGCGTGACTTCCTGCCCGGCGGCCAGTTCGTCGAGCATGTTGATCAGCGCTTCGTGGGCGTTCTGCGCTTCGCGGAAAAACTGTTCACTGACCGCCAGGCTGCTTTCTTCCACCGCGCCATACAGGTCGAGCAAGGCTTCGCACAACACGTCCACCGGCAGCAGATCCGCCAAATGCGCGCCTTCGCCAAGGGTGGTCAGTTCATCCAGCAAGGCGCTGAGTTCCTGACGCTCGCCGGGGTGTTGTTGCCAGCGCTGCAACAGGCTTTCGGCGTCGAGCAGGATGTCCATGCCCTGAGCGAGGAAGTTGTTGATCAGTTGCGGATCACGCTTGATCCGCAGGCCGGTGTGCGGCGCATCGAGGATCGATTCCAGACGCTCGGCGAGCAGGGTTTCCGAGCGTTTGATCAGCGACTGTGCACCGACAATCGGCGCCAGCGGATCATGCTTGAGTTGACGCAGGCCGACACGGAACAGGCCCTCGGCTTCCAGCAGCAACTCCACTTCGTCGAGGTCCAGCGGCAACTGGTGCGCCTTGAACTCGCGGGCCAGTTGATCGAGCGGTGCAGCGAGTTCGGCAATCGGCAATACGCCGGCCATCGAGGCGCTGCCCTTGAGCGTGTGCAAAGCGCGCTGCAGTTCGTCGCTGGCCTGCAGTGGCACATGCTCGGCGGCCTGATCGAGAAAGCGGTTGAGGCTGGCGAGGTGGGTCTCGGCTTCTTTGCGGAAGATTTCCAGCAACAGCGGATCGAGCGCCGCGACATCGTCGACGTCTTCGGCGGCCAGCGGCTCGTCGCCCTTGGCCAAAGCGTGAGCACGGGCAGCGAGTTGATCGACATCACTGCGCTGACGCTGACTATTGATGGCGAACTCGTTGATCAACTCGGGCAGCAACAGCACGGTGTCGGTCAGCACTTGCTGCACCACCGAGCCCGGTTCGACACTTTGTTCGAGCACGCGGTTGAGCAGGTTTTCCACCGACCATGCCAGCTCACCGAGAATCAGCGCGCGGACCATGCGCCCGCTGCCCTTGAGCGTGTGGAAGGCGCGACGCAGTTCGGTCAGCGCATCGCGGTCCTGCGGATTGGCAATCCAGCGCGGCAGGTATTCGTGGAGGACTTCGAGGACCTCGTCGGTCTCT
Source organism: Pseudomonas sp. 3B-A001-10F (assembly GCF_056313565.1). Classification (NCBI taxonomy): domain Bacteria; kingdom Pseudomonadati; phylum Pseudomonadota; class Gammaproteobacteria; order Pseudomonadales; family Pseudomonadaceae; genus Pseudomonas; species Pseudomonas sp. 3B-A001-10F. Next base: position 13,255 of record NZ_JBQYFW010000034.1, read on the forward strand.
TCGAGGAACACTTCGCGCAGCTCATCGTCGACCGGTTCTTCATCGGCCGGCGGCGGCATCAGGCTGCCGGGGGTGATCAGCGCTGGCGGGTTGAGCGCTGAAACCGGGCTGGCCAGAACATCGGCCAGCGACTGCACGGTTTCCGGGTCATCAAGCGCTTGCATGTCCTGCATCACCAGCGCTTCGCTGGGGCTGAGCACGTCGTCGAGCACGGGCACATGCGGCTCATTTGGAAAGAACCCCAGACTCGCAAGGGACTTCTGCGCGACATCCAGCAACTGCTCGCTCGGCGCCTGCGGATCGTCGCTCAGACGTTCGAGGTAATACTCGAGGCTGCTGATGACATCGGCCAGATGATCCAGCTCTTCCCAACCCGGCTCGTGCGGATCAAGCAACAGATGTTCGCGGATAAACCCGTTGCACGCCTCGACCAGACTTGCCGCGCGGTTCAACGGAATCATCGCCAGTGCCCCGCGCACCTGAGTCAGCAGCGCCGGCAACGGTTGCAGGTGCTGGCGATCCCAATCGGCGTCGATATAGTCGACGATCATGTCCTTGGCCTGTTGCAGGCAGATGCGCGCTTCCTTGATGACAATCTGATGGATCTGCGTCAGGTCGGTGGTCGGCAGGCGCGTATCTTCCGGGCTTTCCGGCTCGACGGTACCGACCATTCCGGCCAGCGTCGCTTCGACGTAGAGCAGCGCGCCGGCAACGTCCATCAGGATCGCGTCGTTCGGTTCGCGCTGGCCCTGGGCGAGGCTGAGCACCACGGCCAATTGATCAATGATCACTTTGCGCGGCTGGCCGAAACCGAGCACCGCGAGGGTGTCGGCGATCTGCCGCAGGGGTGCGAGCAGGTTTTCCAGATCCGAGGTGTGCTGGCGGTCGCTGCGCACGAACAGGTCGAGGCGCTCCTTGACCCGCACCAGTTCTTCACACAACGCCGCCAGCACCGAGCGCATCGCATCGCGATCGGGGCCGGCCAGGCGCGCGCGTTCTTCGTCGACCATCGCGCTGTCGGGCAACGCGTCGTCCAGGGAGTAGCGATCTTTCATGGTCAGCATCTGCCCGGTGGGATGTTCGGCTTTGGCAATATAGAACAACAGGCTCTTCAGCAGCTCAGCCGGAGGCGGCTGATTGAGGCCGGACATACCTTGCTCGAGCAGACGCTTGAGTTCTTTGTCGGCATCCTTGAACAGGCTGCGCAGCGCCGGGCTGTTGGCGATGACGCCTGTGCGCATGCCCTCGACCAGCGCCGAGGCGACTTGCCACAGCGGACTCAGCGGCGAATCACCGCTCAGCGCTTCGAGGCGAGTGAATACTTTGGCCAGATAACCGAGGTGGGTCTGGTCATCCTGCTCGCGCAGCAAACCGACCAAAGCCATTTGCAGCATCTGGCGCAATTTGCGCAGTACGTTCGGCAGTTCTGCCGGCTCCAGCAGTGCCAACGCTTCTGCGTTTAGCGGCGCCAGTTCGGGCAGTTGCGGGCTGAACAGGCTGGTTTCAGACAACAGGCTTTCGCCACGGGCGCTGCGCAGATCGTTGATCAGCGGCAGCACCACCAACGGCAAATCTCTCCGGGCGCTCTGCACGCGGTCGAGGTAGATCGGCAATTGCCCAAGGGCTTGCAGCAACAGGTGCAGGGCTTCGTCGCGATGGCTGACGCGCTCGTGTCGCAAGGCTTCGACCAGATGTTCCATTTCTTCAGCGAGCAAGGCTGCGCCGTAGAACTCGACCATCTGCAGACTGCCGTGGACCTGATGGATGTGATCCAGGCACTCCTCCAGTCCGGGAAAGGCCTGCGGATCATCGAGCACGGCTTCTATCGCCTGATGCGCCTGTTTCAGCGTTTCGGCAATTTCACCTTTGACCCATTCGAGGGCCACGTAGTCGTGCCGATCACCCATAACCACTCCACTCACGCTTTATCTGTCGCCGCCGGCAAGGTGAAGCCGGACACCGAACGTCGTAGCTGACTGGCCATTTTCGTCAGGTTGCCGATGCTCTCGGCGGTGGCCGTGGAGCCGGACGAGGTCTGCGAGGTGATCTGCTGGATCACGTTCATCGTCAGCGAGATCTGCCCGGCCGAAGTCGTCTGCTGCTGCGCTGCGTTGGAGATGCTTTGAATCAGCGCCGCAAGGGTCTTCGACACGCCTTCGATTTCTTCCAGGGCCACACCGGCATCCTGCGCCAGTCGTGCGCCGCGCACCACTTCGGTGGTGGTCTGCTCCATCGAAATGACCGCTTCGTTGGTGTCGGTCTGAATCGCCCGCACCAGGGTTTCGATCTGCCGTGTGGCGGCGGACGAGCGTTCAGCCAGTCGCTGCACTTCATCGGCGACCACGGCAAACCCGCGCCCGGCATCACCAGCCATCGACGCCTGAATCGCCGCGTTGAGGGCGAGGATGTTGGTCTGGTCGGCAATGTCGTCGATCAGGCTGACGATGTCGCCGATTTCCTGCGACGACTCGCCCAGACGCTTGATGCGTTTGGCGGTGTCCTGAATCTGTTCGCGAATGTTGTCCATGCCGTGGATGGTGTTGTGCACCACCTCGTTGCCCTTGTTGGCGATCTCCACGGACCGCTCGGCTACCGCTGAAGACTCAGCGGCGTTGGCCGAAACCTGGTCGATGGATTCGGCCATGTCGCTGATCGCCGTCGAGGCTTCGGAAATCTGCTGGGCCTGATGTTCCGAGGCCTGGGCCAGGTGCATGGCGGTGGCCTGGGTTTCCTGCACGGCGGCGGCAACCTGGCCGGCGGTGAGGTTGATGGTCGCGACGAGATCACGCAATTGGTCGACGGAATAGTTGATCGAGTCGGCGATGGTGCCGGTGAAGTCTTCGGTCACCGAGGCGGTCACGGTGAGGTCGCCGTCGGCGAGGTCTTCGATTTCATCGAGCAGACGCATGATCGCGTTCTGGTTGCGCTCGTTCTTCTCGGCGGTTTCGCGCAACTGGCGATTTGTTTCACGGACCATCACCAGACCGATAAGGATGATTGAGGCCAGCGCCAGCAAACCGAGGACGTAGCCGCCGATGGTGTCAGTGTTGCGCCCACCGGCAAGGTTCTCGAAACCGGTGGCCAGGTGTGAGGCTTCGTCGAGCAGGGTTTGCGAGAGGCTGAAGATGTTGCTCGCCGATTCGCGGACTTTGAACAGCTCCGGCGAGGTTTCGAGGATTTCATCGACGGAGCCGGAGACAAACTGGAACAGCTCGGAGATTTCGCTCAAACGAGCACGGGCGTCGCGATCTTCGACCTGGCTGATTTTCAGCGTCGGGTTGCCTTGCAGCATGCCGTTGAGCACTTGGCCGAAACGCGTGGCGTCACGGCCAAAGGCGTCGGCGGCTTGCTGCGAGTTTTCGTCGCCGGCGAGCACCGTATTGACCGCGCCGAGGATGCGTTCGGCGAGCAGCGATTGACGCTGGGCCATCGCCACCTGCGCCGCCGGGGCGCCGCGCTGGAGGAGGATTTCGACGACTTTTTCGTATTCGATCTGCAACTGCGGCACGGTTTCGGCCAGCGTTGCGGCGACCTGATGCAGCGACAGCACGGTCTGTTCGCTGGAAAGAATCGCGTCAGTGTTTTTCAGCAGGCGCTCCCAGTCGAGCTGCACGGCGCGCATTTCCGGGCGCACAGTAGCCGGGGCGGGAGGCAGGCCGGTGGCCAGATCACCCTTCTTCAAGTAACCCCAGCGCTGGGCGAAATCGTTGCGCGCGTCGCTGAGCAATTTGAACGCGGCAGCCTTGCCGGCGGCGGCTTCGGTGGCGTTCTTGGCGATGCGTTGCGAGAGCACGCGCAGCTCACCGGCGTGGCCGATGTACTGTTTGTCGTAGTTCGCCTGGGTGTTGAGGTAAGCGAAGTTGGCGAACAGCAGCATGATGAACACGATCAGTGCGATAAACAGCACGATGATCTGCGAGCGACTGCGCGAGCCTTCTGCCGGCTTGCCTGTTTTTGCTTTTGTCATCGGTCCTCGCCCTTAACCCACACCTTTGAGGCCTGCTGCAATCCCTGTGGGAGCGAGCTTGCTCGCGAAAGCGCTGGGTCAGCCAATATTTATCTTGCCTGACACGCCCTCTTCGCGAGCAGGCTCGCTCCCACAGAGGACAGTGTTGAATCTGTTATATCGCGACACTCATGAACACCGGGGATTTGGCCAGCGCAAACAAACTGAACACCCGCCAGTTCTGCTCGCGGCGGAAATAGCCTTTGACGAACTCGGCCTTCGAGCCCTGGCGTTTGCTGATCGACAGCGGTTCAAAACTGTTCTGCTCAAAGTGCTGCAGGCCGATGACTTCATCGACCATCAGCCCGGCAAACACATCGCCATGCTCGACCACCAACACCCGCCGCTGTTTACGCAACGGCGACAGTTCATGGCCGAAGAAACCGCACAGATCCATGATCGGCAGCAGCCGCCCGCGCAGGTTAGCCACGCCTTTGACCCATGGTTTGACCCCGGGCAACTGGGTGAATCGCGGTTCATGCAGCACTTCGCTGACTTCGCCCATCGGCGCCACATACCAATGCTCGCCAAGGCGAAAGCCGATGCCGCTCCAGCGATCCTGGCGCGCCGCTTGCGACGGCAGGTCCGCTGCCAGCAAGCGGCAGCGCTGGTCGATCTGCCAGAGCAGTTCGAACGCGGTCAGCGATTCGCTCATGGTTGCGCGATCAGCCTTTGAGCACGTTGTTCAGGGTCTTGATCAGGGTGTCTTCGTCGACCGGTTTGGTCAGGTAATCCTTGGCGCCCTGACGGGTGCCCCAGACCTTGTCGGTTTCCTGATCCTTGGTGGTGATGATGATCACCGGGATATGTCCGGTTTCCGGGTCTTTGGTCAACTGACGGGTTGCCTGAAAACCATTGAGGCCGGGCATGACGATGTCCATCAATACCGCGTCAGGTTTTTCCTGACGGGCAAGGGCCACGCCGTCGGCGCCGTTTTCGGCCTTCAGCACTTCATGGCCGTGCTTTTCGAGCATGCCGGTGAGTTTGTACATTTCAGTCGGCGAATCATCAACGATCAGGATGCGTGCCATGGTTTTCCCCATTTTTCTTGTCGACGCGCGGCCCGCTGGCCGCGTGTCTCTGTACGTGTCTTACTGCGGCAAAACGGCGGCGAAGCCCGGAACATGGGCCTGAATCGCGTTGAGCAGTTCTTCCTTGCTGAAAGGTTTGGTCAAAAATTGATCAGAGCCGACAATCCGCCCCTTGGCCTTGTCGAACAGCCCGTCGCGCGATGACAGCATGATCACCGGCGTCGCCTTGAACGCGCTGTTGTTCTTGATTAAAGCGCAGGTCTGATAACCATCCAGACGCGGCATCATGATGTCGACAAAAATGATCCCGGGATGGTTGTCGGCGATCTTCGCCAGGGCGTCGAAACCGTCGATCGCCGTGATCACTTCGCAACCGACATTCTTCAACAATGTTTCGGCGGTGCGACGAATCGTTTTCGAGTCGTCGATCACCATGACCTTCAAGGCGCTGGACTGCTGTTCCATAAGAGGGCTCTACCGTCGCCTTTGCGAATCAAATTGTCCGTTTTGCGATGAGTAATGGCTGGAAACCCTTGATGTTCAAGGGCCAGCACCGCTTGGCAGCCTTTTTAGCACAGTCTCCAGATGCAATCTATCGACGGGTTTTTCCTTGACCGAAAACCCGCCCGGCGCCACTCTGGCGGCACTTTTTCAATACCGATCCGGTAGCCAATTTTCGAGGAAAACCCAATGAGCGTTCGCGTCGGGATTGTCATGGACCCTATCGCCAGCATCTCCTATAAAAAGGATAGCTCGCTGGCCATGCTGCTGGCCGCGCAGAAGCGCGGCTGGGAACTGTTCTATATGGAACAGCGCGACCTGTATCAGGGCGAAGGTCAGGCACGGGCGCGCATGAAGCCGCTGAAAGTCTTCGCCAACCCGGAAAAATGGTTCGAACTGGACGCCGAGCAGGACAACCTGCTGAGCGATCTCGACGTGATACTGATGCGCAAGGATCCGCCGTTCGACATGGAGTTCGTTTACTCCACCTACCTGCTCGAACAGGCCGAAACCGCTGGCGTTCTGGTGGTGAACAAGCCGCAGAGCCTGCGCGACTGCAATGAAAAACTGTTCGCCACGCTGTTCCCGCAGTGCACGCCGCCAACCGTGGTCAGCCGTCGCGCTGACGTGCTGCGTGAATTTGCCGCGAAACACGGCGACGTGATCCTCAAGCCGCTGGACGGCATGGGCGGTACTTCGATTTTCCGTCACCGTGCCGGTGATCCAAATCTGTCGGTGATTCTGGAAACCCTGACCGCCCTCGGTGGCCAGCAGATCATGGGCCAGGCTTACCTGCCGGCGATCAAGGACGGCGACAAACGCATTCTGATGATCGACGGCGAGCCAGTGGATTACTGCCTGGCGCGGATTCCGGCGCAGGGCGAAACCCGTGGCAACCTGGCTGCCGGTGGCCGTGGTGAAGCGCGCCCGCTGACTGACAAGGATCGCTGGATCGCTGCTCAAGTCGGTCCGACCCTGCGTGAGAAAGGCCTGCTGTTCGTCGGTCTCGACGTGATCGGCGAAAGCCTCACCGAAATCAACGTCACCAGCCCGACCTGCATCCGTGAAATCGACAATGCCTTCGGCACTGACATTGGCGGCATGCTCATGGATGCGATCGCCAAGAAGCTGCAAGCCGCCGGCAAAAAGCCACAAGCTTGATGCACGTCACATGCAGTCTGTCGCTTGAAGCGTGAAGCCCAAGGCGTGAAACCAACATTGCGTTATCATGCGCAGCCTCTGAAAAACGCGATGTTGGTTTTCTTGTCATGACCCTCCCGTCCGATCTGCCCGCAGAACTCGCCCACCGTGGCGTGCGCCCGGCCGATCGCCTCGGTTTTACCCTGTTTCTCGCGGCGCTGATCCATTTGGCGCTGCTGCTCGGCGTCGGCTTCACGATGGTCGAGCCCAAGCAAATCAGCAAAACCCTGGAAATCACCCTCGCCACCTTCAAGAGCGAAAAGAAGCCGGAGAAGGCTGACTTTCTCGCTCAACAGCATCAGGAAGGCAGCGGCACGCTGGACAAGAAGGCGATTCCGAAGACCACTGAGGTGGCGCCGTTCCAGGACAATCAGGTCAAAAAAGTCACCCCGCCACCGGCCGCCAAACCGCAAGTGCAGGAAGCCGCACCCAAAGCTGCGGTGACCACCGTCGCGCCGAAACCTAAAAAAGCGCCGACCAAGAAAGAAGAAGCCAAAACCGAAGTCAAACCGACAGTCGACGCGCCAGAATTCGACAGCTCACAGCTGTCCAGCGACATCGCCAGCCTCGAAGCCGAACTGGCCAAGGAACAGCAGTTGTACGCCAAACGCCCACGCATCCACCGTTTGAGCGCGGCGTCGACCATGCGCGACAAGGGTGCCTGGTACAAAGACGACTGGCGCAAGAAGGTCGAGCGCATCGGCAACCTCAATTACCCCGAAGAAGCACGGCGCAAGCAGATCTACGGCAATTTGCGCCTGATGGTCTCGATCAACCGCGACGGCTCGCTGTATGAAGTGCTGGTGCTGGAATCGTCCGGCCAGCCGCTGCTGGATCAGGCGGCGCAGCGCATCGTCCGGTTGGCGGCACCGTTTGCGCCGTTTACCGGGGACTTGTCGGACATCGACCGTCTGGAAATCATTCGCACCTGGAAATTTGCCCGGGGCGACAAGCTCTCGAGCAACTGACACACCGCAACCCCTTGTAGGAGTGAGCCTGCTCGCGATAGCGGTGTATCAGTCAACAATTCCGATTCTGGCACACCGCTATCGCGAGCAGGCTCACTCCTACAATGGATCTGTGCTGTTGTCAGCATCTCCAGCTTGTCAGTTTGCCCCCCGAACGCCACACTAGCGCACATGAAAAACGTCAGCCCCAGCTACCTCAAGCATCAATTCCTGATCGCCATGCCACACATGGCCGACCCGAACTTTGCCCACACCTTGACCTACATCGTCGAGCACACGGCCAATGGCGCTATGGGGATTGTGGTCAACCGGCCGCAAGAGCTGAATCTGGCCGACATCCTTGAGCAATTACGTCCGGACATCGACCCGCCAGCACTCTGCCAGCATGTGCCGATCTTCATTGGTGGCCCGGTGCAGACCGATCGCGGTTTCGTGTTGCACCCGGCGGGCAAGACCTTCCAGGCCACCGCACAGCTGGATGGTGATCTGGCCCTGTCGACTTCGCAGGATGTGCTGTTCGCCATCGCTGACGGCGTCGGCCCGGCAAAAAGCCTGATTGCCCTCGGTTACGCCGGTTGGGAAGCCGGGCAGCTGGAAGCGGAACTCGCCGACAACGCCTGGCTGAACTGCCCGTACGACGCCGACATCCTGTTCAACACCAGCAGCGAACTGCGCCTGGAAGCGGCGGCCCGGCACCTGGGGATCAACCTCAGCCTGCTGACCAGCCAGGCAGGTCACGCCTGATGGCCCTGCGCCTGATTCTCGGCTTCGACTACGGCACCAAACAGATCGGCGTCGCGGTCGGCCAGGTGATTACCGGCCAGGCCCGTGAGCTGTGCACCTTGAAGGCACAGAACGGCGTGCCGGACTGGAACCAGGTCGAAGCCCTTATAAAAGAATGGAAACCCGATGCCGTTGTTGTCGGACTGCCGCTGAACATGGACGGCACCCCGAGCGACATGTGCGTACGCGCGGAAAAGTTTGCCCGCCGCCTCAATGGCCGCTTCAACGTGCCCTTCTATACCCACGACGAACGCCTGACCACGTTTGAAGCCAAAGGCGAGCGACTGGCCCGTGGCGGTCAAAAAGGCAGTTACCGCGACAACCCGGTGGACGCCATCGCCGCCGCTCTGCTGTTGCAGGGCTGGCTCGATGAAAACACTGCATTGTTTGAATCCTGACAAGCGCTTCGGCGCTTTTCTTTTGAGTGAAAAACCGAGTCGCGTCCGAGGACCCGACTCGCCCCAACAAGGAGCAACCATGAGCCTGCCAAATCCCGCCGATCTGATCAGCCAGATGGCGACCCGCCTCAAGGCGCACCTTGCCCAGCGTGAAATCACTGAACCGCGTTACATCGGCATCCGCACCGGCGGCATCTGGGTCGCGCAGGCCTTGCTCAAGGAACTGGGCAGCGATGCGCCACTGGGCACGCTGGATGTGTCCTTTTACCGCGACGACTTCAGCCAGAACGGCCTGCACCCGCAAGTGCGCCCGTCCGCCCTGCCCTTTGAGATCGAAGGCCAGCATCTGGTGCTGATCGACGACGTACTGATGAGCGGCCGTACCATCCGTGCCGCCATGAACGAATTGTTCGACTACGGCCGCCCGGCCAGCGTGACCCTGGTCTGCCTGCTGGACCTCGACGCCGGTGAGCTGCCGATCCGCCCGAACGTGGTTGGCGCGACGCTGTCGCTGGCCGCACATGAACGGGTGAAGCTGTCCGACCCCGAGCCGCTGACGCTCGAACTGCAAGACTTCAACCTTTAATCCGCCCTATTGAGAGTCCCCTTCGCGATGACGCCTCTAGATACCAAGCGCCCGCTGCAGCTCAATGATCAGGGCCAGCTGCGCCACTTCCTCTCGCTCGACGGCCTGCGCCGCGAGTTGCTGACGGAAATCCTCGACACTGCCGACTCGTTCCTCGAAGTCGGTGCCCGGGCGGTGAAGAAAGTCCCGTTGCTGCGCGGCAAAACCGTGTGCAACGTGTTCTTCGAAAACTCCACGCGCACCCGCACCACCTTCGAACTGGCGGCCCAGCGGCTGTCGGCAGACGTAATTACCCTGAACGTGTCGACCTCGTCGGCGAGTAAAGGTGAAACCCTACTCGACACCCTGCGCAACCTCGAAGCCATGGCCGCCGATATGTTTGTCGTGCGCCACGGTGATTCCGGCGCCGCGCACTTCATCGCCGAACATGTCTGCCCGCAAGTGGCAATCATCAACGGCGGCGATGGCCGTCACGCCCACCCGACGCAGGGCATGCTCGACATGCTCACCATCCGTCGGCACAAGGGCGGTTTCGAAAACCTCTCGGTGGCCATCGTCGGCGACATCCTGCACTCGCGGGTTGCGCGCTCTAACATGCTCGCGCTGAAAACCCTCGGTTGCCCGGACATCCGCGTGATCGCGCCGAAAACCCTGCTGCCGATCGGCATCGAGCAATACGGCGTGAAGGTTTACACCGACATGACCGAAGGCCTGAAAGACGTCGACGTGGTGATCATGCTGCGCCTGCAGCGTGAACGCATGACCGGCGGCCTGCTGCCGAGCGAAGGCGAGTTCTACCGCCTGTTCGGCCTGACCACCGCGCGTCTGGCCGGGGCCAAACCCGATTGCATCGTCATGCACCCGGGACCGATCAACCGGGGGGTGGAAATCGAGTCCGCAGTGGCCGACGGCCCGCACTCGGTGATCCTCAATCAGGTGACCTACGGCATCGCAATTCGTATGGCTGTCTTGTCCATGGCCATGAGCGGGCAAACCGCGCAGCGTCAATTCGAGCAGGAGAACGCCCAGTGAAGCTCAGCATTCTCGGCGCACGCGTCATCGATCCAAGCAGCGGCCTGGATCAAATCACCGATATTCACGTTGAAGCCTGCAAGATCGTCGCCCTCGGCGCCGCCCCGGCCGGTTTCAGCGCAGTAGAAACCATCGATGCCCAAGGCCTTGTCGCCGCTCCGGGCCTCGTCGATCTGAACGTTGCCCTGCGCGAGCCGGGCTACAGCCGCAAAGGCTCGATTATCAGCGAAACCCGCGCCGCCGCTGCCGGCGGTGTGACCAGCCTGTGCTGCCCGCCAAAAACCAAACCGGTGCTCGACACCTCCGCCGTGGCCGAGCTGATCCTCGATCGTGCCCGCGAGGCCGGCAACACCAAAGTCTTCCCGATTGGCGCCTTGAGCAAAGGTCTGGACGGCGAGCAACTGGCCGAACTGGTGGCGCTGCGCGACGCCGGTTGCGTGGCGTTCGGCAACGGCCTGGAGAGTTTCCGCAACACCCGCACCTTGTGCCGGGCGCTGGAATACGCGGCGACCTTCGACCTGACGGTGATCTTCAACTCGCAGGATCACGACTTGGCTGAAGGTGGCTTGGCTCACGAAGGCGCGGTGGCCAGTTTCCTTGGCCTGCCGGGAATTCCGGAAACCGCTGAAACCGTGGCCTTGGCCCGTGATCTGTTGCTGGTCGAGCAGACCGGCGTGCGTGCGCACTTCAGCCAGTTGACCAGCGCTCGCGGCGTAGCCCTGATCGCTCAGGCGCAGGCCCGTGGCTTGAAGGTGACGGCGGATGTCGCGCTGTATCAACTGATTCTGACTGATGAGGCGCTGATCGACTTCAGCAGCCTGTACCACGTGCAACCGCCGCTGCGCACCCGTGCTGACCGTGATGGCCTGCGTGAAGCGGTGAAGTCCGGTGTGGTCACGGCGATTTCCAGCCATCACCAGCCGCACGAACGCGACGCCAAACTGGCACCGTTCGGCGCGACCGAGCCGGGCATCAGCAGTGTTGAACTGTTGCTGCCGCTGGCGATGACGCTGGTTGAGGATGGGTTGCTGGATCTGCCGACCTTGCTGGCGCGTTTGAGCGCTGGCCCGGCTGAAGCGCTGCGTCTGCCGGCGGGCAAACTGGCAGTGGGTGGTGCGGCGGATATCGTGCTGTTCGATCCACAGGCTTCGACGGTGGCCGGTGAAGGCTGGTTGTCGAAGGGTGAGAACTGCCCGTTCATTGGGCACACTTTGCCAGGTGTGGTTCGCTATACGCTGGTGGATGGGCGGATCAGTCACCAGGCTTGATACCGCGTCGCCCCATTCGCGAGCAGGCTCGCTCCCACATTGGATCTGTGAACGACACAAATCCCCTGTGGGAGCGAGCCTGCTCGCGAAGACTTACTGGAAAGCGCCTCTGCCTTCAGCGTTACGCACCGAGACCTGATCATTCAGCGTCCAGAAGTCATACAGCACCCCCAGAAAGAACAACCCGCCCGTCAGCAGATAGATCAGCCCACTGATCCACTTGCCTTGGTACATCCGGTGCACGCCGAGTGCGCCAAGGAACGTCAGCAGAATCCACGCCACGTTGTACTCGATCGGCCCTGCGGTAAAACGCAGATCCGCCTCGCGATCCATCGCCGGGATCAGAAACAGGTCGATCAGCCAGCCAATACCCAGCAAACCGAAGGTGAAGAACCAGATCGTCCCGGTCACCGGCTTGCCGTAATAGAAGCGGTGAGCACCGGTAAAACCGAAAATCCACAGCAGATAACCGATGATTTTGCTGTGCGTATCTTGCTGCTGAACAAATTGTTGATAGGGGTTCATGAAGACCTCGATTCACACGATAGATAAATATTCTTGAATTCTTTGTGACTTTTTTACAGGTAGCCGACGTACGGCAAATGTTACCGTTGCTACCGTCAAAGCCTTATAGCACCTGACTTCTGTCCGACAATTGCGTCCATTTGCCGCTTATTTGGTTCCGTTGGCCTCCAACTGAATCGACCAACGGACTCGGAATGAAAAAAAACTCTGTTATAAAGTTGCGCGCTATCACTAAAGAGCCACGCCTAATGCGACCATTTTTCAAGACATGGCTAACCATCTGCCTATTAATGCCACTGGCCGCCCACGCCACCAATCGTGAGCAACGTCTTCCCAACGTTAACGGCTTTACCCCTAAATCCCATGCTTCGGCTCCATCGAGCAAAAGCAGCAAAAGCAAAACCACCACGCTGAGCAGCAAGAGCCACAGCAAGCTGGTGCCACCGATGGCGAGCAAGGAAAGCAGCAACGTGCTGAGCCGTGCGGTGAACGTCCTCGGTACCCCTTATCGTTGGGGCGGCAGCAGCCCAAGTAAAGGCTTCGATTGCAGCGGTCTGGTGAAATACGCGTTCAACGACGCTACGTTCGACCTGCCACGCACCTCCAACGCCATGGCCAGCGGTCACGGCGAGAAAGTCGAGCGCAAGGATCTGAAGCCGGGCGACCTGATTTTCTTCAACATCAAGAGCCGTCGGGTCAACCATGTTGCCATCTACCTGGGCAACGATCGCTTCATCCACGCTCCGCGTCGTGGCAAAGCGGTGAGCATCGATACGTTGAACAAGCCGTACTGGCAGCAGCATTACGTGGTTGCCAAGCGTGTGTTGCCGAAAGAGCAAAACCAGATGCGCGTGGTTCAGCGCTAACACCATACCGATCGTTCCCATGCTCCGCGTGGGAATGCCTCAATGGACGCTCCGCGTCCGCTTCGGCAGGGACGCAGAGCGTCCCGGGCTGCATTCCCACGCAGAGCGTGGGAACGATCACTCCCTCAGAAATTATCCGGCGTCCGCGCCTTCTCCCGCGCATGTTCGCGGCTGATCAAGCCCTTGGTCACCAGTTCCTTCAGGCACATGTCCAGTGTCTGCATGCCCAACGACCCACCCGTCTGAATCGCCGAATACATCTGCGCGACCTTGTCCTCGCGGATCAGGTTACGGATCGCCGACGTCCCCAGCATGATCTCGTGCGCCGCCACCCGCCCGCCGCCGATCTTCTTGATCAACGTCTGCGAGACCACCGCCAGCAACGACTCGGACAGCATCGAACGCACCATCGACTTCTCGTCACCGGGGAACACGTCGACCACGCGGTCGATGGTTTTCGCCGCCGAGGTGGTGTGCAGCGTGCCGAATACCAAGTGCCCGGTTTCGGCAGCGGTCAGCGCCAGGCGAATGGTTTCCAGGTCACGCATCTCGCCGACCAGAATCACGTCCGGGTCTTCACGCAGTGCCGAGCGCAACGCAGTGGCGAAACTGCGGGTATCACGGTGGACTTCACGCTGATTGATCAGGCATTTGCGCGATTCGTGAACAAACTCGATCGGATCTTCGATAGTCAGGATGTGGTGATGCCGGTGGGTATTGAGGTAATCGATCATCGCCGCCAGCGTGGTTGATTTGCCGGAACCGGTCGGCCCGGTGACCAACACCAGACCGCGCGGGGCATCGGTGATCTTGCGGAAGACGTCGCCCATGGCCAAGTCTTCCATGCTCAGCACTTTCGATGGAATCGTACGGAATACGGCGCCGGCGCCACGGTTCTGGTTGAAAGCGTTGACGCGGAAACGCGCCACACCCGGCACTTCGAAAGAAAAGTCGGTTTCCAGATGCTTCTCGAAGTCGACCCGCTGGGTGTCGTTCATGATGTCGTAGATCAGTTCGTGCACTTGCTTGTGATCCAGCGCCGGCAGATTGATCCGCCGCACGTCGCCATCGACGCGGATCATCGGCGGCAGACCGGCCGACAGGTGCAGGTCGGAAGCTCCCTGTTTGGCGCTGAAGGCCAGCAGTTCAGTGATATCCATAGCGCTCCTCAATTCCAGTAGAATGCCGCGAACCTTCCGACCGCTGGCGCCTCTTGATGTCCACGATAGCAGACAACATCCAACTGGTTAGTTCGCGCATCCAGGCAGCGGTAACAGCTGCAAACCGCGCTGAAAACAGCGTCCAGCTGCTCGCGGTCAGCAAGACCAAACCCGCCCAGGCCCTGCGCGAAGCATACGCCGCCGGCCTGCGCGACTTTGGCGAGAACTACCTGCAGGAAGCCCTGGGCAAACAGCTCGAACTGGCCGACCTGCCCTTGATCTGGCACTTCATCGGCCCCATTCAATCGAACAAGACTCGTGCGATTGCCGAGCATTTCGACTGGGTGCATTCCGTGGATCGCCTGAAAATCGCTCAACGCTTGTCCGAACAGCGCCCGGCTGAACTGCCGCCGCTGAACATCTGCGTTCAGGTCAATGTCAGCGGCGAAGCCAGTAAATCCGGCTGCACTCCGGCTGACCTGCCGGCATTGGCCGCCGCGATCAGCGCACTGCCGCGCCTGAAACTGCGCGGCCTGATGGCGATTCCCGAGCCGACCGACGACCGCGCCGAGCAAGACGCGGCCTTCGCCGCCGTGCAGAAATTGCAGGCGAGCCTTGATCTGCCGCTCGACACACTTTCCATGGGCATGAGCCACGACCTTGAGTCGGCCATCGCCCAAGGCGCCACCTGGGTTCGTATCGGTACGGCCCTGTTTGGCGCCCGCGACTATTCCCAATCTTGAACGTTTCCAGATAAGGACCACACATGAGCAACACACGTATTGCGTTTATCGGTGCGGGCAACATGGCGGCCAGTTTGATCGGCGGCCTGCGCGCCAAAGGTCTGGAAGCTGCACACATCCGTGCCAGCGATCCGGGCGAAGAAACTCGCGCCAAGGTCAGCGCTGAGCACGGCATCGAAACGTTTGCCGACAACGCCCAAGCCATCGACGGCGTCGATGTGATCGTGCTGGCGGTCAAGCCGCAAGCCATGAAGGCTGTGTGCGAGGCGATTCGCCCGAGCCTGAAACCCAATCAACTGGTGGTGTCGATTGCCGCTGGCATCACTTGCGCAAGCATGACTGCGTGGCTCGGCGAGCAGCCGATCGTGCGCTGCATGCCCAACACCCCGGCGCTGCTGCGTCAGGGCGTCAGCGGCTTGTACGCGACCAGCGAAGTGACCGCCGAGCAACGTCAGCAAGCTGAAGAGCTGCTGTCCGCCGTCGGTATCGCCCTGTGGCTGAAAGAAGAACAACAACTCGACGCCGTGACCGCTGTGTCCGGCTCCGGCCCGGCGTACTTCTTCCTGCTGATCGAAGCCATGACCGCCGCCGGCGTCAAACTCGGCCTGCCGAAGGACGTTGCTGAACAACTGACTCTGCAAACTGCCTTGGGCGCCGCACACATGGCGGTTTCCAGCGATGTCGACGCCGCCGAACTGCGCCGCCGTGTGACCTCGCCAAACGGCACCACGGAAGCTGCAATCAAATCATTCCAGGCCAATGGCTTTGAAGCACTGGTCGAAACCGCACTCGGCGCCGCCGCGCACCGCTCGGCCGAAATGGCCGAACAACTGGGCAAATAAGGAGCCTTACATGATTGGATTGAACACCGCAGCGGTTTACGTGCTGCAAACCCTCGGCAGTCTGTACCTGCTGATCGTGCTGCTGCGTTTCGTACTGCAACTGGTGCGGGCGAACTTCTACAACCCGCTGTGCCAGTTCATCGTCAAAGCGACCCAGCCACTGCTCAAACCACTGCGCCGGATCATTCCGAGCCTGTTTGGTCTGGACATGTCGTCGCTGGTGCTGGCGATTCTGGTGCAACTGGCGCTGATGGCGTTGACCCTGCTGCTGACCTACGGCACCACCGGCAACCCGCTGCAACTGTTTATCTGGTCGATCATCGGCGTGACCGCACTGTTCCTGAAGATCTTCTTCTTCGCCCTGATCATCAGCGTGATTCTGTCGTGGGTTGCGCCGGGCAGCCACAATCCCGGCGCTGAACTGGTCAACCAGATCTGCGAGCCGGCGCTGGCGCCGTTCCGCAAGTTCCTGCCGAATCTTGGCGGTCTGGACCTGTCGCCGATCTTCGCCTTCCTCGCGCTGAAACTGATCGACATGCTGGTGATCAATAATCTGGCGGCGATGACGATGATGCCGGAAATCCTGCGCCTGCTGATGTGAGCTGGTTTCGCTGGGACGGTGACGACTTGATTCTGGAGTGTCACCTGCAACCTGCGGCCCGCAGCGATGACTTCGCCGGGCTGCATGGGGATCGCCTGAAGATTCGTCTGACTGCACCGCCGGTTGAGGGCAAGGCCAATGCTTATCTGATGGGCTTTCTGGCCAAGGCGTTTGGCGTTTCCAAAAGCCAGGTCAGTTTGCTCAGTGGCGAGTTGAACCGGCAGAAGCGAGTGAAGATCTGCTCGCCGAAGAAGTTGCCGGATTTGCCGGGATTGGTTGGGCGCTTGTCTTGAGTTTGGCGGCGTCTGTACCCCTCACCCCAGCCCTCTCCCCCTGGAGAGGGAGCCGATCTATGGTGTTTTCAAAACTTGAGTTCAACTCGATAGATCAGGTCGGTGTAGCTCAAAAGAACACCTCGGTCGGTCCCCTCTACCTCTGGGAGAGGGAGCCGATTTTGGTGGTTTTCAAGGCCTGAGTTCAACTCGACAGATCAGGTCGGCGTAGCTCAAAAGAACACCTCGGTCAGTCCCTTCTCCCTCTGGGAGAGGGTTAGGGTGAGGGCTGCTTGCCGCTAACCCCCCCGGTCTTTAGACTTACGCCTCATTTCAACGAGAGCAGGGTCGATGCCAACTGCCTTTCCCCCCGATTCTGTTGGTCTGGTGACGCCGCAAACCGCGCACTTCAGCGATCCGCTGGCGCTGGCCTGTGGCCGCTCGTTGGCCGCCTATGACCTGATCTACGAAACCTACGGCACGCTGAACGCGCAGGCGAGCAACGCCGTGCTGATTTGTCATGCCTTGTCCGGCCATCACCACGCTGCCGGCTATCACAGCGTCGACGACCGCAAACCCGGTTGGTGGGACAGCTGCATCGGCCCGGGCAAACCGATCGACACCAACAAGTTCTTCGTGGTCAGCCTGAATAATCTGGGCGGCTGCAACGGCTCCACCGGCCCCAGCAGCATTAACCCGGAGACCGGCAAGCCATTCGGTGCCGACTTCCCGGTGCTCACCGTGGAGGACTGGGTACACAGCCAGGCGCGCCTGGCCGACCTGCTCGGCATCGGCCAGTGGGCGGCGGTGATCGGCGGCAGCCTCGGCGGCATGCAGGCGCTGCAATGGACCATCACTTACCCGGATCGTGTGCGTCACTGCCTGGCCATCGCCTCGGCACCGAAGCTGTCGGCACAGAACATCGCCTTCAACGAAGTGGCGCGTCAGGCGATCCTCACCGACCCGGAATTCCACGGCGGTTCGTTCCAGGAAGCCGGCGTGATTCCAAAGCGCGGGCTGATGCTGGCGCGGATGGTTGGACACATCACCTACCTGTCCGACGATTCGATGGGCGAGAAATTCGGCCGTGGCCTGAAGAGCGAGAAGCTCAACTACGACTTCCACAGCGTCGAATTCCAGGTCGAAAGCTACCTGCGTTATCAGGGCGAAGAGTTCTCCGGACGCTTCGACGCCAACACCTATCTGTTGATGACCAAGGCACTGGATTACTTCGATCCGGCGGCGAACTTCGACGATAACCTGGCGAAAACCTTTCAAAACGCCACGGCCAAGTTCTGCGTAATGTCGTTCACCACCGACTGGCGCTTCTCTCCGGCCCGTTCGCGGGAACTGGTGGATGCACTGATGGCGGCGCGCAAAGACGTCAGCTATCTGGAAATCGACGCACCGCAGGGCCACGACGCCTTCCTGATTCCGATCCCTCGCTACTTGCAGGCGTTCGGCAATTACATGAACCGCATCACGTTGTGAGAAAGCCATGAGAGCTGATCTGGAAATCATCCAGGAATGGATCCCCGCCGGCAGCCGCGTCCTCGACCTCGGTTGCGGTGACGGCGAGCTGCTGACCTGGCTGCGCGACAACAAGAACGTCACCGGTTATGGCCTGGAAAACGACGCTGACAACATTGCCCAGTGCGTGGCCAAAGGCGTCAACGTTATCGAGCAGGATCTGGACAAGGGGCTGGGCAACTTCGCCAGCAACAGTTTCGACATCGTCGTCATGACCCAGGCCCTGCAAGCCGTGCACTACCCGGACAAGATCCTCGACGAAATGCTCCGGGTCGGCCGCCAGTGCATCATCACTTTCCCGAACTTCGGCCACTGGCGCTGCCGCTGGTATCTGGCGAGCAAGGGGCGCATGCCGGTGTCGGAATTTCTGCCGTACACCTGGTACAACACACCGAACATTCACTTCTGCACCTTCGAAGACTTTGAAGAACTTTGCCGCGAACGTGATGCGAAGGTCATTGATCGGCTTGCCGTGGATCAACAGCACCGCCACGGGTGGGCCAGTAAGCTATGGCCTAATCTGTTAGGTGAGATCGGTATCTACCGCGTCAGCAGCCCGCAGCTTGCAGACCACAAAGTCGCGGTCTGAATCCCGTCATTTCGAGGAGCACGATCATGGGTCGTTTAGCGTTGTTGTTATTGACTGCCTGCCTGAGCGCCAGCGCCATAGCGGCCGACGTCATCAAGGGCGAGCGCAAGGAAACCTTCGGCGATGTCACGGTGCACTACAACACTTTCAACTCGACGTTTCTGACGCCGGACATCGCCAAGGCGGCTGAACTGATTCGCAGCAAAAATCAGGGCGTGATCAATGTCTCGGTGATCAAGGACGGCAAACCACTGATCGCCAACGTCACCGGCACTGTCAAAGACCTGACCAGCCAGAGCGTGCCGCTGAATTTCCGCCAGATCACCGAACAGGGCGCGATCTATTACATCGCCCAGTACCCGGTGCCTCAGCAGGAAACCCGCACCTTTGAAATCAAGGTGCAGAACGGCGACAAGATCAACACCATCAATTTCAACCAAGAACTCTTTCCCGGCGAATGATGAACATCAAGCAGCTCGTACTGGCCAGCCATAACGCCGGCAAACTCAAAGAACTCCAGGCCATGCTCGGCGATTCGGTGCAACTGCGCTCGATTGGCGAGTGGAGCAAGGTCGAGCCGGAAGAAACCGGTCTGTCGTTCGTCGAGAATGCGATCCTCAAGGCACGCAACGCCGCACGCATTTCCGGGTTGCCGGCACTGGCCGACGATTCCGGTCTGGCGGTGGATTTCCTTGGCGGTGCGCCAGGCATCTATTCGGCGCGTTATGCCGACGGCCAGGGCGATGCGGCGAACAATGCCAAATTGCTCGATGCACTGAAAGATGTGCCGGAAGCCGAGCGCGGTGCGCAGTTCGTTTGCGTGCTGGCGCTGGTGCGTCACGCTGACGATCCGTTGCCGATTCTCTGCGAAGGCCTGTGGCACGGGCGCATCCTCACCGCTGCCAGCGGCGAACACGGTTTCGGTTATGACCCGCTGTTCTGGGTGCCGGAGCGGGATGTGTCCAGCGCCGAACTGAGTCCGGCCGACAAGAACCAGATCAGCCACCGCGCCCGTGCAATGGATTTGTTGCGCCAGCGTCTGGGCCTGAAATGACCGACAGCCCCTCCGCGTCGTCGCTGATCATCGGCGGTGCCGCTTCTTCGCCTCGGGCGCCGCTGCCAACGCTGCCGCCCCTGGCGCTGTACATCCACATCCCGTGGTGTGTGCGCAAATGCCCGTATTGTGATTTCAACTCGCACACTGCCAGCCCGGTGTTGCCGGAGCAGGAATACGTTGATGCGCTGCTGGCCGATCTCGATCAGGATCTGCACGCCGTGTACGGTCGTGAAATCAGTTCGATCTTCTTTGGTGGCGGCACGCCGAGCCTGTTCAGCGCCGAAGCCCTCGGGCGGCTGCTGGAAGGCGTCGAACAGCGGATTCCGTTTGCCCACGACATCGAAATCACTCTGGAAGCCAACCCTGGGACCTTCGAGCAAGAGAAGTTCGTCGCGTACCGCAAGCTGGGGATCAATCGCCTGTCGATCGGCATCCAGAGCTTCCAGCAGGAAAAGCTCAAGGCGCTGGGGCGGATTCACAACGGTGACGAAGCGGTACGCGCGGCCGGTATGGCGCGGCAGGCCGGGTTCGATAACTTCAACCTCGACTTGATGCACGGTTTGCCCGATCAGTCGCTGGACGATGCCCTCAGCGATCTGCGCCAGGCCATCGCGCTGAATCCAACGCACATTTCCTGGTATCAGCTGACGCTGGAGCCGAACACCGTGTTCTGGAACCAGCCGCCGGTGCTGCCGGAAGATGACACGCTGTGGGACATTCAAGAGGCCGGGCAAGCGCTGCTGGCGGAACACGGTTATGCGCAATACGAAGTGTCGGCTTATGCCCAGGCGGGCCGGCCAGCGCGGCACAACCTCAATTACTGGAGTTTTGGCGACTTCATCGGCATTGGCGCGGGCGCGCATGGCAAGCTCAGCCACCCGGACGGACGCATCGTTCGCACCTGGAAAACCCGTTTGCCGAAGGACTATCTCAACCCGGCAAAAAGCTTTCAGGCCGGCGAGAAAGCGCTGACCAACGACGAGATGCCGTTCGAGTTTCTGATGAACGCTTTGCGCCTGACCGCAGGCGTCGAATCGCGCCTGTATCCTGAGCGCACCGGGCTGTCGCTGGAAAGCCTCGCTGAAGGCCGGGCCGCGGCAGAACAAAGCGGTCTGTTGCAGGTCGAACCGTCACGTCTGGCGGCCACCGAGCGCGGACAGCTGTTTCTCAACGACTTGCTGCAACAATTTCTGACCTGACTTCAGTCCCAAGGGAAAACGCATGGATTTGATACTCGACCTGCTCGCCACCGTCTCCCGCTGGAGCCGCAGCAACCTCTCGGAAATCGCTCTGGCCCTGGTGGGCTGCCTGCTGGTGCTGTTCGGCGCCGACTTCAAAGGCTGGGTCGAGCAACGCTTGGGCAGCATCGCCGGCGCCCTGCGTGTGCCACTGATGGCCCTACTGTGCGTGATCGGTAGCGGCGCCGCGCTGATCTACGCCACGCCGTGGGTGATCAAGGGTTTGAGCCAGTTCAATAACTACAGCCTGGCGCCTGTGTTGCTGGTAGTCCTCGTCCTCATCGGCGTCGTCGCCGACCGCCGCTGATTCCGCAAACACCCCAAAACAACTGTGGGAGCGAGCCTGCTCGCGAAGGCGTCTTAACATTCAACATCATCGTTGACTGTCAGACCGCTTTCGCGAGCAGGCTCGCTCCCACAGTTTTTATTGCGTGATGCTTAAGCGAGTTTTTCGAACTTCAGGTCCCACACGCCGTGGCCAAGACGTTCGCCGCGGCGTTCGAACTTGGTGATCGGGCGTTCGGCCGGGCGTGGTACGCACTTGCCGTCTTCGGCGAGGTTGCGATAGCCCGGGGCGACGTTCATCACTTCCAGCATGTACTCGGCGTACGGTTCCCAGTCGGTGGCCATGTGCAGGATGCCGCCAACCTTCAACTTGCTGCGCACCAGTTCAGCGAACGAGGCCTGAACGATACGACGCTTGTGGTGACGGCTCTTGTGCCATGGGTCCGGGAAGAACAGCATCAGGCGATCGAGGCTGTTGTCGGCGATGCAGCGGTTGAGCACTTCGATCGCGTCGCAATCGTAGACGCGCAGGTTGGTCAGGCCTTGCGTCAGCACGCCATTGAGCAGCGCGCCGACACCCGGACGGTGCACTTCAACGCCGATGAAATCCTGATCTGGTGCGGCCGCTGCCATTTCCAGCAGCGAGTGGCCCATGCCGAAACCGATCTCCAGCGAGCGCGGTGCCGAACGGCCGAACACTTGATCGTAATCCACCGGGGCGTCGGCCAGCGGCAGCACGTAAAGCGGCGCGCCCTGATCCAGACCGCGTTGCTGGCCTTCGGTCATGCGCCCGGCGCGCATCACGAAACTCTTGATGCGGCGGTGTTGGCGCTCGTCGCCTTCTTCCGTCTGGATAGGCGTGTCGTTCGATTCAGTCATCAATGGCTCTTACTTGATCAGACCATCCAGCGGCGAAGAGGCGCTGGCATAGAGTTTTTTCGGCATACGGCCAGCGAGGTAGGCCAGACGGCCTGCAACGATGGCGTGTTTCATGGCTTCAGCCATCATCACCGGCTGCTGGGCGTGGGCGATGGCCGAGTTCATCAGCACCGCATCGCAACCCAGTTCCATGGCGATGGTCGCATCGGACGCAGTGCCGACACCGGCATCGACCAGCACAGGGATTTTGGCTTCTTCGAGGATGATCTGCAGGTTGTACGGGTTGCAGATCCCCAGACCGGAACCGATCAGGCCGGCCAGCGGCATGACCGCGATACAGCCGATTTCCGCCAGTTGCCGGGCGATAATCGGGTCATCGCTGGTGTACACCATCACGTCGAAGCCTTCCTTGACCAGCGTTTCTGCGGCCTTAAGGGTTTCGATGACGTTAGGGAACAGGGTCTTCTGGTCGGCCAGCACTTCCAGCTTCACCAGATTGTGACCATCGAGCAGCTCACGGGCCAGGCGGCAGGTGCGCACGGCTTCGATGGCGTCGTAGCAACCGGCGGTGTTCGGCAGGAAGGTGTAACGCTCCGGCGACAGCACGTCGAGCAGGTTCGGCTCGCCTTCGATCTGGCCCAGGTTGGTGCGGCGCACGGCGAATGTGACGATCTCGGCACCCGAGGCTTCGATGGCCTGACGGGTTTCTTCCATGTCACGGTACTTGCCGGTACCGACCAGCAAACGCGACTGGTAAGTACGACCGGCCAGCACAAAAGGCTTGTCGCTACGAACGATGCTCATGGGGAATCCTCTTTAGGAGTGAGGGTCTTGCAGAATTCTGTGCCCTTGCGGGGCGGGCGATCAGCCGCCGCCGATGGCGTGCACCACTTCAACGTTGTCGCCGTCGTTGAGCATGGTGTCGGCATGCTGGCTGCGCGGGACGATATCCAGATTGAGTTCGACTGCCACTCGACGTCCGGTCAGTTCCAGACGAGTGATCAGGGCCGCAACGGTCTCGCCGTCGGGCAGTTCAAGGGATTCGCCGTTCAACTGAATGCGCATGCGCAACGCCGCCATCATTTTTAGGGGCTGGCATTCTAGCCCGATCATGACCTAAAGGTCAGCACCAAGCGTCAAGCGGTTGGTTGCAGGCGCCAGGCGGCGAGGCCTAGGCAAACCCAACCGGCCAGAAATGCCAGACCGCCGAACGGAGTGATGATGCCGAGTTTGCTGATGCCGGTGGTGGTCAGCACGTACAGGCTGCCGGAGAACAGCAGGATGCCGACGGTGAAGGAAACGCCAGCCCAAGTGACCAGTCGACCCTGAATCTGCGTGGCCAACAGCGCCACACCAAACAGCGCCAAGGTGTGCACCAATTGATAGGTGACGCCGGTATGGAAGATCGCCAGATACTCGGGTGTCAGGCGGTTTTTCAGGCCATGGGCGGCGAATGCGCCCAACGCAACACCGGTGAAACCGAAAAAAGCGGCCAGCATCAAAAAGCCACGCAGCATTGGGAACTCCAGTCAGACGCGATCGGCAGGGTCTGTATAATGGCCCGCTCCACCGGTTCGGCCAAGCCATCTCTATGCTGCGTACTATTTTCCGTCGTCTCACGAAGGCCCTGCTCTGGTTCGCCGGCGGCAGCGTCTTGCTGGTGCTGGTGTTTCGCTTCGTGCCGCCGCCGGGTACGGCGTTGATGGTCGAACGCAAGATCGAGTCCTGGGTCGACGGTGAGCCAATTGACCTGCAACGCACGTGGAAGCCGTGGGACGAGATCTCCGACGACCTCAAAGTCGCGGTCATGGCCGGTGAGGATCAGAAGTTTCCCGAGCATTGGGGCTTTGATTTCAGTGCGATCCAGGCAGCGTTGGCTCACAACGAGCTTGGCGGGTCGATTCGCGGCGCCAGCACCTTGAGCCAGCAGGTGTCGAAAAACCTGTTTCTGTGGGCCGGCCGCAGCTATCTGCGTAAAGGCCTGGAGGCGTGGTTTACCGCGCTGATCGAGGTGTTCTGGCCCAAGCAGCGGATTCTTGAGGTGTATCTCAACAGCGTCGAGTGGGATGACGGGGTGTTTGGCGCCGAAGCCGCAGCCCGCCATCACTTTGGTGTGAGCGCGAAGTCGTTGTCGCGGCAGCAGGCGAGTTATCTGGCGGCTGTTCTGCCCAATCCGCGTGTCTGGAGTGCTAGCCATCCGACCGCTTATGTCTCGCGCCGGGCCGGGTGGATTCGTCAGCAGATGAGTCAGCTGGGTGGGGATAGTTATCTGTTGGGGCTCAACGATTCGCGCCGCGCACCTTGGTCTGAATAACGCTGAAGATCCCCTGTGGGAGCGAGCTTGCTCGCGAATGCGGTGGATCATTCAGCAGTGGCGGTGACTGACTCTCCGCTTTCGCGAGCAAGCTCGCTCCCACATGGATTTTGTGTGAAGCCTGAAATGAAAACGCCCCGATCATCGCTGATCGGGGCGTTTTTTATTGCCTGCTCGCCGGTTATGCGGCGATCGACAACTTGAGCTTGTTCATCGCGCTCTTCTCGAGCTGACGGATCCGCTCGGCCGACACGTTGTACTTCTGCGCCAGGTCGTGCAGCGTGGCTTTCTCTTCTGCCAGCCAGCGCTGGTAGAGGATGTCGCGGCTACGTTCGTCCAGCACTTCCAGCGCTTCGTGCAGGTTGTGATTGGAGTTGTCGCTCCAGTCGGCATCTTCCAGTTGACGCGCCGGGTCGTACCGGTGGTCTTCCAGGTAGTTGGCCGGCGACTGGAAAGCGCTGTCGTCGTCGGCTTCAGCAGCCGGGTCGAAGGCCATGTCGTGGCCGGTCAGGCGACTTTCCATTTCGCGCACTTCACGCGGCTCTACGCCGAGGCTTTCCGCCACACGGTGGACTTCCTCGTTGTTCAGCCACGCCAGACGTTTTTTCTGGCTGCGCAGGTTGAAGAACAGCTTGCGCTGGGCCTTGGTGGTCGCGACTTTCACAATGCGCCAGTTGCGCAGGATGAACTCGTGAATTTCCGCCTTGATCCAGTGCACGGCGAACGACACCAGACGCACACCCATTTCCGGGTTGAAGCGCTTCACGGCCTTCATCAGGCCGACGTTACCTTCCTGGATCAGGTCAGCCTGAGCCAGACCGTAGCCGGAATAGCTACGGGCAATGTGTACGACAAAACGCAGGTGGGCGAGCACCATCTGCCGAGCCGCCCCCAAATCCTGCTCATAGTAGAGACTCTCGGCCAGTTCACGCTCCTGCTCCGGCGTCAGCAATGGAATGCTGTTGACGGTGTGCACGTAGGCTTCCAGGTTCGCACCCGGAACCAACGCATACGCAGGTTGCAAAGAATTGGTCATACGAAAAAACCTCCCACTTACATACTCGTGCTTCTCAGCACTGCGAAAAATTGACCGGGAACTCAAATACAAGTTCCCAAAAAACCGCGAGGTCAATCACGCGCAAAAAAGATTCTACTTCGGCGCCAGCTCCCTGAGATGGCGTGCGACTGCAATCCATGCACCGATATAACCCAACAGCACCGCGCCAAGCAAGAGCGACAGACCGTCGGCAACTGGCACTCCGGCCAGAGCGAAATCGCTGCCGTACAAACCGGCCAGCCCAACCACCGCATCGTTCAGCCAGTTCAGGCCGAACGCCAATACACCCCAGGACAGTAGCCCCGCACCGAAGCCATACAACGCGCCCATATAAAGGAAAGGGCGACGCACATAACTGTCAGTGCCGCCGACGAGTTTAATCACTTCTATCTCGGTGCGGCGGTTTTCAATATGAAGACGAATGGTATTGCCTATCACCAAAAGTAATGCAGAAACCAGCAGCACCGTCAGACCGAAGACAAAACGATCGCCAAGCTTGAGGATCGCGGCCAAACGCTCGACCCAGACTAGATCAAGTTGCGCCTGTTGTACCTTGGGCAATTCGGAAAGTTTTTGTCTTAATGCTTCCAGCGTCGGCTTGTCGACCTCATTCGGGGTGACCAGCACCACGCCCGGCAACGGGTTCTCCGGCAGCTCGCGCAGGGCTTCGCCCAACCCGGATTGCTGCTGAAACTCTTCCAGCGCCTGATCGCGGCCGACATATTCAGCATCCGCTACGCCGGGCATGCCTTTGATCTGCTCGCGCAACGACTCGCCCTGCTCCGGGCTGGCGTCGAGTTGCAGATACAGCGAAATCTGCGCCGCACGCTGCCACGAACCGCCAAGACGCTCGACGTTGTTGAGCAACAGGGACAAGCCCATTGGCAGACTCAGCGCGACCGCCATCACCATGCAGGTGAAGAAGCTGCCGATCGGCTGCTTGCCGAGACGACGCAGGCTGTCGAGCAGACTGGCGCGATGGCTTTCGACCCAGGCACGGAACAGCGTTGCGAAGTCCGGGCCATCGTCTTCGTCGTGTTTTTTCTTCTTCGGTGGTTGCGGATCGGCGGCTTTCGGCGCCACGCGCTCGGAAACCTTCGGACTGCGTGTCGCACTCATTCTCCGGCCTCCCCGTCGCCAATCAATCGGCCGCGTTGCAGGGTCAGCATGCGGTGACGCATGCGCGCGATCAGTGCCAGGTCGTGACTGGCGATCAGCACGCTGGTGCCCAGACGGTTGATGTCTTCGAACACGCCCATGATTTCCGCCGCCAGACGCGGGTCGAGGTTACCGGTCGGTTCGTCCGCCAGCAGCAAGGCCGGGCGGTGCACGATGGCGCGGGCGATGCCGACGCGCTGTTGCTGACCGGTGGACAGGTCGCCCGGGTACAGATCGGTTTTATCCGACAGCGCCACGCGCTCCAGCGCCGAATCGACACGCTTGGCGATTTCGGCCTTGGACAGCCCGAGAATCTGCAGCGGCAAGGCGACGTTGTTGAACACCGTGCGATCGAACAGCAGTTGGTGATTCTGGAACACCACGCCGATCTGCCGACGCAGGAACGGAATCTGCGCGTTACTGATGGTGCTCAGGTCTTGCCCGGCCAGCAGCAGTTTGCCGCTGGTCGGACGTTCCATCGCCAGCAAAAGGCGTAACAAGGTGGATTTACCGGCGCCGGAGTGGCCGGTGACAAACAAGAACTCGCCACGACGGACTCGAAAGCTCAGCTCATGCAAGCCGACGTGACCATTCGGGTAGCGTTTACCGACCTGTTCGAAACGAATCATGAACGCTCCCGCTCGGCAAACAGTGCCTGGACAAAGGGTTCGGCTTCAAAGGTACGCAAATCGTCGATGCCTTCACCGACGCCGATGTAGCGGATCGGCAGGCCGAACTGCTTGGCGAGGGCGAAAATCACGCCGCCCTTGGCGGTACCGTCGAGCTTGGTCAGCGCCAGGCCGGTCAGTTCGACGGTCTGGTTGAATTGTTTGGCCTGGTTGATGGCGTTCTGACCAGTACCGGCGTCGAGCACCAGCAGCACTTCGTGCGGCGCGTCGGCGTCGAGCTTGCCGATCACCCGGCGAACTTTTTTCAGTTCTTCCATCAGGTTGTCTTTGGTGTGCAGGCGACCGGCAGTGTCAGCGATCAATACATCGATACCACGGGCCTTGGCGGCCTGCACGGCGTCGAAGATCACTGAAGCCGAGTCGGCGCCGGTGTGCTGGGCGATGACCGGGATCTTGTTGCGCTCGCCCCAGACTTGCAGCTGTTCCACGGCAGCGGCGCGGAAAGTGTCACCGGCGGCGAGCATGACTTTCTTGCCTTCCAGTTGCAGCTTCTTCGCCAGTTTGCCAATGGTGGTGGTTTTGCCGGCGCCGTTGACGCCAACCACCAGAATCACGAACGGTTTGTTCTGCGAAACGATTTTCAGCGGTTGTTCGACCGGCTTGAGCATCGCCGCCAGCTCGGCCTGCAGGGATTTGTACAGCGCGTCGGCGTCGGCCAGCTCTTTGCGGGCGACCTTCTGGGTCAGGCGCTGGATGATCTGCGTGGTGGCTTCGACACCGACGTCGGCGGTGAGCAGACGGGTTTCGAGGTCATCGAGCAGATCGTCATCGATGGTTTTGCGGCCGAGGAACAGGCTGGCCATGCCCTCGCCGATGCTGGCGCTGGTTTTCGACAGGCCTTGCTTGAGGCGGGCGAAGAAACCGGCTTTGGTTTCTTCGGTGCGCGGGGCTTCGACTGGGGCCTCGGTAACCACTTCAACCGGCACAACTGGCGCAGCGACGACCGGTGCAGGTGCAGGTGCAGGCTCGGGCTGTTGAACGACCGGAGCGACAAACGCCGGCGCAACAGGCTCAGCAACAACCGGCGCAGGCTCGACAACCGGCTCAACCACAGGCGCCCGAGTCACTTCGGGCACCATCGCAGCAGGCGCTGGAATTTCCGGGGTGATGTGTGGCGTAGCGTCTTCAACCAACGCCACCGGCTCTTCCGCCACCGGCAAGGTGAGCCACGGTTCAGCCGCAGGAGTCAGTGGTAGCTCAGCCGCCACAGGCGCTTCAGGCTCTGGCTCAACCGGTTGCAACACCGGCTCGGCAATCGGCAGCACAATCGGTGCCGGCTCTTCTTCTATGACTGGAGCCGGCGCTGGCGCTGGCTCAGGAATCACCGGCGGCTGTTCGACGACGGGTTCCTGCGGTTTCTTACGCAGCCATCCGAACAGGCTTTTCTTCTCGCCAGCCGCAGCTGGGGTCTTCTTGTCGTCGTTGGAACCAAACATGGAGGACGGCTATCTCACGGTAGCGACGCGCCATAAGGGCGCCCCGGCAAATAAATATTCGATGCAGAACAGACTGTGTTTCATCCAGCTTGTTCACGCGCAACATTTTGTCGAGGCGCCAGCGGCACCTCAAAGAATCGTATAAACGAAGGACTAAACCGGCAAATTCGGCGAAAAAGCGAAGTTTAGTCGATAAACCGTAGCTTTCTGCCGCAAACCCATTCAGCCAGATCAGGTCTGAAAACCTGATAGGCGTGGTCGCCGGTAAAACGGATCAGTATCCTAGCACCCTCTCGCCCGCCGACGCTAAGACCAAGCGGGCAGCCCAACAGGTTAAAAAACGAATGAATGCTCTAGCCCGCCGCGCCGCAGGCCTGCTGCTCAGCACAGTCTGCCTGCCCCTTTCGGCCTTGGCGGCCGACCCGCAACCGACTCATGAATTCACCCTCGACAACGGCCTCAAGGTCGTCGTGCGCGAAGACCATCGCGCACCGGTGGTGGTCTCGCAGGTCTGGTACAAGGTCGGTTCCAGCTACGAAACCCCGGGCCAGACCGGTCTGTCCCACGCGCTTGAGCACATGATGTTCAAGGGCAGTGAAAAAGTCGGTCCCGGCGAAGCCTCGCTGATCCTGCGTGACCTCGGCGCCGAAGAGAACGCCTTCACCAGCGACGATTTCACCGCTTATTACCAGGTGCTGGCCCGCGACCGTCTGGGCGTCGCCTTCGAACTGGAAGCCGACCGCATGGCCAATCTGCGCCTGCCGGCCGACGAGTTCACCAAGGAAATCGAAGTCATCAAGGAAGAGCGCCGTTTGCGCACCGATGACAAGCCGATGTCCAAGGCCTACGAGCGCTACAAGGCCATGGCTTACCCGGCCAGCGGTTACCATACGCCGACCATCGGCTGGATGGCCGACCTCGACCGGATGAAAGTCGAGGAGCTGCGCCACTGGTACCAATCCTGGTACGTGCCGAACAACGCCACGCTGGTGGTGGTCGGCGACGTGACCCCGGACGAGGTGAAAACCCTCGCTCAACGCTATTTCGGCCCGATCGCCAAGCGCGACGTGCCACCGGCGAAAAAGCCGCTGGAACTCGCCGAACCCGGCGAACGCCAGATCACCCTGCACGTGCAGACTCAGTTGCCTAGCTTGATGCTCGGTTTCAACGTGCCAAGCATTGCCACGGCTGAAGACAAGCGCTCGGTCAACGCCCTGCGCCTGATCTCGGCCCTGCTCGACGGCGGTTACAGCGGGCGCATCCCGACGCAACTGGAGCGCGGCGAAGAACTGGTCTCCGGCGGTTCGTCGAGCTACGACGCCTATACCCGTGGCGACAGCCTGTTCACCCTGTCGGCAACCCCGAACACCCAGAAGAAAAAGACCATCGCGCAAGCCGAGGCAGGTCTGTGGAAGCTGTTGGAACAGCTGAAAACCACCGCGCCGTCCGCTGAAGAACTGGAGCGCGTGCGAGCACAAGTGATTGCCGGTCTGGTCTTCGAACGTGATTCGATCACCAGCCAGGCCACCGCCATCGGTCAACTTGAGACCGTAGGTCTGTCGTGGAAACTGATGGACACCGAACTGGCCGATCTGGAAAGCGTGACCCCGCAAGACATCCAGAACGCCGCCAAACTGTATTTCACCCGCGAACGTCTCAGCGTCGCCCACGTCCTGCCACTGGAGACGACTCATGAGTAAGCGCAAATCCCCACGCCTGCTGCTCGGCCTGATCGCCGTGGCGGTGATCGGCTCTGCCGCGCTCTACCTGTCGCCTGGCGCTGACAGCAATGCCAGCGAAGCCCTCGACAACGCCAAGACCAGCCAGAAGCTGCAATCACTGACCGAACTCGACGGCAAGGCCCCGGCCAGCCGCAAACTCGACGTGCAAACCTGGAACACCGCCGAGGGTGCCAAAGTATTGCTCGTCGAAGCCCATGAACTGCCGATGTTCGACATGCGCCTGATCTTCGCCGCCGGCAGCAGCCAGGACGGCAGCGCGTCGGGTCTGGCGGTGCTGACCAACGCAATGCTCAACGAAGGTGTCGCCGGTAAAGACGTCGGCGCCATCGCGCAAGGCTTCGAAGGCCTCGGTGCGGATTTCGGCAACGGTGCTTTCAAGGACATGGCGCTGGCTTCGCTACGCAGCTTGAGTGCCGCCGACAAGCGTGAACCGGCGCTGAAGCTGTTTTCGGAAGTGGTTGGCAAACCGACCTTCCCGGCCGATTCGTTCGAACGCATCAAGAACCAGCTGCTCGCCGGTTTCGAATACCAGAAACAGAACCCCGGCAAACTCGCCAGCCTTGAGCTGATGAAGCGCTTGTACGGCGATCACCCGTACGCGCATTCGAGTGACGGTAACCCGCAGAGCGTGCCGAAGATCACCCTCGCGCAGTTGCGTGAGTTCCACGCCAAGGCCTACGCAGCTGGCAACGTGGTGATCGCGCTGGTCGGCGACCTGTCGCGGGCGGACGCCGAAGCAATTGCCAATCAGGTCTCTTCTGCCCTGCCGAAAGGCCCGGCGCTGGCGAAGATCGCTCAGCCACAGGAACCGAAGGCCAGCACAGGCCATATCGAGTTCCCGTCGAAGCAGACCAATCTGATGATCGCGCAACTGGGTATCGACCGTGACGATCCGGATTACGCCGCGCTGTCGATGGGCAACCAGATCCTCGGTGGCGGCGGTTTCGGCACGCGCCTGATGAGTGAAGTGCGCGAGAAGCGCGGCCTGACCTACGGCGTGTACTCGGCGTTCAGCCCGATGCAGGTACGTGGCCCGTTCATGATCAACCTGCAGACCCGCGCGGAAATGAGCGAAGGCACCCTGAAACTGGTGCAGGACGTGCTTGCCGATTACCTGAAAACCGGGCCGACGCAGAAGGAACTCGACGACGCCAAACGCGAACTGGCCGGCAGTTTCCCGCTGTCCACCGCGAGCAATGCCGATATCGTCGGCCAACTCGGCGCGATGGGCTTCTATAATCTGCCGCTGAGCTATCTGGACGACTTCATGCGTCAGTCGCAAAGCCTGACCGTGGAACAAGTCCGCGACGCTCTGAACAAACACCTGAGCACGGACAAAATGGTCATCGTCACCGCTGGCCCGACCGTGCCGCAAAAGCCGTTACCGGCCCCATCTGATAAACCTGCCGAGCAACCGCTCGGGGTTCCGGAGCACTAATGGCTACCCGATCGCCTAAAAAACCTGCGCAAAACGTCCACAACGGTGTGAACCAGTTGCGCATCATTGGCGGCCAATGGCGCAGCCGCAAGCTGAGCTTCCCCGACGCACCGGGCCTGCGCCCGACGCCGGATCGCGTGCGTGAAACCTTGTTCAACTGGCTCGCACCGTACGTTGAAGGGGCCAAGGTGCTTGATCCGTTCGCCGGCAGTGGCGCGCTGTTTCTCGAAGCGCTGTCCCGTGGCGCAGCCATGGGTCAGGCGCTGGATGCCAGCAACATTGCGGTGTCCAGCCTGAAAGAACACCTCGGCACCCTGCGCTGCACCAACGGCCAGGTGCAGACCGCCGACGCCCTGCGTTATCTGGAAACCCAGACCGCAACACCGTTCGACCTGGTATTCCTCGACCCGCCGTTCAACCAGAACCTGCTGCCTGCCGTCTGCACCTTGCTCGAAGAGCGCCAGTGGCTGGCGCCGGACTCGTGGATCTACACTGAAAGCGAAACGGCGCCATCGACGCTGGGCCTGCCGGGCAACTGGCGCCTGCATCGCGAACAGAAATCCGGCCGGGTTTATTACGCGTTGTGGCAACGTACGGCAGAGATCGCCGGTTAACCGACCGGTCTGAATAAGCGGCGCCCCTTCCAACAGGGTCGCCGCTCTGCATCGAGAACCATCGTGTCCGCCTCTTCAGAACGCTTCAAACCCGCCTTCGGCCTCGGCAATCCGCACCTGCAAACATTGTGGGGGCCGCTGTGGCGCAAAACCGTACATATCGAGCGTGAACGCGAACGCCTGTGGCTTGAGGATGGCGACTTTCTCGATCTCGACTGGCACGGCCCGCACACCGCCGATGCACCACTGGTGCTGGTATTGCACGGCCTGACCGGTTCCTCCAATTCACCTTATGTAGCGGGCATCCAGAAGTCACTGGCTGATCAAGGCTGGGCCAGTGTTGCGTTGAACTGGCGCGGCTGCTCTGGCGAACCGAATTTGCTGCCGCGCAGCTATCACTCCGGCGCCAGCGAAGACCTCGCCGAAACCATCAGACATCTGCGCGCCAAACGACCGCTGGCACCGCTGTATGCCGTCGGCTACTCCCTGGGCGGCAACGTGCTGCTCAAACACCTAGGGGAAACCGGCAGCGCCAGCGGCGTGCTCGGCGCCGTAGCGGTATCAGTGCCGTTTCGCCTCGACCAATGCGCCGACCGCATCGGCCAGGGGTTTTCCAAGGTCTATCAGGCGCACTTCATGCGCGAGATGGTCGCCTACATCAAGAACAAGCAGCGGCAGTTTCAACACGACGGGCGTAAAGAAGGACTCGCCGCGCTGGCCGCCCTAGGCTCGCTGGAAAACATGCGCACCTTCTGGGATTTCGATGGCCGGGTAACCGCGCCGTTGCACGGGTTCGAGGATGCCGAGGATTACTATCGCCGCGCTTCTAGCCGCTATTTCCTCGGCGAGATCCGCACGCCGACCCTGATCATTCAGGCGGCGGACGATCCGTTCGTGTTCCCGCACAGTTTGCCGCAGGCCAATGAGCTATCGGCGTCAACCGTCTTCGAATTGCAGGCACGCGGTGGGCATGTCGGCTTTGTCGAAGGCTCGCTGCGTCAGCCCGGTTACTACCTGGAACGACGCATCCCGCAGTGGCTGGCTCGCGTGTCCGCATGAGCGATCAGGACGAGTCGATCCGCTTCTGGCAAACCGCGCCGCTGGCCGGGGTCGAGTTGCTGTCGGCGCGCTACATCGAGCATCGCTTCGCCCCGCATGTGCATGACGGCTATGTGATCGGCATGATCATGGCCGGCGCCCAGCGTTATCGCTATCGCGGCGCCGAGCATCTGGCGGGCAGCGGCACGCTGGTATTGATCAATCCGGACGAGCTGCACACCGGGCACAAGGGCACCGAGGACGGCTGGCTGTACCGGGCGTTTTATCCCGATACCGCGCAAATCGTTTCGCTGCTGGATGAGCTGGAGCTGTCCACCAGCAACCTGCCGGCGTTCGGCGCCACGTTGTATCGCGATGCGGATCTGGTCAACGGCTTTGCGCAGTTGCACCGCTTGCTCGAAAGCCCGACCACCGCGCTGCAACAGCAGACGGTGTGGCGCGAAATGATGTTGCTGCTGTTGCAGCGCCATGCGGCAGTACCGGTGCCCGGTCGAGCGGGTAAAGAACACCGCGCGGTGCTGTTGGGCAAAGAACTGCTGCACGCGCAACTGGCGGCGCCGCCATCGCTGGAAGAGCTCGCAGCGGCGGTGAATCTGTCGCCCTTCCATTTCGCCCGGGTGTTCCGTCGCGCCACCGGCATGCCGCCGCACACCTGGCTGATGCAGCAGCGCATCGCCCAGGCGCGCGCACTTCTGCAACACGGCTGCCTGCCCGTGGAGGTCGCCACGCAACTGGGTTTTGCCGATCAGAGCCATTTGAGCCGGCAGTTCAAGCAGGCTTATGGTGTTGGGCCCGCCGCTTACCGCAGCGCCCGGATGGAAAGCTAAAAGATCGCAGCCTTCGGCAGCTCCTACAGGGAAATGCATTCCAATGTAGGAGCTGCCGAAGGCTGCGATCTTTTGATCTTATTCGCCGGTGGCGATGCCGCGAGCCGGCTCGTTGATCCACTCACTCCACGACCCGGCGTACAACGCCGCCAACGGATAACCCGCCAGACACAACGCAAACAGGTTGTGACACGCCGTCACGCCGGATCCGCAATACGCAACCAGATCCGCTGGCGAACGCTCACCCAGCTTCGCGGCAAAACGCTGCTTGAGTTGATCCGCCGGCAGGAATCGTCCATCGCTGCCGAGGTTGTCGGTGAACGCCGCGCATTGCGCACCGGGAATATGCCCGGCAACCGGATCAATCGGCTCGACCTCACCTTTGAAACGCGGCAAAGCCCGGGCATCGATCAACGTCAGCGCCGGTTGACCAAGCCGCTGTTGCAGTTGCTCGGCGCTGAGCAGCAGGCGGGTGTCCGGCTGGCCACTGAAATTGCCACGGGTATCCGTCGGCGCATCCAGGCTCAGCGGCAGCCCCGCCGCATGCCACGCCTTGAGCCCACCATCGAGAATGAACACGCCATCGCGCTTACCCAGCCACGCCAGCAACCACCACGCCCGCGCCGCGTAGGCACCGGGACCGTCGTCGTACAAAACCACGTCGCTGTCGTTGTTGATGCCCCAAGCCTGCAGCCGCTCGATAAACGCCGCCGGCTCGGGCAACGGGTGACGGCCAGTCACGCCTTTGACCACTTTACCGCTGAGGTCACGCTCAAGATCGGCAAAGCTCGCCCCGGCAATGTGCCCCTCGGCATAGCTGCGCTGACCGTAGACCGAGTCTTCGAGGGCAAAACGACAATCGAGAATCACCAGCCCTGGCTGCCCCTTGCGGGCATCCAGGGCTTCGGGGCTGATCAGTTGCGCAATCGGCATAACAGGCTCCTGGGGGATTTCAACAGAACGGTTTATTTCACGTCTTCGAGGGCCTGGGCCAGCGGCACGTAGAACTCCTCGAACAACGCATTGACCTCGTCACGCGCCTGCTCGGTGACAAACCCGGCTTCCAGCACCAGCACCTGATACACGCCACGTTTAATAGCTTGTTCACTGAGGTGGTTGGAGTTTTCGCGCGTGGTGCACAGGAAGCGCACCCAGGACGTCAGGATGATCCAGGCATTGAGGGTCAGGGATTCGATCTGCACGCGATCCATATCAAGGATCCCGGCGGCAACAAAACCTTCGTAAATCGCCGCGCCTTGAATCACGCAGCGCTGGGAAAAGCGCCGATAGCGGGCGGCCAGTTCCGGATCGCTGTCGAGCAGATGCTCCAGATCGCGGTGCAGAAAGCGGTAGCGCCACATCGCCGAGAGCAATTCCTTGAGATAGAAACGCTTGTCCTCGACCGTCGCCGCGCGCCCCTGCGGCGGACGCAGAAAGCTGTCCACGAGGCTTTCGTACTCACTGAACAACACGGCGATGATCGCCTGCTTGTTGGGGAAGTGGTAGTACAGGTTGCCCGGAGAAATCTCCATGTGGGCGGCAATATGATTGGTGCTGATGCTGCGCTCGCCCTGCTGATTGAACAGTTCAAGGCTGTTCAGCACGATACGCTCGCTGGTTTTTATTCGTGGGGCCATGGCTTGAGCTTTAATTCAGAGTGCGTTGGGGAGCATCTTACGACCTAACCGGAAATGGATAAAACACTGCCGTGCAAGGAAGTCATTTGACTTTCTAGAGCATAGACTCTAAAAAGTTCATCACTACAATAAATCCGGAGCAGACCATGACTGCCGACGTTGCTTACCTGCAAACGCTGCAACAACCGCTGGCCGAACTGGACCGGTTGTTCGAGGCGCAGCGGGCTGCGTATGCCGCCAATCCGATGCCGCCCGCCGCCCAGCGCCAGCAATGGCTCAAGGCCCTGAGTGATTTGCTCAGCAACGAGCGTCAGGCCTTGATCGAGGCGATCAGCTCCGATTTCAGCCATCGCAGTGGCGACGAAACCTTGCTCGCCGAACTGATGCCGAGCCTGCACGGCATTCATTACGCCAGCCGCCATCTCAAAGGCTGGATGAAAGCCTCGCGGCGCAAGGTCGGCATCGCGTTTCAGCCCGCTTCGGCAAAAGTGGTGTATCAGCCTCTCGGCGTAGTCGGCGTCATTGTGCCGTGGAATTACCCGTTGTATCTGGCGGTTGGCCCGCTGGTTGGCGCCTTGGCGGCGGGCAACCGGGTGATGCTCAAACTGAGCGAATCGACCCCGGCCACCGGCTTGTTGATGAAAGAACTGCTGGCGCGAATTTTCCCCGAAGACCTGGTCTGCGTGGTACTCGGTGAAGCCGACATCGGCGTGGCGTTCTCGCGCTTGCGCTTCGACCACTTGCTGTTCACCGGCGCCACCAGCATCGGCAAACACGTGATGCGCGCCGCCGCCGAAAACCTCACCCCGGTCACCCTGGAACTGGGCGGCAAGTCGCCGGCCATCGTCTCCCGCGATGTGCCGCTCAAAGATGCCGCCGAGCGCATAGCCTTCGGTAAAACCCTCAACGCCGGCCAGACCTGCGTGGCCCCGGATTACGTGCTGGTGCCGGAAACCCGGGTCGGTGCTTTTGTCGAAGCCTATCGCCAGGCGGTGCAGGGTTTTTACCCGACACTCACCGACAATCCGGACTACACGGCGATCATCAACGAACGCCAACTAGCGCGGCTCAACGGTTATGTAAGCGACGCCACCAGCAAGGGAGCGCTGTTGATTCCGCTGTTCGAGCAGGGCCAGGGCCGACGCATGCCGCACAGTGTGCTGCTGAATGTCAGCGATGAGATGACGGTGATGCAGGACGAAATCTTCGGCCCGCTGCTGCCGATCGTGCCGTATCAGGACCTGGAGCAGGCATTTGCTTACATCAATCAGCGGCCACGTCCTCTGGCTCTTTACTACTTTGGCTACGACAAACGCGAACAGAACCGGGTGCTACACGAAACTCATTCCGGCGGTGTGTGCCTGAACGACACCTTGCTGCATGTGGCTCAGGACGATATGCCGTTCGGTGGCATCGGCGCTTC
This sequence comes from Pseudomonas sp. 3B-A001-10F, assembly GCF_056313565.1. Classification (NCBI taxonomy): domain Bacteria; kingdom Pseudomonadati; phylum Pseudomonadota; class Gammaproteobacteria; order Pseudomonadales; family Pseudomonadaceae; genus Pseudomonas; species Pseudomonas sp. 3B-A001-10F. The sequence goes on from NZ_JBQYFW010000034.1 coordinate 51,009, forward strand.
GGGCATGGGCCACTACCACGGTCACGAAGGCTTCCTGACCTTCAGCAAGGCCAAGGGCGTGCTGATTAAACAGCGCTTCAACGCAGCCCGACTGATTTACCCGCCCTACGGCACATCGATTCAGAAACTGATCCAGAAGCTGTTCATTCGCTAAACCTTTGTCATCGCCGGGTAATAAAAACAATGCACCCAAGCCTGACCGAAACACCTGCACTGTCGCGCCGTGGCCTGCTGAAATTCAGCCTCGGCGCCACGGTGTTTCTCGCCACCGCCGGACTCGGCGCCAGCCTCAGCGGCTGTTCGTCGAGCGTCGCGGCCAACGGTTTTGTCTCGTTGCGTGACGGCGACCTGCTGTTTCTGCGCACGCTGATTCCGGTGATGCTCGACGGCGCCGTGGCAGCCGAGAAGATGCCGAGCGCGGTTGATGGCACGCTCAAGTCGCTGGACTACAGCCTCGACCACCTGTCGCCGGAAATGCTCAAGCTCACACGACAACTGTTCGATGTACTCGGCATGGCCGTGACGCGCGGACCACTCACCGGGATCTGGGGCAGTTGGGAGAACGCCAGTGCCGAGGCCATGCGGCATTTCCTTGATCGCTGGGAAAACAGTTCGCTGAACCTACTGCGCATGGGGCATAGCTCGTTGCAGCAGATGGTAATGATGGCCTGGTATACCCGCGCGGAGTCGTGGGCGCATTGCGGTTATCCAGGGCCGCCTAGCGTCTGAAACCGTGTCGCTCCCTTCGCGAGCAAGCTCGCTCCCACATTTGAAATGCATTTCCCTGTAGGAGTGAGCCTGCTCGCGATGAGGCCCGCCAGAACAACAAAAACAAGAGAACCCGATCGATGCCCGTACCCGACCCGTTCCGCGAAGGCCTCGCCCGAGGCTGGAAAACCTACAACGGCGCACAACTGAGCGACGATCTCAGCCTTGAAGCCGACGTGGCCATCATCGGCAGCGGCGCCGGTGGCGGCACCACGGCAGAAATCCTCAGCGCTGCCGGCTACAAAGTGCTGCTGATCGAAGAAGGCCCGCTGAAAACCAGCTCCGACTTCAAAATGCTCGAAGACAAGGCCTACAGCAGCCTTTATCAGGAAGGCATCGGGCGCATGAGCAAGGACGGCGCGATCACCATTCTTCAGGGCCGCGCTGTCGGCGGCACAACGCTGATCAACTGGACCTCGAGCTTTCGCACCCCAGAGCCGACCCTCGAGCACTGGGCCAAGGAACACAACGTCAAAGGTCACAGCCCTGCCGAGATGGCGCCGTGGTTCGAGAAAATGGAGCAGCGCCTCGGCGTCGCCCCGTGGATGGTGCCACCCAACGCCAACAACGACGTGATCCGTAAAGGCTGCGAGCAACTGGGCTATAGCTGGCACGTGATCCCACGTAACGTGCGCGGCTGCTGGAACCTCGGCTATTGCGGCATGGGCTGTCCGACCAATGCCAAACAATCGATGATGGTCACGACCATTCCGGCGACTCTGGAAAAGGGCGGCGAACTGCTTTATCTGGCCCGCGCGGAGAAGCTGCTGATCAACGGCGACAAGGTCACTGGCCTGCAATGCGTGGCGATGGACGAACGTTGCGTCACGCCGACCGGGCGCAAGATCACGGTCAAGGCGCGGCATTACGTGCTCGCCGGCGGCGGCATCAACAGCCCGGCGCTGTTGCTGCGTTCGGATGCTGCGGACCCACATAAAACCCTGGGAAAACGTACCTTTCTGCACCCGGTGAACATGTCCGCAGCGCGCTTCGACGAAGTCATCAACCCGTTTTACGGGGCACCGCAGTCGATCTACTCCGACCATTTCCAGTGGAAGGACGGCACCAGCGGGCCGATGGCCTTCAAGCTCGAAGTGCCGCCGTTGCATCCGGCCTTGGCTGCCACCCTGCTCGGCGGCTTTGGCGCAGAGAGCGCGCAACACATGGCGGACCTGCCGCACACCCACGCCATGCTGGCCTTGCTACGTGACGGTTTTCACCCGGACAGCACGGGCGGCACCGTCGAGTTGCGTGGCGATGGTTCGCCGGTGCTCGACTATCAGGTGTCACCTTACGCCTGGGAAGGCTTGCGCCGGGCTTTTCACGTCATGGCCGAAATCCAGTTTGCCGGCGGTGCAAAAGCGGTGATGCCGATGCACGCCGACGCCCGTTACGTGAAAACCCTGGCCGAGGCCCGCACGCTGATCGATGGTTTGAGCCTTGAGCTGTACCGCACGCGTCTGGGCAGCGCGCACGTCATGGGCGGTTGCGCGATGGGCGAAGAGCCGAAAAGCGCAGTCACCGACAGTCTCGGCCGGCATCATCAACTGGCTAATCTGTCGATTCACGACGGCTCGCTGTTCCCTACCAGCATCGGCGCCAACCCGCAGCTATCGGTGTATGGCCTGACCGCGCAACTGGCGACTTCCCTCGCCGATCGGCTGAGAAACCCGTGAAAAAACCAATTAATTGCCTCGTCTATAGTGCTTTCTTACCCAACAGGCGACTTGGCCGACCGGGACGGCTGCGATACCATCCGACTCCCCAACGGACTCCCGCCAGGACGACGCGATGAACCGAGTGTTGTACCCAGGTACCTTCGACCCTATTACCAAGGGCCATGGCGATCTGGTCGAACGCGCCTCGCGCCTGTTCGACCACGTGATTATTGCAGTCGCTGCCAGCCCGAAGAAAAACCCGCTGTTCCCGCTGGAACAACGGGTAGAACTGGCTCGCGAAGTGACCAAACACCTGCCGAACGTGGAAGTGGTCGGTTTCTCGACACTGCTGGCGCATTTCGCCAAAGAGCAGAACGCTAACGTGTTCCTGCGCGGTCTGCGTGCGGTGTCGGACTTCGAATACGAATTCCAGCTGGCCAACATGAACCGTCAGTTGGCCCCGGATGTGGAGAGCCTGTTTCTCACGCCGTCCGAGCGTTATTCGTTCATTTCCTCGACGCTGGTGCGGGAAATTGCCGCGCTGGGCGGCGATATCAGCAAGTTCGTCCACCCGGCCGTGGCTGATGCGTTGACCCTGCGCTTCAAGAAGTAGGAGCTGCCGAAGGCTGTGATCTTTTGCTTTTAAAAGATTGCAGTCTCGTGCCCTTGATCGCAGCCGCGTGCACTGCGCTCGCCAATGCGGCACAATTGCGCGCATTGATTTATAGCGCCCGGGCCTGCCGCCCCGGCTGGAGTTAGCATGTCCCTGATCATCACCGACGATTGCATCAACTGCGACGTCTGCGAACCCGAGTGCCCGAACGCCGCCATCTCCCAAGGCGAAGAGATCTACGTGATCGACCCGAACCTGTGCACCCAGTGCGTCGGCCACTACGACGAACCACAATGCCAACAGGTCTGCCCGGTGGATTGCATTCCGCTGGACGAAGCGCATCCGGAGACTGAAGAACAGTTGATGGAGAAATACCGCAAGATCACTGGCAAGGCTTGATTCGCCGGATTTGTAGCGCTCTTTCGGGCCTCTTCGCGAGCAAGCTCGCTCCCACATTTAAAATGCGTTCCAATGTGGGAGCGAGCTTGCTCGCGAAAGGGCCGTCAGCCACACAGCAAATCCCTGATCAGCTTACTCGCGCTGCTCAAACCCCTCCCCGATACACCCCAGGCACCGCACAAAAGCGGCTTTCGCCGGATCCACCACCAACGCCTGCCCCGCATCGCCAATCCCGCCGCCCAGCGCGGTAAACGGCAACGACACGACGAACGCCCCCGCACCGATGACCGTCGCCACCACCAATAAAGGTCGGGCAATCAGCAAGTCGCCGATCATCGCGTAGGCCGGTGGATTCTGGATGGTGTAGCGCGGGTCACCGCTGCCGTTTTCCGTGGCCTGAACCGCCAGACTGGAACACAGCAGCAGCGTAATAACGAGGGTTTGCAAGGATTTCATGGCACGATCCTTCGGGCTGAACAGTGAGACCACTCACTATAGACCGTAGGACTTTTTCAGCCTGTTGCCTCAGGTCTGGCAGCGCGGGCAGAACACACTGGCACGCTGGCCGAGCTTCACTTCACGCAAACCGGTACCGCAGACCTTGCAGTGTTCACCGCCACGGCCATAGACAAACAGTTCCTGCTGGAAATACCCCGGCTGACCGTCGCCGCCAATGAAATCGCGCAGCGTCGTACCTCCGCGCTCGATGGCAGCGGCCAGAATGCGTTTGATCTCGATCGCCAGCTTCAGATAGCGCCCCCGGGAAATGCCCCCGGCCTCGCGGCGCGGGTCAATCCCAGCGGCGAACAGCGCTTCGGTCGCGTAAATATTGCCGACCCCGACCACCACTGCGTTGTCCATGATGAACGGCTTGACCGCCATCGACCGCCCGCGTGATAGCTGAAACAAGCGCTCGCCATCGAACAGATCGGTCAGTGGCTCAGGCCCCAAGCGAATCAGCAGTTCATGGTTGAGCGGGTCGTTGCTCCACAACATCGCGCCGAACCGGCGCGGATCGGTGTAGCGCAGCGCCAGCCCCGACTCCAGCTCGATATCGACGTGTTCGTGCTTAAGCGCCGGCAATCCGGCTTCAACCAGACGCAAATTACCCGACATGCCCAAGTGGCTGATCAGCGTGCCGACTTCGGCGTTGATCAGCAGATACTTGGCGCGACGCTCGACCAGCACGATGCGCTGCCCCGACAGGCGCACATCGAGGTCTTCGGGGATCGGCCAGCGCAACCGCCGGTCACGCACGATCACCCGACTGACGCGCTGGCCTTCCAGGTGCGGGGCAATCCCGCGACGGGTGGTTTCGACTTCTGGCAGTTCAGGCATGGCGTTCTCGGATCAATGCGCGCCGAGGTCGCGGATTGTTTGTTTGAGAGTTTCGAAGTCGTAATCCGACAGTCCTACATAGTCGAGTACCAGCGGGCCGACGGCGTTCCATTCGGAATCTTCGGTCTGGTTGCCCAGCACACGGTATGACGCACAAATATGCTCGGCCATCTTCAGGATCGCCAGGAGGTTTTTCAGCTGACTGTTGCGCGACGATTCATCGCTGAAGATCGCCAGGGCGTTGTGGTGATTGGCGATCGCCGCACTGACATGCTCCGGCAGGCGCCACGACTTGGCGGTGTAGTAGCCGACCACCGCGTGGTTGGTGTTGAACTCGCTGTTCTCGGTGTCGACCACCCGACATTCGGCGCTGGCATTGGCGTAAGCCTTTTCCAGCACCGTCATGTAATTGGGAAACCGTTGCAGCATCAACGGCACGCCACAATCGTGGAACAGGCCCAAGGCGTAAGCCTCGTCACCGGCCTGAGTGCCGATACGCTTGGCCAGCGTCAGGCAGGTCATCGCCACATCCTGGGCGGTGTCCCAGAAACGGTTAAGGGTGACGATGGTGTCGTCGTTCATCTCGCCCTTGATCGACTGCGCGTTGATCAGGTTGATGATCGAGCGGCTGCCCAACAGATTCACCGCGCGTTGAATCGAGGTGATCTTGTTGCTCAGACCGTAATACGGCGAGTTGACGATTTTCAGCAGCGAGCCGGACAGACCGGGATCCTGAGCGATCAGCTTGGCGATCACCTCCAGGTCCGGGTCGGGCATGTACTGCTCCATTTGCAGATCCACCATGATCTGCGGTTGCGCCGGCACGCTGATGCCTTGCAGCGATTGTTGAATCTGTTCGGTGGTCAGCTCTTGGGACATAAGTACACACTCTGGGACAGGCGGCGATTCTAACCTCTAAAAACCGCGAGACGACACACCAGTGGGCAATTGTCAGGAACTTTCATTAACGCCCAGGCTTCGGAATCTGTAATGCCCAACGGGTCACACCGGCCCATTGCGGCGGCAAACTCCCACAGACTCAGGAGCTTATCGATGGCCACTTCCCTCAACGGCAAACGCGTCGCCATTTTGGTAACAGACGGTTTCGAACAGGTCGAACTGACCGGTCCCAAGCAGGCACTGGAGCAAGCGGGCGCGCAAGTCGACATCCTCTCCGCCGAGGCCGGCAAGGTCAAAGGCTGGAACCACGATAAACCAGCGGACGACTTCGAGGTCGACCAGACCTTCCAGGGCGCCAGCAGCGAGCAGTACGACGCGATCGTCCTGCCGGGCGGCGTGCAGAACTCCGACACCATCCGCATCGATCAGGATGCCCAGCACCTGGTCAAGACCGGCGCCTCTGCCGGCAAACCGATTGCGGTGATCTGCCATGGCGGATGGCTGCTGATTTCCGCCGGGCTGGTCAACGGCAAGACCATGACCAGTTACAAGACACTCAAGGATGATCTGGTGAATGCCGGGGCCAACTGGGTCGATAAAGAAGTGGTCAAGGATGGTCACCTGATCAGCAGCCGTCAGCCGGATGATATTCCGGCGTTCAGCAAGGAGTTGATCACCGCGCTGTCGGCGTAGTATTCGAGGCCGTCTCGCGAGCAAGCTCGCTCACACAGTAGATTCTGGATCGACACAAGGTCCCTGTGGGAGCGAGCTTGCTCGCGAAGAGGCCATCAGCGTTTCATCGCTCATCAAACCCGGCACAAGTCGCAACACGCTATACTCCCGCTCTTTTTTCCGGAGCGACGTCATGTCCCTGCCTAGCTTGCGCCTCAAAGCCAACGCCGACCGTCGCCTGCGCGCCGGTCACCTGTGGGTCTACAGCAACGAAATCGATGTAGCCGCCACCCCGCTTCACGGCTTCAATGCCGGCGACCAGGCCATCCTCGAAGCCGCTGGCGGCAAGCCGTTGGGCATCGTGGCGATGAGCCCGAACAACCTGATCTGCGCCCGCCTGCTGTCGCGCGATATTAAAGTTGTGCTGGACAAGTCGCTGCTGGTGCACCGTCTGAACGTGGCCCTGTCACTGCGCGAGCGCCTGTTCGACAAACCGTTCTACCGTCTGGTCTACGGTGACTCCGACCTGTTGCCTGGCCTGGTCGTTGACCGTTTCGGCGACATCCTTGTGGTGCAGATCGCCTCGGCGACCATGGAAGCGCACAAAGATGACGTGATCGCGGCCCTGACCCAAGTGCTCAAACCAAGCGGCATCCTGTTCAAGAACGACTCCGCAGCCCGTGATGCCGAAGGCCTCAACCGCTACGTCGAAACCGTGTTCGGCCTGGTGCCGGAGTGGGTGGCGCTGGAAGAGAACGGTGTGAAATTCGAAGCCCCGGTCATTCAGGGGCAGAAAACCGGCTGGTTCTACGACCACCGCATGAACCGTGCACGCCTGGCCCCTTACGCCAAAGGCAAACGCGTCCTCGACCTCTATAGCTACATCGGTGGCTGGGGCGTGCAGGCTGCTGCGTTCGGCGCCAGCGAAGTGTTCTGCGTCGACGCCTCGGCTTTCGCCCTCGACGGTGTTGAGCGCAACGCTGCGCTGAACGGTTTCGCCGACAAGATGACCTGCATCGAAGGCGACGTCTTCGAAGCCTTGAAAGAGCTGAAAGCCAGCGAAGAGCGCTTCGACGTGATCGTGGCCGACCCGCCAGCGTTCATCAAACGCAAGAAAGACATGAAAAACGGCGAAGGCGCCTACCGTCGCCTGAACGAGCAAGCCATGCGCCTGCTCAACAAGGACGGCATCCTGGTCAGCGCGTCGTGCTCGATGCACCTGCCGGAAGATGACCTGCAGAACATCCTGCTGACCAGCGCCCGTCACCTGGATCGCAACATCCAGTTGCTCGAGCGTGGTGGCCAGGGTCCGGATCACCCGGTGCACCCTGCCATCGCCGAAACACGCTACATCAAGAGCATCACCTGCCGCCTGCTGCCCAACAGCTGATTTTTTGCGGATAACGGGGAGCCAGCAGGCTCCCCGTTTTGGTTTCTGGCATCGCCCTTCCCTTCGCTATCTTCCTGGACTTCCTACAATTATATTCCCGCAGACATGCAGGACATTTCCTTATGTCTTTTAATTACTGAAACTTGCCCTACAAGTTTATTTCCAGCTAAAGATTACTCCGACAAAATTACTGGAAATTTCCTACCTAATATCCCCTTGCCAATAATCCATTACAAACTATTATGAAGTTGTCACCACGAGGTGACTTCAACTATCAATGAACAAGGAGTTCACATCATGAAAAGTATTTCTCTGGAAAGTAAAAAAATCGCAAACCTGGCTTTTCTGGTTGCCCCTAAAGCCCGCTAAGTAAGTCAGGACGCTGGGGAGTGCCGGCAACCCGGCGTCCTTTTGACTTCTTCCAGAGTGAAACGATCAATATGCACATCAATCCTTACTTGTTTATATTGCCGCGCCAGACCGGACAAGTTGTGTGGAATTATAAAAACCATACACAACACGAACTTGATCTGAACTATGCAACTCGCCTTGCGCAACTAATCAACAATCCTCAACTGTTCGACGCGCACAACATAATAGACACACAACTATTGAGCGCAGATATTCTTACCGTTTCAAAAATAGACAATCCGCCATGGGGCTGGGATGAGCTGTCGAAGATTTATCACATCGGCACACAAAATATTCCCTGCGAACATACCCCACAGAATATTCACGAGTGGTCCAGGCAATATCTGGCGCACTGCAACGAAGTACTGGCCACCCCACAGCCTGCTGCAGACCGCCCGACGCCAGCACCCGAGCAGCGTATCGCCCTGCCTGCGCCGGGCGCTTTGAATAACGACCGTCTGGGAAATGTTCTGCTCCAGCGCAAAACCTGCCGCTCCTATACAGGTGCAGCGATAACGCTGAAGGACGTCGGCACCCTGCTTTACCTTTCCCTCGGTTATCTCCATGAACGAGACAATGATCGCGACGACAGCATCGCCCAAGGACTAAGCGCACGGCGAAGCAGTCCTTCCGCGGGGGGCCTGAACGCTTGCGAAGGCTTCCTCCTGGTGCAGAACGTCGATGGCCTGGAACCGGGCATCTATGCCTATCATCCGGCCGACCACACCCTGAGCCGGATCAATCCGCTGCCTCAACCAGCGCTGGGCCAATTGCTCGGCGGTCAGCACTTCATCAACAACCTGCCGCTGGGGTTGTTCATCACCGCCCGTTTTGACCGGCTCTGGTGGAAGTACGAACATTCGCGGGCCTATCGCATGGCCTTCGTTGAAGCGGGCCACTTGTCGCAAACCTTTCAACTGGTCGCCACGGCACTGGGCCTCAACACCTGGCTGACCGGCGCATTTGCCGACCAGCAGGTCGAAGCACTGCTCAATCTCGAGGGCAGTGCTGAACAACCGCTGTTCTTTGTTGGCTGTGGACAAAGCGACGGGCAAGTGATGTGCCACGAAATGCGCGAGCTGTTGCGCGAGGGACAGGCATGACCCTGTCGATGGCCGACCCTGATCAAGCGCCGGTGTCCTGGGCGCTCAAATTTACCTTGGGAGACTGGGAAAGCCGGGCCTCGGTGCGCAGCAGTACCCATGACTATCAATTGCCCGACGATGTGCCGCTGCAACTGCAAACCCGCCACTGGTTCCCGCCGGCATTTCTGCCTTATCTGGCACATCCGGCCATCCAGGCGGCAGGGCGCGACGTACAGCATCGACTGGCAGCCAACCATCTGGTGCATTTTCTCGATTACACCACCTTGCTTGAACACCGCATCGTCAATCGTGCAGTGGAAGTCATCGTGCACCGGGAACTGCCCCTTTACGTGCCTCTGCCGATGAAGCACGCCGCGCTGCAGCTCTACACCGACGAGGGTTATCACGCGCTGTTCTCCAATCGTCTCGCCGAACAGATCGCCGCGTTCTACGGGTTCACCGGACGTCCGACGATTCCGAAGCGCATCAGCCGCCTCAACGCACTGATCGCCCGCACACCGGAAAACAACCGGCCACTGGCATGGTTTCTGCTCGGTTTCGTCTCGGAAACCATCATTGCCCGCGAGCTGCTGGACGTCTGCCGCGACAGCCTGGTGTCCAGCGTCAACGACATGCTGCGCGACCACCTGACTGACGAAGCCCGCCACAGCCGCTACTTCAGCGAGGTGTTCCATTATTTCTGGCTGTCGATGAACAGCCGCCAGCGTGCGTTTGTGAGCCGGACACTGCTGGAGATCATCGGGATTTTTTTCGAGGCCGACGAACGCTGGCTGCAACAGAGCCTGCGAGGGGCAGGCATCGCCGACAGTGACGTGAAACAAATCGTCGGCGGCATGGCAACGGTGCAAGCCAACCGGGCCCGTGCACGATCAGGCGCCATCGCAACGCTGGACGCACTACGCAAGGCCGGTTTTTTCGCACATCCCCATAACCAGAAACTTTTCGCCAAGGCAGGACTGATCGATGGATAAAGGACAATCCGTGGCAACCACCAGGCAGCGCCGCGCCGCTGTCAGCCTGTTGCTGGCCATGGTGCTGCTGGGTGTGTTTCCACTGGACGTGCTGCTGCCCTCCTTTCCGGCAATGGCGACGCACTTTCTCCGTTCACCGGCAGACATCGCACTGTCCATCAGCCTGTTCGCCGTGGGGATCGCGTTTGCCCAGCTTTTGATCGGCCCCCTCTCGGACGTGATCGGGCGCAAGGGCCTGTTATTAGCCGGCATGAGCGTATCGATGCTGGGTGCGTTCGGTTGCGTGATGACCTCCGATTACACGCTATTCCTGGTATTTCGGGTGATGCAGGCCTTGGGCTGTGGATGTTTCGTGCTGTCGCAGGCACTGGTGCAGGATCTGTTCGAAGGTGAAGAGCGCGACCGGTTACGGATCCTGATGGTCACGGCGACCGGGATATTCATTTCGGTATCGCCACTGGCCGGGACTTTTCTCCAGGCGACACTTGGTTGGCGCGGCAGCTTCTGGATCTTTTGCGCACTGTCCGCCATGGTGCTGATCAAGGCCTGGCTGTTTTTACCGAGCAGCCGACCGGCCTCAGGTGGTTCGCCGACCGGCTTCATTCAATCCTACCGACGCGTGTTGGGGGACTTCGAGTTTGTCGGCTACTGGCTGATTTCGGCGTTTGCCTTCGCCTGCCACTTCTCGTTCATCGTGATTTCGCCGCTGATTTTCATGGACCAACTGCAACTCGCGCCTTACGACTTTTCGCTGATCCTGCTGGTTTACGGTGCGGCGTATGTTGTCGGTGGGATCATCGCCGCGGTACTCAATCGACGCATCACGCCGGTTCAGCAAATCTTCACCGGGCTGAGCCTGATACTGCTGTCGGGACTGGCAATGCTGTACCTGGCAGCCAATCATGTGTTGGCGCCAGCCACGGTGTTGATCCCGATGCTGATCTGCACCGCTGGCACCACCATTGCCCGCCCCGCCGCTACCTCTCGGGCCATGGGCCTGTTTCCTGAAAACGCCGGCACATCGGCCTCGGCGGGCAGTACGATCATCTTTATTTGTGGCGGCCTGATCAGCGCATTGATCAGCCTCAGTCCGGCCAATCTGCAATTGACGCTGGGCTACAGCTTTGTGCTGCTGAGCGCGATCGCGCTGGTGCTCAACAACCGGCTCAGCCGTCGCGCGAAAAACCTTGAAGGCAACGTCATGGCGCAGACCGGCGGTGATTAAACCCGCCAGTCGTCATCCCATACACGCCGTCTGCACTGGAACAACGCTTTGCGCCATTCCCTCCATACGCCAGCGGTGTAGAATCGGCTGATTCATCGCCATTCATCCCCCGGCGGGTTTATGAGCTCAGGCTGAGACCAGCGGCGATCCCGCAACGTCATCGGCAACTTCACGGACACACGGCCATTTCTGAGTGTTCCAGACGTCAATAGAAGCTCACTCCCCTTTTGCACCTGATTAGTAAGTGATTAGCCGCCCGGAGTGCTCCATGCCAGATTACCGCTCGAAAACATCCACCCACGGCCGCAACATGGCCGGTGCCCGCGCACTGTGGCGCGCCACGGGGATGAAAGATGACGACTTCAAAAAGCCGATCATCGCCATTGCCAACTCGTTTACCCAGTTCGTACCGGGCCACGTGCACCTGAAGGACCTCGGTCAACTGGTCGCCCGTGAAATCGAACGCGCCGGTGGCGTGGCCAAGGAATTCAACACCATCGCCGTGGATGACGGCATCGCCATGGGCCACGACGGCATGCTGTATTCGCTGCCGAGTCGCGAAATCATCGCCGACTCCGTCGAGTACATGGTCAACGCCCACTGCGCCGACGCCATCGTCTGCATCTCCAACTGCGACAAGATCACCCCGGGCATGCTAATGGCTGCCTTGCGCCTGAACATTCCGGTGATTTTCGTTTCCGGCGGCCCGATGGAAGCCGGCAAGACCAAACTCGCTTCCCACGGCCTCGACCTTGTCGATGCCATGGTGATCGCCGCCGACGCCAGCGCTTCTGACGAGAAAGTCGCTGAGTACGAGCGCAGCGCCTGTCCGACCTGCGGTTCGTGCTCCGGCATGTTCACCGCCAACTCGATGAACTGCCTGACCGAAGCACTGGGTCTGGCATTGCCCGGCAACGGTTCGACCCTCGCCACCCACAGCGACCGCGAACAACTGTTCCTGCAGGCCGGCCGCACCATCGTCGAGCTGTGCAAACGCTACTACGGCGAGAACGATGAGTCGGTATTGCCGCGCAACATCGCCAACTTCAAGGCGTTCGAGAACGCGATGATGCTCGACATCGCCATGGGCGGTTCGACCAATACCATCCTGCACTTGCTCGCTGCCGCTCAGGAAGCCGAAATCGATTTCGACCTGCGCGACATCGATCGTCTCTCGCGCAGCGTCCCGCAACTGTGCAAAGTGGCGCCGAACATCCAGAAGTACCACATGGAAGACGTGCACCGCGCCGGCGGCATCTTCAGCATCCTCGGCTCGCTGGCCCGTGGCGGTCTGCTGCACACCGACCTGCCGACCGTGCACAGCCGCAGCATGGAAGAAGCCATCGCCAAGTGGGACATCACCCAGACCGACGATGAAGCCGTGCACCACTTCTTCAAGGCCGGCCCTGCCGGTATTCCGACACAGACGGCGTTCAGCCAGTCGACCCGTTGGGAAACCCTCGATGACGACCGTGAGAACGGCTGCATCCGCAGTTTCGAACACGCCTATTCGCAAGAAGGTGGCCTGGCCGTGCTGTACGGCAACATCGCGCTCGATGGCTGCGTGGTGAAAACCGCCGGTGTTGACGAGTCGATCCACGTCTTCGAAGGCAACGCGAAGATCTTTGAAAGCCAGGACAGCGCCGTACGCGGCATCCTTGCTGACGAAGTGAAGGCTGGCGACATCGTCATCATTCGCTACGAAGGCCCGAAAGGCGGCCCGGGCATGCAGGAAATGCTCTACCCGACGTCGTACCTGAAATCCAAAGGTCTGGGCAAAGCCTGTGCGCTGCTCACCGACGGCCGTTTCTCTGGCGGTACGTCGGGTCTGTCCATCGGCCACGCTTCGCCAGAAGCAGCAGCCGGCGGCGCGATCGGTCTGGTGCAGGACGGCGACAAGGTGCTGATCGACATTCCGAACCGCTCGATCAACCTGTTGGTCAGCGACGAAGAACTGGCCGCACGCCGCGCCGAGCAGGACAAGAAAGGCTGGAAACCGGTCGAGGTGCGTCCACGCAAAGTGACCACCGCCCTCAAGGCCTACGCCCTGCTGGCGACCAGTGCCGACAAGGGTGCTGTGCGTAACAAAGCGATGCTCGACGGGCTGTAAGCGTCAAATCGCAGCAATAAAAATGCCCCGCCAAGTGCGGTAATGCTGTTCACTTAAGCGGAGCAGCCTTACGGTCCACCGGAAACCGGGTTTTTGAGATCTTCACCGTCCTTGGCCTCGAAGGCCTTGGGCGGTGATCCAGAAACAGCCCGCCAACGCCTTTTCTAAGTTCCGCCAACCGTCTACCCGTCGCTGAAACAGGATTGGCCGCAGCCAT
>NZ_JBQYFW010000035.1:0-63689 GCF_056313565.1 Pseudomonas sp. 3B-A001-10F
GTGTCAGGTTAAGAAATGTCGACTGACACACCGCTATCGCGAGCAGGCTCACTCCTACAGGGAGCTGCGTTAAGACAAATACAAAGATCGACAGGGAGTCATCGATGTCATTCACCGAACCCGCAGGACGACCGGGCACCAACGATTACCGCTGGCCACATGACCACAGCGAACCGTGGCTCGCACACGCCGCGACCATCGACAGCGAAGTCGCGCAATACTTCCTCGTCAGCGCCCGCTGCGGTTGCTTCATGCAAGCCGCGCGCAGCCTCAACGTGCGCGCGACCTTGTTGCGCAAACAACTGGCCCAGCTTGAGCAAGAACTGCAACACACCCTGTTCAGCTTTCAGGGCAGCGCCTTGAGCCTCACCCGCGAAGGCCAACAGCTACAGGCCAAACTCATAGCGCTGGCCAACGAACGCAAACTGCCGGTGATCGAGCAACCATTGATCCGCCTCGCCGTCGCCGAATCGATCCTCCACGACATCCTCGGCCGCGATCTCATCGCACTGCTGCGGCGCAACGCCAGCGTGCGCCTGGAAATCATCGCGCTGGACAGCGAACTGTCCCTGCGCGCGGTCAGCGCCGACATCGTTCTCTGGCTCGCCCATGGCGAAACCCCACACCCCGGCCCGACCTTCGCCACCAGCGAACCGCAACCGCTGGCACGCCTCGACTACCTGCCACACATCGCCAAACGCTACTCCCGCGTCACCGCCCGCCCGGACACGCCTGATGACCTCGCCGACTTCATGCTGGTGCAATGGCAGCATGACCGGCAGATCGACAGCTTCCGGCCGTGGAATGAGTTGGTTGCACAGCGGTTGGCCGGGGTGGTGCAGATGCAGTCTTATGAGTTGATGCTGGAGATGATTCGTTGCAGCGCGTGCATTGGTTTGTTGCCGGCGTATATGAGCCGGTTTGATCGAGGCCTGATCGCACTGCCGGGGCTGTTCGAGGAACCGATGCAATTGGAGGCATGGCTGGCCGTTAACGCTGAGTCGCAGAATGTGGCCGAAGTGCAGACCCTCACTGACCTCATCCACCACACCTTCAATGAACGTCAGGAATGGTTTCAGCCCTGATGCATTCCCCTGTAGGAGTGAGCCTGCTCGCGAAAGCGGTGTGTCAGATTGATCAATGTTGACTGACACACCGCTTTCGCGAGCAGGCTCACTCCTACAAGTGTTTACCTATGGCAGATGAGGTGTTCAGCGGTTTAGAGTGGTCAGCCACACATCGATCCAGGAAGGATCCGCCATGCCAGACCACAATCCCGCCATCCACCTCGAGCGTTTCAACGAATCGCACATTGAGGGCATCACTGCGCTGTACAACGATCCAGCTGTGGCGCGTCAGGTGCTGCAGATGCCGTTTCAGTCCGTTGAGGTCTGGCGCCAGCGCCTGCTGGCGGACAACGAACGGGCGGTGAAGCTGGTTGCGCTGCATCAGGGCGTGGTGATCGGCAACCTCGGGCTGGAGGCGTATTCGCGGATGCGTCGGGCGCACGCTGGCAGTTTCGGTATGGGCGTTGCGGTGGCGTGGCAGGGCAAAGGCGTGGGCTCGACGCTGTTGGCGGCGGCGCTGGAGGTTGCCGACAACTGGATGAATCTGCACCGCGTCGAACTCACCGTGTATGCCGATAACGAAGCGGCCATCGGCCTCTACCGCAAGTTCGGTTTCGAGGACGAAGGCCTGTTTCGCGATTACGCGGTGCGCGACGGGCAATGGGTCGACACCCTGAGCATGGCCCGCCTGCGCAATCGTCCGAAAGCCTGACTCACTCGCCCAGGGCGAACGCCACCGCCGACTGTGCATGCAGTTCGGTGGTGTCGAGCAGGGGCAGGGCGCTGTGTTCGGGTTTGATCAACATGCCAATTTCCGTGCAGCCGAGGATGATCGCCTGCGCGCCACGCGCGGTGAGGGATTCGATCACCCGCTGATAGATTTGTCGCGACTGTTCATTGATCACGCCGACGCAAAGTTCGTCGTAGATGATCCGGTGCACATCCTTACGCTCTGTTTCGTCCGGCACCAATACGGTCAAACCTCGGGCAATCAAACGTTGTTTGAGAAAGTCCTGCTCCATAGTGAACGCGGTGCCGAGCAATCCGACGGTGCGCGCATCTATGTTCAGGGCCGCCTGTGCGGCCGGTTCGGCAATGTGCAGAAACGGAATGTTGATCGCCGCCTGAATCTGCTCGGCGACCTTGTGCATGGTGTTGGTACACAGCACCACACAATCAGCGCCGCCGGCTTCGAGCCTGCGCGCGGCGTTCACCAGAATCGCCGCCGCATCCTCCCAGCGCCCGGCGTGCTGGGCCTGTTCGACAGGGCCGAAGTCGACGCTGTACATCAGCATTTGCGCCGAGCGCAACGGGCCGAGACGATCGCGGACTTGCTGATTGATCAGTCGATAGTATTCGGCGCTGGATTCCCAGCTCATGCCGCCGATCAGGCCGATGGTGCGCATTGAAGTTCCTCGGGCAATGGCCTGACGCGAGTGAAGACAGGCCTGCACCGAGTTTCCTTGGGTTAAAGGATGGATGCCAGCAGCAAAATAACTGTAACGATGAAGTTTTACGCAAGTGTCATGGTGCAGGCTCAGGTAACGGGATGACGTGATTGCAACCGGCGGCGAGTGTCTTGGCATATCCGACATCCGGACGCCACGGCTCGAGATTCCATTCGGGTTTATCGCGCGCGATCGCCAAGTGGCAAATCAGTTGGTGGCGCATGCCGTGGGTATTTTGCCAATAGCGGCTGTTGGAATAATCACGTGTCAACTCATCCCAAATAAAAGGCGTGGCTTCCGGGAGAGTTTTCCTGGCACAAGGTGTGGGTGTGATGGAAAAAGTCCATTCATATTCCCGATACACCCAATGCGCGCTCTGAATGTATTTTACGCAGCGCTCGACCGTCAGAATGAAGCTATCCGGGTCGTCCGATTTTGGCTGCGCATGAGCCGGCCAGCTCAACAGTGCCGTCAGGCCGATGGCAGCCATTGCGAACGTTGCAGAGATTGTGCGAACAGTGCTCATTATCTGATTTCCTGGTCTGCTGCGGAGTAGGTGAACGTCGCTGTACCGGTCGCGCTGGCGGCCAACTCCACGCGAATGATGGGAACGATCACCTTCGCACTGGTTGAGTTATAAAAATCCCGTTGGTTGTATTTCGCATCGGCGAGCTGCTTGGGATCGGTACTCGAGCCGAGGTAGAAGAACGCCAGGATGGGGAAGGTGTTTTGCTTGCCGGCAGGCCAGGTTTTGATAAGTATGTCGTTCCATTGGGCGAAGCCTGTTTGCCCTAACAAGCTCTTGGCGCGCAGCGATTGATAAAACGCCGGGCCGGCGAGCATGTTGCGTTCGTCTCTGACATCAAAGTCGCATTGCCGCCGGTTTTGATCGCCAGGAGCGCCATCCCAAGCCGCTTTGAATTGCTCGCCGGTGGTTATGTTTGCATCCTGGCAGTGGCCACTCTTCGGGTAAGAAGGGTGAGCAACGCAAACGGCGGTTGCACTGCGATACCATCCATAAGAGTCCATGGGATACGCACATAGCACTGCTAACTGGTCAGTGCCGGCAAGCCTTTCCAATATCGGATACAGCATGTAGCCATTGGCGTTGCCCCAGGCCATTTTGCTGAAGTTGCTATCCGCACGCAGGTAGGAGAAGTTGACTCCGCCATTTTTTACCGAGGTCGGACTCGGATCCCAGACTTTATATGTATTGTTCGGGTCTTTTTCCGTAACCCTGATCATCACTCCTGAACATAGAAAGGCAGGTTGCGAATCCACTTTGTTGCAATTGGGGAACTTGCGGGCGTAGAGCGTCGTGAGATAAGTGGCGGTAGCCGGGCCATCCATTCTCTGGCTTTGCACTGCGCTCGCGTCGATTACATCAGGCGATTGCGATGCAGGCTGTGAGCATGCCGTCAACAAACCGATCAGCAAGAATGCGACTATTTTGTACATGATGATTTCCTTTTCCTTCAACTAAAGTTGGAATGGACTTACTGGAGGATCACCTGATCGGCCTGTATGTAAGTAAAAATCGTGCCACTACTGGCAAGCGTCAGACGAATGATCGGTACGATGACTTTCGGATTGGTCGAGTTATAGAAATCACGCTGGTTGTACTGGGCGTCCGCCAGGCCCGCGCTGCCGTTTAAGTAGAAGAACGCCATGATCGGAAACCTGTTGGCAGGGAAGGACTGTTTACATGAAGTGGCAGGGTTGGCGCTGGTGGGGTCGCACCAGGTCTTGATCTGGATTTCGTTGTGATTCTCGTTGCGCGGATTGGGCAGCCCTCTGGCGCGTATGGATTGATAGAACGCCGGGCCGGCCAATGCATTGCGTTCATCCCTGACGTCAAAGCCGCATTGCCGTTGATTGGGGCTGCCGCCGGGCACTTTCCAGACTTCGTACCATTGTTCTGCGGTGGTCACGCCCGCGTTTTGGCATAGCTGGCTTTGCGCTGGATAGCTCGCGTGCGCTGCACAAGGGGTATTGCCACGAGTGTGACTCCAAGCGTCGTACGGGTAAGAGCACAGTATTTGATGATCAAGCTTGTCTGTGGGCGCTTCGAATATCGGAAAGACTATGTAGCCGTTGTTATAGCTATAAGCGAAGCGTGTGATGTTGGAGTCTGCTCGCAGATAGGAAAATGTCACCATGCCCTGTTTTACTGAAGTCGGGCTCGGTTCCCAGACTTTATATTTGTTGTCAGGATCCTTGACGGTGACTCTGATTATGACGCCTGAACAGAGAAACGCAGGTTGAGAGTTTGAGTTGTTGCAGTTCGCGTACTTGCGGTCGTACAGGGTTGAAAGGCGTGCGGCAATGGCAGGCCCATCAATGTTCTGGACTATATTGGTAATGGTGGGCGCCGGCTGTTGCCGGGTGTCTTGGGAACAACCGAACAACACAGCGATTAATATGAAACCGATTATTTGGCGCATGATGATTTGCTCTTCACCGTTCAGGGTAATGAGAAATGTCGGTTTGATTGCGGTTGCCCTGCCTCGTAACTCGCTAGAGCCTCACCCTGAGGCACCATGAAAAGATCAGTGGCTCACTGGTCCCGGTACGTTTGAGCGTGTAGTTGAACATCACGTCTTTTCCGCGGTTCTCTGTGATCCACGCCGCTGGAATCGGGATGTTGGTGTAAGACTCGTTGACGATGTCCACCTCGTCGCTATAGCGGGTGGTCACACCATGCAACGCCATACGCACTCTGTAGGGAGCTTCAAGTGTCGGGTAGTGAACCCTTAAATTGGTTCTGTCTGTATTGATCGTGGGTTGCCCTAGAAGGTGCTTCTGCTCGGTGAATGCCAGATTCAGATCGCGAGAGGGCTTGTCATCGGTAGTGCCGGGCAATCTGACCGTGTAGGTTACTTCTGCCCGACCACCGCCCCCCATAGTGTCGATGACCTCCAGGCGCGGAATCTGGAAATGCAACGTTTCCCCAGGTGTTTTTACAGTCTGCACCTCAGTGGTGTAGGTGAAGCTGCGTCCGAGCCATTGGACTCTTACCGTTTGCCCTGTGTCGGAGCCTGTGTAGTTGACTTCTACCGTGGCGAACTTGGCTTCATAAAAATCCTTGATGAAGTTCAGTAGCGTGCCGCCGGACTCTTTCGCTTCCAGTACCTTGGGCCTGATCAGATCGAGTTCCGGTTGTCGGCGTAAGTGCACATCGATCAACGTGGTTTTTGACCAGATGGCTTGGGGGCCGGAAGAGTTGCCGAGTTGATCGGTGACTCTGAAACGCATGGCGAATTTGGGGTTGTCCTGCCAGAAGTCGATGGCGACCAGTTTCAATACCACGCTGCCTGCCGCTGCTTGCGCCGCGCTGACGACATGCTCTTTTTCCAGGCTATCGCAATAAAGCGTAATGATGTCCCGCTCGCGCATATGGATGTAACGCAGAGTCACATCCACGCCCTTTTCTGCGCGGCCGGCATCGATGCCGTCGGTGATGACATCGGCCGGAAGGCTCATGATCAGATTGGGATTGTCTCCACCCCCCGAAATCTGGTCACCGGGGCGCGGGGTGTAATAGAGCACTTTCAGCGCCTCCGAAGTTTCGGGATCCTGACCGACTCGGGTCACTTGCAGGCGTAACGGGTTGATGCCGTTTTTCAATAGTGCGGCAGGTAGATCCATGTTGAACCGCTGATTCTCCTCGCCCGGCTGGGTAACCTTGTTGATCACCGCGACATCCGAGGTTCCGAGCAATATGCCTGCGTCGTCATAGGCGCTATGGTTGAGCCATGGATCGATTAGCAGTTGGAGAAAGCCATTGTTGTGCAACGACAGGGGAACTCCGCCATGTGGCTTTTCCGGATGTTGTATGGCTGTAACCCAGCCTGGAATTTTCACAGGGGCGATGTCTTGGGGTTGTGTTTTACCGTTATCGACGGTCATGCGGCTTCTCCGGAACTCAAGCAACTCGAGGGTTTATCTAAAACCCTCTGTCGCTGGCTGCCTACTGTCAGATCTGACAGGTGGAGGGGGCAAATCCTACCGTTCGTCTGGATTAAGCGTATGCGGAGCTTGAATCGGTGGTTAACCGTACGCCAGCACGTTGATCTGCCACTATCGGAGTTCGCAGGCTTTGAGCCGAGGAGTGCAACAATGGACGACGTACAACAACTGGGCGATATGCTTCGCCGCTATGCCGAGAGCGAAGCGCACAAGGCCCAACTGTTCGAGACCCAGTCGGCGGCGTGGGCCGCCCGGATCATCGAGTTGTTCGGCAACATTGAGCAATGGCTTGCGCCGGTACAAATGCCCAATCTGCTGGAAGTCAGCCGTGAGACGTATGTCGCGTTCGGGCCGAGCACGCCGGTGGAAACCTCGACCTTCAAGACGGAAAAGCTGAGCATCGTGATTGCCGGCAAACCGGTAGAGTTCGTGCCAGATGTGATGGGCAGCGCGGGGCAGATTTCTCTGGCGGTGATGGGCCTTACGGCGGCACGTTACGGCAGTATTTCCCTGGTGGGATTGGCAGACGGTGAGTGGCAGTGGCGCAAGACCAATGGGCTGAAGGATCCCGACACGTTTGTATTTGATGCAAATTTTCTGGCGCTGCAATTGCAGAGTCTGATACCGCGTGAACGCGGCTAGCACCATCGGCCTCGCTTGGTCCAGTCCTGCACACGTGACGAGGCCAATCCGGCGGTGACGCTACTGGCTGCGTTTGCAGTGCAGGCACGGTGAGCAGCACGGGCTGAATCAGGGTTTGATCAACTGATCCGTGTCAACGTACTGGAATGTTGCATCGTGGGCTGATGTGGATGGGGGATACAGACGGATCACCGGCACCCAGATTCTGGAAGTCGTGGAATCATAGAAATCCTTCTGATTGTCTCGGGCTTGAGATAACCCGGCATTGTCCCCCCCGGCGATATAAAAGAAGGCCATCAGAGGCAAGGTGTTTTGCAGGTTCTGTGGCCAGGTCTTGATCACGATTTCATTCTGTTCGGAGAAATGTGCAGACACTTGGCTCAACATTGTGCGGGCTCGTACCGATTGGTAAAAAGCCGCTGCAGCCGGCCTTCCGGTTGCCTCGGAAACGTCGAAGCCACATTGTCGAATGTGATGACTGTTGGGCGAGTTATCCCAAACGCTTTTCCATTGCTCGGCGGTGGTCACACCCGCACTTCGGCAACGCTGGCTTGTCGCGGGAAAAGAGGCGTGTGGACCACAGGGGGTTGTGCGGTTCCAGGTCCAGCCATCGATGGGAAAGGAGCACAAAACGTCCAGATCGACCTTGTCTTGCGGCGCACCGAAGATGGGGTACAACATTAATCCATTGCCTTTGCCCCAGGCCAGACGGCCGAATTTCGAGTCTGCCCTGAGGAAGGAAAACGATACTCCGCCGTTCTTGACTGAGGTTGGGCTTGGGTTCCATACGTGATGCGTTTCGCCAGGCTGCTTGTCCGTGACTCGAAGAATGATCCCGGAACAGAGAAAAGCCGGTTGATTGGCTGACTCATGGCAGTTCACGAATTTGGAGTTGTAGAGCTGGTTCAATAGCTCGACCACTTGCGGGCCCGTCATTGCTACGTTTGGACTATTGCTGACACCTTGCTCGACCGGTGACTGGGTGGCGATGGGTGAGCAGCCTAATAGTGTTGCAAGGAGCAATGTAAGGAGGGCGCTTCTCATCTTGGTGCTCCCTGGTTCTGACTGGTCAATACCGATGGTCATGTGGCAGTGTTTGGCAGCACGTTGGAAAACGATGCGCTATGAGTGCCGTCTCGTTAGCAACATAAAGACAAACCTGCCACCTGCCTACTGTCAGATCTGACAGGGGAAATACGAAAAATCTACCGTTTGTCGGTGGCGGACTGTCAGAGCAAAATGTGCAGGCAGCGGAGGGGAGGCCCCTCCGCTACTGATTCCTCTCACATTTCAAGATTGATCCAGCATGGTTTGGCGTCTTCCGGCGCCACCGCTTTCACGGTTTTCCCGGTAGCCAGTTCAACCCGCCGCGCCACCTCGGGGTCATCGGCAAACGGCACCATGCTCGCTTCCTCCAGACTGTCCGCCGTCTCCCGCCGCAAGCAGTACTCCACCGCCAGCCATAGAAACATCACGCCCAACACATCAAAGAAAATCTCCATCACGCGCGGCTCCCTGCCTCAGGCGATCTGCGCTTCACTGCGTGCCAGTGAAATGTCGGCCACCCGCACCGTGCGCCACACGTTGTAAGCCATCAACAACATCCCGGTGAGGAAGAACACCCCGCCGGCAAAGCGCACGATAAACCCCGGATGACTGGCCTGTAGCGCTTCGACGAATGAATAGGTCAGCGTGCCGTCCTCGTTGATCGCCCGCCACATCAGGCCCTGGGTGATGCCGTTGACCCACATCGAAGCGATGTAGAGCACCGTGCCGATGGTCGCCAGCCAGAAGTGCAGATTGATCAGCGGCGTGCTGTACATCTGCTCGCGGCCAAACACTTTCGGCACCATGTGATAGGTCGCGCCGAAGGTGATCATCGCCACCCAGCCCAACGCGCCGGCGTGGACGTGGCCGATGGTCCAGTCGGTGTAGTGGGAGAGGGCGTTGACGGTTTTGATCGCCATCATCGGCCCTTCGAAGGTCGACATGCCGTAGAACGCCAGCGACAGCACGAGGAATCGCAGGATCGGGTCGGTGCGCAACTTATGCCAGGCACCGGACAAGGTCATCATGCCGTTGATCATCCCGCCCCAGCTCGGCGCGAGCAGGATCAGCGACATGGCCATGCCCAGTGACTGCGCCCAGTCCGGCAGCGCGGTGTAGTGCAAATGGTGCGGGCCGGCCCAGATGTACAAGGTAATCAGCGCCCAGAAATGCACAATCGACAAGCGATACGAATACACCGGCCGATTGACCTGTTTCGGCACGAAGTAATACATCATGCCGAGGAACCCGGTGGTCAGGAAGAAACCCACCGCGTTGTGCCCGTACCACCACTGCACCATCGCATCGGTGGCGCCGGAATACACCGGATACGACTTGAACCAGTCCACCGGAATCGACAGGTGATTGACCACGTGCAACATGGCGATCACCAGGATGAACGCGCCGAAAAACCAGTTACCGACGTAGATGTGCTTGGTCTTGCGCTGCACCACGGTGGTGAAAAACACGATGGCGTAGGCGACCCAGACCACGGCCATCCACACTGCGCCGGAGAATTCGATTTCGGCGTATTCCTTGGTAGTGGTGTAGCCCAGCGGCAGAGTGACCAGCATGATCACGATCACTGATTGCCAGCCCCAGAAGGTGAACGCGGCGAGTTTGTCTGAATACAGCCGTACCTGGCAGGTGCGCTGCACCGCGTAGTAACTGGCGGCAAATTGCGCGCTGCCGGCGAAACCAAAAATCACCAGGCTGGTGTGCAGCGGTCGCAAGCGGCCGAAGGTGGTCCACGGCAGGTCCAGGTTCATCTCTGGCCACACCAGTTGCGAGGCGATAAAAACCCCCATCGCCATGCCCACCACACCCCAGAAAACCGTCGCGATAACGAATTGGCGGACGACCTTGTAGTTGTAAGCCTGTCCGATTGTTGCTGTGCTCATGGTCAGTTCATCCACGGTTGCAAAGTCTTGCCAGGCCACCCGGTCTGGCATGAGCTGCACTGTAGAAACCCCACCAGAAACAAAACAGGCTCAGGAATCTTTGATTTGTGCGGATCAGATTGAAGGGCTGACTGCGGCGTTCTGCCGCGCCCTGATATGGTTTTTATGAGTTCAGGTGAATCTGTAACGTGCTGCGCCGTTCGGCCATAGTCTGGAAAAATCCTGTGGGAGCGAGCTTGCTCGCTCCCACAGTTTTGATCCGTGATCAATTCTGATGAGGTGTGCATGTATCAATACGATGATTACGACCGGGCGCTGGTGTTCGAGCGTGTTGCGCAATTCCGCGATCAGGTCGAGCGCTTCATGGCCGGGGAGTTGAGCGAAGAGGAGTTTTTGCCGCTGCGCCTGCAAAACGGCCTGTACCTGCAGAAGCACGCCTACATGCTGCGCGTGGCGATTCCCTACGGCACGCTGAGCGCCGAGCAGATGCGCACGCTGGCGAGCATTGCGAGCGACTACGATCGCGGTTATGGCCACTTCACCACGCGGCAGAACATGCAGTTCAACTGGATCGAACTCGCCGAGGTGCCGGATATCCTCGAGCGTCTGGCGCAGGTCAACATGCATGCGATCCAGACCTCCGGCAACTGCGTGCGCAACATCACCACCGAGGCGTTCGCCGGGGTCGCGGCGGACGAACTGATCGACCCGCGCCCGTTGGCCGAGATCCTGCGGCAGTGGTCGACGATCAACCCGGAATTCCTGTTTCTGCCGCGCAAATTCAAGATCGCCATTTGCTCGGCCAAGCAGGATCGCGCGGCAATCATGATGCACGACATCGGCCTGTATCTTTACCCCGGCCGCGATGGGCAGATGCTTCTGCGAGTGATCGTCGGCGGTGGTCTGGGGCGCACGCCGATCCTCGGTTTGCAGATTCGCGAAGGCTTGCCGTGGCAGCATTTGCTGTCCTACGTCGAAGCGGTTTTGCGCGTGTACAACCGCCACGGCCGGCGCGATAACAAGTACAAGGCGCGCATCAAGATTCTGGTCAAGGCGCTGGGTATCGAGGCGTTCGCCAAGGAAGTCGAAGAGGAATGGCAACACCTCAAGGACGGCCCGGCGCAGTTGACCGAGGCCGAATATCAGCGGGTCGCCAGCGCCTTCGTGCCGCCGGTTTATCAGACCCTGGCCGACACCGATCTGGACTTCGGCACGCGCCTGGCCGAAAGCCCGGCGTTTGCCCGTTGGGTCGCGCGCAATGTGCAACCGCACAAGGTGCCGGGTTACACCAGCGTGGTGCTGTCGACCAAACCGGGCATGGCGGCGCCGCCGGGGGATGTCACCGGCGCGCAGATGCTCGCAGTCGCCGACTGGTCGCAGCGTTTCGGGTTTGGCGAGATCCGTATTGCCCATGAGCAGAACATCGTCCTCCCCGACGTGGCGAAAAGCGACCTCTATGCGCTGTGGCAACTGGCCTGCAAACACGATCTGGGCAGCGCCAACGTCGGCCTGCTGACCGACATCATTGCCTGCCCCGGTGGCGATTTCTGTGCACTGGCCAACGCCAAATCGATCCCGATTGCCCAGGCGATTCAGGCGCGTTTCGATAATCTTGATTACCTGCACGATCTGGGTGATATCAGCCTGAATATCTCCGGCTGCATGAACGCTTGCGGCCATCACCACATCGGCAATATCGGCATCCTCGGCGTCGATAAGAACGGCAGCGAGTGGTATCAGATCACTCTCGGCGGTGCGCAGGGCAAAAACAGCGCATTGGGCAAAGTCATCGGCCCGTCGTTCAGCGCTGCGGAAGTGCCGCAGGTGATCGAGCGGATCATCGGCACGTTTGTGCGCTATCGCGAGCACGAGGAATTGTTCGTCGACACCGTCGCGCGGATTGGCATGGAGCCGTTCAAGGAACGGGTCTATCCGAAGACGCTGGAGGCGGCGGTATGAACAATCTGTTGCGGCTGGAGCAGGGCGTAGCGCGGATAGTGACAGACGATCCGTGGACGTTGATGCGCGAACCATCGACGCTAAGGCCGGAGGGTTTGCTGATATTGCCGCTGATGCATTGGCTGGAATCACCGTCGACTCATGCGGTGTGGCTCGGTCCGGATGATGAGGTTGAAAGTCTGGTGCCGTGGCTGGACTCGTTACCGCTGATAGCGCTGGATTTTCCGAGTTTTCGCGACGGGCGTGCTTACAGCCAGGCTTATCTGCTGCGCAGCCGGTTCGGCTGGGCAGGGGAGTTGCGCGCGATTGGCGATGTGCTGCGTGATCAGCTCAGCCATATGCGCCAGTGCGGGTTCGACAGTTTCGCGGTGCGTGAGGACAAATCGGCTGAGGATGCGCTGAAAGGATTGGCCGGGATGAGCGTGTTGTATGGGCGTTCGGTCATCGAGCCACGCCCGCTGTTCCGGCGGCGCTGACGCTTGAAAAGATCGCAGCCTGTGGCAGCTCCTACATGAGTTCAACTGTAGGAGCTGCCACAGGCTGCGATCTTTTGATCTGGCTTTTACCACCGGGGAAACCCCTAGAAACCTCCTGAATCGGGCATTTTTCCTTGGGTGAGTGGTGGCCTTTTGGTAGAGTCGCCGTCGCCAGCGGGTTTTCGGCTGGACGATGGAACCGAAGAAGGGAGTCTGATCAGTGAGTCCGGGCAAAAAAATCCTCGGCCTCACAGCGTTGCTGTTAATGGTGACGCTGTGGGCCAGTTATTTTTACGTATTCAAGGAAAACCGCGACGGCCAGCTTGGCGGTGTGGGCGAAAGCACCGCGTGGTGCGGCACGCCACCGACCACAGAAGCGGTGTTGCTGGGCAAGGACCAACTGACCTTGCGCGTCACTAATAACCTGCGCGGCGAGTTCATGCTCAGTGGTTCCCTGGTGGTTTCCGAACGCACCTTCAACCGCTACGACCTCGCTCGCAATGAACTGCGCCTGCGTCTGGAACCGTTGCAATGGTCCTACGGCGTCACGCCGATCTTCCTTGAGCAGGTCAAGGTGCAGCCGCTGAGCCGCAACCTTTCCGCCACCAATAAAAGTGCCTACGCCGAACTTGAACCACGGCCGATCGGTGTCCAGGGTCAGGTTACCGAATTCCCTTTCGACAGCTATCGCTACGGCTATAAGCCGGTGCTCTATTACCTCAAGGGCAGCGAGCGCATCGACCTGCGCTTCAAGAACATCACCACGTTGATGGAGATGTCCAACACCTTCACGCCGATCCAGAAGTACAACCGCGTCGACTACATCAACGAGAAAACCTCGATGATTCGTGACGAGGATTACAAGGCGTACGGGCCGCACGAATGCGCGTTCAGCGTTGAGCGCAAAGGCTCGTTCAAGGTTGTGGTGTTGTTGCTGCTGTTGGTGTTGTGCCTGCCGTTACTGCTGGTGTTTTACCGCAATGAGCCGGGGATCGACTTCCTTGCCACGCTGTTGGGCGCCGCGATCGTGCGGGTGCTGCTGATCGGGCCGGTGCAGGATTTTCAGCTGTACAACATCGACTTCCTGTTGGGGGCGGCGATTTTGCTGGTGGGCACGGTGTCCTTGATCAAGGCGATGCACATCAACAGTCGGCGGGAGATGGCGTTGCGCAGTGGTGAGACTTCGTCCTGGTAACGGGGTGAACCCCTGAAAAGCCCCTCACCCTAACCCTCTCCCGGAGGGAGAGGGGACTGACCGAGTTGTCTGGCGAGCGACACCGACGTGACAAACCGAGTCGATTGTGGATTCAACGCCAATCGGTCACGTCGGTGTATCTCTGAAAGAGGGGACTGACCGAGTTGTCTGGCGAGCGACACCGACGTGACAGACCGAGTCGATTATGGATTCAACGCCAATCGGTCACGTCGGTGTATCTCTGAAAGAGGGGACTGACCGAGTTTTCTGGCGAGCGACACCGACGTGACAGACCGAGTCGATTATGGATTCAAAGCCAATCGGTCACGTCGGTGCATCTCTCGAATATCCCCCAATCGGTCCCCTCTCCCTCTGGGAGAGGGTTAGGGTGAGGGAAGACAATTTCCAGCCGGTCACTTAAGCGCCGGATCCCCCATGTTCATCTTCTTCCACCCCTGCAACAGCACTTGCGGGCGTTCTAGCTCAGCTTGTTCCAATGCAGCGGATTCTTGAAACTCACCAATGGCCAAGAGCTCGATGCAGCGTTGCCGGATGCTCGACGTCTTTCAAATGACGCTTGTGATCCTCCGCGCAGCCTTGCGTGAATATTGTGCTGTGCAATCGCAATTACTGAAGTTTTAGCTATACCTGTAATTCCCCCGGGCAAAGTTTTTCGGCCTTCTGACAGGAGTTACAGCATGAAGCTAGCAGTGATGATGGGCACTCTGTGCATTGCCACCGTCGCAATGGTGGGTTGTTCCAGCAAAACCGTCGACCCGAAAGAGTACTCAGGATTCCTCAAAGACTACAGCCAGCTCAAGGAGGCCAAATCCCCGTCCGGTGCCGAGGTGATGCGCTGGATCGATCCGAAGGTCGACGTCAGGAAATTCACCAGTGTGTACATCGAGCCGACTCAGCTCTACCCGAAACCGCAACCGACCGCGAAAATCTCCCAGCAAACCCTCAATGGCATCACTTCCTACTACGATCAGGCGCTCAAACGTGAGATCGGCAAAGACTTGCCGTTGGCCACCGGTCCTGGCCCGGGCGTGATTGTGGTGCGTGCGGCAATCACCGCCGTAAGCAGCTCCACCGAAGGCCTGCATGCTTACGAGGTAATTCCGATTGCGCTGGTCGCCGCTGCGGTCAGCACCGCCAGCGGTATTCGTGATCAGGAAACTACGTTGGCCACCGAAGCGGTGTTCCTCGATGGCGCGAATAACAAGGTCGTCGCGCAAGTGGTGCGCAAAGGCACCGGCAAGCCACTGGAAAATGATTCGCAGGCAATGAGTACCAATGACGTCAAACCCGTCATCGATGGCTGGGCCTCAGACCTGCGTCAGTCGTATCTGAAGCTCAAGAAAGCCAAGTAAGCGCACGAGGCCGGATTGTCCGCGAGGACCGTCCGGCCTGTGCACACCCTCAGAAATTGGCGCGTGCCTGGCGGTTGTAATGGCTGAGCAAGGCGTCGTAGCCACGGGTGACGGTGTAATAGTCGTCGCTCAAACGTTGCGGTTCGGCACGGTCCTGCCAATCCCTGTGCAGGGTGTTCAGTGCTTCGAGATAGTGCTGCGCAGGCTCACGGATGTGTCGCCACAGCTCGCGCGCATCATCGTCTTTGTTACGGAAACCAGGGTCACGCGGGCCGATGAAAGGCCCACCGCGATTCCACGCCTGTTGCAGATCAGCGGTGGTTTCGGCCACGGCTTGAGGGGTCAGGGTGCGATGCTTCATCCCGTCCTCCAGCCGCTCCAATGTCTCTCGGGCCTGAATCATATACGCCAGTAGAGACCAGTGGATCTCCTTGCCTACGCGTGCCTCAAGAAGTTTGAGCTGTTCGGATCGCTGCGCGATGTCCAGTGGCAGCAGTTCTTCTCTCAAGGCAGTCGATGCGCTGATATAGGCATTGCTGGCGGTCTGAATTTGCGCCAGAACTCGCGGTGTCTGGTTGAACGGGACGACAAAGAAGCTCGCACTTTTATCGAGTCGAGTCGGTGGCGAAATCACCGATGCCCACTTCAGTGCTTGCGCGTAGTCACGGACTTTCTGCGACAGCGCTGGCTGGTAGGTCAGCAGCTCGAGCTTTTCGTTGATATCCCGCAGGCAGGTATCCTCCTGGATGTCACGCACAGTGAACGCATCACTGTTATCGAAATCCTGAGGCTCGGAAATATACTTTCCGAACGCATCAGCGGTTGGCCGCTGATGTTGGTTTTTGTCGTAGGCGTTGCGCCAGTGCACATCGACACGGTTGACGCAGGCAATGATCGGACTCAACGCGTTGGCCTGTGCGGTCACCACTGAGTCGCGCTGATCAAGCCACAGGTCGAGCTTCAGGAATGGTCGGGTCGCGCTCGACAGCCCCATCACCACCAGAACGACCACGACGCCGCTGACAAACATGAATCTCGACGTCATGGCCGTGCCTCCGCGGGATACCACTGCTCGCGGGTGGCCGGGGCGCCGCAATCGAAAGAACTCGCCGGCAACCGGCTACACAAACGCTCCGCCCAGGGTTGCAGACCCTGATTGCGGTTGACCGTGCCTTGGCTGGCGGCCACTTTGAACACACCCAGCACCAGCACCAGGGCGACAACGCCGAGTAGCGTCAGGCCGATTTTCACCGGCAGGTTAGTCTTTTCCCAGGACGTGTGTGGCTTGACCTGACGGCGACGAATCAAACCCACGCTGGCCAGCGTGGCCGCATAGACGACGCCGGCGATGGGGCCGAAAAACCAGCAGAGTCCGGCCACCATCAATGCGCAGGGAATCAGATCGCGCAGTACGCCGAACGGCGCAGCGTCCTTGGCAAAACCCGGCCACAACCGTGCGCTGAGGCGGTCATCCAGCAGCCAATGGGTGTGCGCCAGTTCGTGCGTCAGCCAGTTGATACCCGCAGCGATCACGCCAAACACGATTGTTGAGGTCATGACGATATTGATCAGCCCGGTGACGCGCAGCCCCAGCGGAATGAAATGAGTAAACGCACCGATCAGGCAGGCCAGCACCACGCCAACGTAGGTCGGCCATTCGCCGCGTTTCAGTTCCCAGTCGCGCCAGAAAAACGCGGTGCCACCGGGCAATTCCGCGCAGACCTTCGGATGATTGGCATACAGCGCCGAACTCAAATGTCGGCAATGCTCCCAATCTTTCTCACGCAAGCGCCGGGCCAATGCGCGACGCTGGCTGAACGGGCCAGTGCCGAGCAGCAGGCGGGCGGCGCGGTGTTCGGCGGTGGCGGGCGGCTCTTCGGCGAGTTGACGCTGTTGCGCGATAAAAATCGGAGCTTCATGGCGCGCGACCAGACGTTTCCATTCATCTTTCGGGCAACGGTTGGCCGGACCGGAATGCCAGCCCTGGCCCGCGCAGACCTGTTCGAAAATAGCGGAAGACCAGTATTCGCTGTCCAGCAGCAATCGACTGAGGAACAGGTTGAACCACTGCCGGTGCACTTCAGCGTCGAGCCAGAGGTATTGCGCGCACTGTGCGTAGGCTTGCAAAAAGGCCGCACTGTCCTCACGTTCGAGGGCATCACGCAGCGGTCGAGTCATGCGTTCCCGCTGGTGATCGAGCAAATGTTCGATGGATTCCTCGTCCAGTTCCAGCCGCTGCCAGGCACTGAACCAGTGATACGTCTGCACCGCCCAATCGACCATCGGCGCCGATGTATCCGGGTGCTCGATGCAATGCTGCAGCAGGGTCTCTTCGAGGATATGCGCGCAACCCTGCTCAACGGCGAGGGCATGGCGCTGTTGCAATTGTGCAAGGCTGGTGTCGGCCAGCGAGCGCGTCGCCTGCTGCAAGGCATCGACTTCGACTACGGTCAGACCGGTCAAATCCCAGGCGTCTTCATCAGCCCCGTGGTCCTCGCTGGCCTGCGCCCATTCCTTGTAATTCAGGGCTTGCTCGTAGGCGTCACGCAGGCGCTGGAAGCCCTCGGCGTCTTCGTCCGGGCGGGTCTGTTTGAGCAGGGCAGCGTATTGGCGTTTGATACTGCGCGTATCGGCGTCGGCCGTAAGGCCAAGGACGGTCCAGCAACTCATTGCGTGTACAACTCCATGAAAACCTGCGACGCGGTCCAGTGATGGCACTTTGATTTTGCGCACCCTACCTGTTTCCCGTGAAAAAGTCCTCAGCTGTTGCTTATTGGCCGACAAACCAGCGGCAGTACGGGTTGCCACCGTTGCCGGGCATCACCCGCCAACTGACCCTGCAAGCGGACGGCGCACTGGCGACAGGAGCTGGCGAGTGATACGAGGTTGCGCTCTTTTGATCGTGTTTTTTAAATGCAAAATCAAAAGTTCGTCCGATCGCGGCTCGAGCCTTCGGCCGCTCCTACATATGCGTATTTCAATTCGGGATGTTTAAACGTTGTTTGGAATTTGCGGAACGTTCCCACAAGGTTTTCAGGTTGTCCGTCGGACGTCGGGTCTCTAGCCTGTGTTCGTCGCTGCCAAATCAGCGACCGGGACTGGAAACCCCGACGGGTATTAGTGGCGCGTACACGCCTTTCATAACGTATCCTTGCGCACTTCGAATGTGTGCACTCCGTTATGGCGGCTGTGCGCGGGGGACCTTCGGGTCGTCCGGGTCGCCGCTGCCCGGGTTTCCAACCTGCGTACAGCTGCCACCTCTTCGTCCGGAAACCGAATGGGGCAGCTCCAATTTTCCAGTGGAGTTACACCATGAAAAAGCCAACACCGAACCCCCCAGAATCAGACGCCGACACAACATCCCCCTACGCCTCAGTCGACAGTAAAAAACTCCACGAAGCCGCCGACCGCGCGCTCGATTTCTACCTCAACCCCAGCGCCCATATCATGTCCAGCGCCAACGAGCCGGAACCCATGTACCTCGCCAATCCCAGGTACAACACTGAATCTCTTCTAGCCAACGCCAGCGAAACCCTCGGCTCGGCCAGCGAAATGCTCATCAACTTCGCCGCCTCGCTGGAAACATCGCAGCGCAAGACTGCATTGGGGATCGCACAGGTTGTCATGCTGGGTGAACTCGCGGTGAATCAAGCCTTGGATCACGTCGAACTCAAGAGCTGATCGCTCTTGATTGATCGTTCCCACGCTCTGTACTGGAATGCAGCCCTTGACGCTCTGCGCCAAATTCGCAAGCTGGAACGCAGAGCGTCCCTTGAGGCATTCCCACGCAGAGCGTGGGAACGATCAATTAAGACAGATAGTCATGCTGGGTGAACTCGCGGTGAATCAAGCCCAGGATCACGTCGAGCTCAATAACTGATCTCTGTTGAATGATCGTTCTATGCCCGAGTGATCGATTCTGCAGGTGTCGAGTGAAACGAGGCTGTGATCTTTTGACTTTGCTTTTCAAGATCAAAAGATCGCAGCCTTCGGCAGCTCCTACACGCGATACCCGGTTAGCCGTTTTTCTTGGCCTGTTCGCGGACACGCTCTTCCTGT
Organism: Pseudomonas sp. 3B-A001-10F; assembly: GCF_056313565.1. Classification (NCBI taxonomy): domain Bacteria; kingdom Pseudomonadati; phylum Pseudomonadota; class Gammaproteobacteria; order Pseudomonadales; family Pseudomonadaceae; genus Pseudomonas; species Pseudomonas sp. 3B-A001-10F. The sequence continues at coordinate 19,137 of NZ_JBQYFW010000035.1, forward strand.
TCTCGCGCTTCAGGAGTGAACTCAGCGCCGAAGTCTTCTGGAGAAAATATCTGGCGGATTTCAATATCAGACTCGCCTGGCATCGGGTTAGGGCAGCGCTTGACCCATTCGATGGCTTCTTCTTTCGATTTCACTTCCCAGATCCAGTAGCCCGCCACCAGTTCTTTGGTCTCGATGAACGGCCCGTCGATAACCGTGCGTTTGTCCCCGGAGAAATGCACGCGAGCGCCTTTGCTGCTCGGGTGCAGGCCATCGCAATCGATCAGGATGCCGGCCTTGACCAGTTCTTCGTTGAAGTTGCCCATCGCGGTGATCAGTTCTTCGCTGGGCATGATGCCGGCTTCCGAATCGGCGCTGGCTTTGACAAGGATCATGAAGCGCATGGCGGTTACTCCGTGAGTTTGGTGGGATTCATTGCTTAGTCGAACGGGCCAGACTTGAATCGACAGGGTCTCTGGTAAAAGTGCGGAGAATTTTTCACACCGCAGATCTAATTGTAGGAGTGAGCCTGCTCGCGATGGCGGTGTGTCATACACGCAGATGTTGACTGACACACCGCCATCGCGAGCAGGCTCACTCCTGCAGGGGGATGGTTGTGGTTTTGTATACAATTTTTCGCGCAGGCACCCAACAATTTCCAAACAGGGCATAGGTCGTCGGACCATTTCGTGGTTAACTTCGGCCTCTTGCATGCTTTCCAATCAAAACATCAGAAGGACTCAAGTCATGGCTCAAGTCACCCTTAAAGGCAATCCGGTTCAAGTCAACGGCCAGTTGCCACAAGCCGGTTCCAAGGCGCCAGCCTTTTCTCTGGTTGCCGGCAATCTGTCCGACGTCACCCTGAAAGACTTCGCCGGCAAGCGCAAAGTGCTGAACATCTTCCCAAGCGTGGACACCCCGACCTGCGCCACTTCCGTGCGCAAGTTCAACGCTCAGGCCAACGACATCGCCAACACCGTGGTGCTGTGCATCTCGGCTGACCTGCCGTTCGCCCAGGCACGCTTCTGCGGCGCCGAAGGTCTGGAAAACGTCCAAAACCTGTCGACCCTGCGCGGTGCCGAGTTCATCGAGAACTACGGCGTGGCCATCGCTGACGGCCCGCTGAAAGGCCTGACCGCTCGCGCCGTTGTGGTGCTGGACGAAAACGACAACGTCCTGCACAGCGAACTGGTCAAGGAAATCGCAGAAGAGCCTAACTACGAAGCGGCGCTGTCCGTTCTCAAGTAAGCGCTTTTACAATTGTTAACGGCCTGGCCCTGTCCAGGCCGTTTTCATTTGTGTATCAGTGTTTTGCCTCACACCTTGAAACGTAAGTTGAAGGTAAATTGCCGGTAAAGCTGCTTTGCTATTTCCCCACCAGTGCTTATCGTTCAGCCTCCCGTAAAAGAAGCCCACGCGCCCAATGGTTAATGACTCCATGCAATCGTCCCCTCGTAACTCCCGTCGCTGGCTGATCAGCCTGCTGGTCTTGTTGGTGATCGCCGTCCTGTGCTGGAAATTCTGGCCCGCCGGTTCAGCCCACAAAGAGGGCGCCGACAAAGCGGCGGCCGGGCACACCGGGCGTTCGGGGATGATGCGGCCGGGCTTCGGTGGCGGCACCGGGCCGATTCCGGTGCGCGTGGCGCCGGCGGTTACTGGCGACTTCCCGCTGTATTACAAGGCGCTGGGCACGGTGACCGCGCTCAACACCATCAATGTGCGCAGCCGGGTGGGCGGCGAGCTGGTCAAGATCAATTTCGAAGAAGGGCAGATGGTCAAGGCCGGCGACCTGTTGGCCGAGATTGATCCACGCCCGTACCAGAACGCTTTGCTGCAAGCCGAAGGCACGTTGCTGCAGAATCAGGCGCAACTGAAAAACGCTCAGGTCGATGTCGAGCGTTATCGCGGTTTGTACAAAGAGGACAGCATCGCCAAACAGACGCTGGACACCGCCGAAGCGCTGGTCGGTCAGTATCTGGGCACGGTCAAGACCAATCAGGCCGCGGTCAACGACGCCAAACTCAATCTCGAATTCACCAAGATCCGCGCGCCGATTGCCGGCCGTGTCGGTCTGCGCCAGGTCGACGTCGGCAACCTCGTCACCGCCAATGACACCACGTCCCTCGCGGTGATCACCCAGACGCAACCGATCAGCGTCGCTTTCACCTTGCCGGAAAACAGCCTGGAAACCGTGCTCGCGCGTTATCGCAGCGGCGCCAAACTTCCGGCCGAGGCGTGGGACCGCGGCGACAGCAAACTGCAAGCCACCGGCGTTCTGCAAAGCCTCGACAACCAGATCGACGTTGCCACCGGCACCCTGAAGTTCAAGGCCCGCTACGATAACCGCGATCAGGCGCTGTTCCCAAACCAGTTCGTCAACGTTCACTTGCTCGCTGACACGCTGAAGGGCGTGGTGCTGGCACCGTCGGCGGCCATCCAGTTCGGCACCAACGGCACCTTCGTCTATGCACTGGATGGCGACAAGAAAGTCACCATTCGCCAATTGAAGATCGGCGCCAGTGATGGCGAGAACACTGTGGTCACCGAGGGCTTGGCCGCCGGCGACCGCGTGGTGCTGGAAGGCACCGACCGCCTGAAGGAAGGCAGCGAAGTGGAAGTGGTCAACGACAGCAACCAAGTGCCGACCACTCCAACTGAACACCTGCAAGGCAAATCTGCTGCCACCCCGACTGACGCTGCTGTCACCGATAAGGCCAAGAAGGGCGCATGAACATTTCGCGGCTGTTCATCCTCCGACCGGTAGCCACCACACTGAGCATGCTGGCCATTGTTCTGGCCGGCCTGATCGCTTATCGCTTGCTGCCAGTTTCTGCACTGCCACAAGTTGATTACCCGACCATCCGCGTCATGACCCTGTATCCCGGCGCCAGCCCGGACGTGATGACCAGTGCCGTCACCGCACCGCTCGAGCGCCAGTTCGGGCAGATGCCGGGCCTCACGCAAATGGCCTCGACCAGCTCCGGCGGTGCGTCGGTGCTGACCCTGCGCTTCAGCCTCGACATCAACATGGACGTCGCCGAACAGCAGGTGCAAGCCGCGATCAACGCCGCGACCAATCTGCTGCCGACCGATTTGCCCGCACCACCGGTGTACAACAAGGTCAACCCGGCGGACACCCCGGTGCTGACGCTGGCGATCACCTCGAAAACCATGTTGCTGCCCAAACTCAATGACCTGGTCGATACGCGCATGGCGCAGAAAATCGCCCAGATCAGCGGTGTCGGCATGGTCAGTATTGCCGGCGGTCAGCGTCAGGCCGTGCGCATCAAGGTCAACCCGGAAGCGTTGGCGGCCAACAGCTTGAACCTGGCGGACGTGCGCACCTTGATCAGTGCTTCCAACGTCAACCAGCCGAAGGGCAACTTTGACGGCCCGACGCGGGTGTCGATGCTTGACGCCAACGACCAGCTGACCTCGCCCAAGGATTACGCCAACCTGATCCTCGCCTACAAGAACGGCGCGCCGTTGCGGCTCAAGGACGTGGCGGAAATTGTCGATGGCGCCGAGAACGAACGTCTCGCTGCGTGGGCCAACCAGAATCAGGCGGTATTGCTGAACATCCAGCGTCAGCCGGGTGCCAACGTCATTGAAGTGGTCGACCGCATCAAGGCGCTGCTGCCGAGCATTACCGACAACCTGCCGGCCGGCCTCGAAGTGACGGTACTGACGGATCGCACGCAGACCATCCGCGCCTCGGTCACTGACGTGCAACACGAATTGCTGATCGCCATCGCCCTGGTGGTGATGGTGACGTTTCTGTTTCTGCGGCGCGCCAGTGCGACGATCATTCCGTCAGTGGCCGTGCCGCTATCGCTGATCGGCACCTTCGGCGTGATGTACCTGGCCGGCTTCTCGGTTAACAACCTGACCTTGATGGCGCTGACCATTGCCACCGGTTTTGTGGTCGACGACGCCATCGTCATGCTCGAGAACATCGCGCGCTTCATCGAAGAGGGCGACAGCCCGATGCAAGCGGCGCTAAAGGGCGCCAAGCAGATCGGCTTCACCCTGATTTCCCTGACCCTGTCGCTGATTGCAGTGCTGATTCCGTTGCTGTTCATGGCCGACGTGGTCGGGCGGCTGTTCCGCGAGTTCGCCATCACCCTGGCCGTGGCGATCCTGATTTCGCTGGTGGTCTCGCTGACCCTGACGCCGATGATGTGCGCGCGTCTGCTCAAACGCGAACCGGAAGAACACGAGCAGGGCCGTTTCTATCGGGCCAGTGGCGCGGTGATTGACTGGATGATTGCCGAGTACGGGCGGATGCTGCGCTGGGTGCTCAAGCACCAGCCGCTCACCCTGCTGGTGGCCATCGCTACGCTGGGGTTGACCGTGTTCCTCTATATGGTCGTGCCGAAAGGCTTCTTCCCGGTGCAGGACACCGGGGTGATTCAGGGCATTTCCGAAGCGCCGCAGTCGATCTCCTTCGCCGCGATGGGCGAGCGTCAGCAGCAACTGGCGAAAATCATTCTGCAAGATCCGGCGGTGCAGAGCCTGTCGTCCTACATCGGTGTCGACGGCGATAACGCCACGCTCAACAGCGGCCGCTTGCTGATCAACCTCAAGCCCCATGGCGATCGCGATCTAAGCGCCACTGAAGTGATTGCGCGCCTGCAACCGCAACTGGACAAACTGGTCGGCATCCGCCTGTTCATGCAGCCGGTGCAGGACCTGACCATCGAAGACCGTGTCAGTCGGACCCAGTATCAGTTCAGCATGTCCTCGCCGGATTCCGAACTGCTCAGCCAGTGGAGCGGGCGACTGGTCGAAGCGCTGGCCCAACGGCCGGAACTGACCGACGTTGCCAGTGATTTGCAGGACAAGGGTTTACAGGTCTATCTGGTGATCGACCGCGATGCCGCCTCACGCCTTGGCGTCTCGGTGGCGAATATCACCGATGCGCTCTATGACGCTTTTGGCCAGCGGCAGATCTCGACCATTTACACCCAGGCCAGCCAGTACCGCGTGGTGCTGCAAGCCCAGGCCGGAGAGAAGATCGGCCCGCAGGCGCTGGACCAGATTCACGTCAAGACCACCGACGATGCGCAGGTACGCCTGTCGAGTCTGGCTCATATCGAGGAGCGTCAGGCGCAACTGGCGATCACCCATATCGGCCAGTTCCCGGCGGTAATGATGTCGTTCAACCTCGCGCCCGGTGTGGCGCTGGGGCATGCGGTCGACATCATCGAACAGGTGCAGAAGGACATCGGCATGCCCGTCGGCGTGCAGACCCAGTTCCAGGGCGCGGCCGAAGCGTTCCAGGCTTCGCTGTCGAGCACCTTGCTGCTGATTCTGGCGGCGGTGGTGACCATGTACATCGTGCTGGGCGTGCTGTACGAGAGCTACATTCACCCGATCACCATTCTCTCGACCTTGCCGTCGGCGGCCGTCGGTGCCTTGCTGGCGCTGCTGCTCAGCGGCAATGATCTGGGCATGATCGCGATCATCGGCATCATCTTGCTGATCGGTATCGTCAAGAAGAACGCGATCATGATGATCGACTTCGCCCTCGATGCTGAGCGCACCCAAGGCATGGCGCCGGAACAGGCGATCTATCAGGCGGCGTTGTTGCGCTTCCGGCCGATTCTGATGACCACGCTGGCGGCGCTGTTTGGTGCGGTGCCGTTGATGCTCGCCACGGGCTCAGGTGCTGAATTGCGTCAGCCGCTGGGTCTGGTGATGGTCGGTGGTTTGCTGGTCAGCCAGGTGCTGACGCTGTTCACCACGCCAGTGATCTACCTGTATTTCGACCGCCTCGGCCGGCGCTTTGGCAAGACTAATGCGGATGCCGAAGAGGTGTCGGTATGACTGTCCGAACACATAACCCCTGTAGGAGTGAGCCTGCTCGCGATGAGGCCGGCACCTGCAACATCAATGTAAACAGACACACCGCTATCGCAAGCAGGCTCACTCCTACAGGGGATTGGTGTGACGTTGGGGATCGCGGTCAATGAACCTCTCCGGTCCTTTCATCAAGCGCCCGGTCGCGACGATGCTGCTGAGCCTGGCGATCATGCTGCTCGGCGGTGTCAGCTTCGGCCTGCTGCCGGTTTCGCCGCTGCCGCAAATGGATTTCCCGGTGATCGTCGTGCAGGCCAGTCTGCCCGGCGCGAGCCCGGAGGTCATGGCGTCCACCGTGGCCACACCGCTGGAGCGCTCATTCGGCGCAATCGCCGGCGTCAACACCATGAGCAGCCGCTCCAGTCAGGGTTCGACCCGGGTCATTCTGCAATTTGACCTCGACCGCGACATCAACGGTGCCGCGCGGGAAGTGCAGGCAGCGATCAACGCTTCGCGCAATCTGCTGCCGAGCGGCATGCGCAGTATGCCGACCTACAAGAAGGTCAACCCGTCGCAGGCGCCAATCATGGTGCTGTCGCTGACCTCCGATGTGCTGGAAAAAGGCCAGCTCTACGATCTGGCCTCGACGATTCTTTCGCAGAGCCTGTCGCAAGTGCAGGGCGTCGGTGAAGTGCAGATCGGCGGCAGTTCGCTGCCGGCGGTGCGCATCGAGCTCGAACCTCAGGCGCTGAACCAGTACGGCGTGGCGCTCGACGATGTGCGCAAGACCATCGCCGATGCCAACGTGCGCCGGCCGAAGGGTTCGGTCGAGGACGGCCAGCGTTTGTGGCAGATCCAGGCTAATGACCAGCTGGAGAAAGCCAAGGATTACGAGTCACTGATCATCCACTACGCCGACGGCGCCGCGCTGCGCCTCAAGGACGTGGCCAAGGTCAGTGACGGCGTCGAAGACCGCTACAACAGTGGTTTCTTCAACGATGACGCGGCGGTGCTGCTGGTGATCAACCGCCAGGCTGGCGCCAACATCATCGAGACGGTCAACGAGATCAAGGCGCAACTGCCGGCCTTGCAAGCGGTGTTGCCGGCCAGCGTAAAGCTGAATCTGGCCATGGACCGCTCGCCGGTGATCAAGGCGACGCTGCATGAAGCCGAGATGACCTTGCTGATTGCCGTGGCGCTGGTGATTCTGGTGGTGTTCCTGTTCCTCGGTAACTTCCGCGCCTCGCTGATTCCGACTCTGGCCGTGCCGGTGTCGCTGGTCGGCACCTTTGCGGTGATGTACCTCTACGGTTTCTCGCTGAACAACCTCTCGCTGATGGCGCTGATTCTCGCCACCGGTCTGGTGGTGGACGACGCGATTGTGGTGCTGGAGAACATCTCCCGGCACATCGACGAAGGCGTCAAACCGATGCAGGCCGCGTACCTCGGGGCCAAGGAAGTCGGTTTTACCTTGCTGTCGATGAACGTCTCGCTGGTGGCGGTGTTCCTCTCGATCCTGTTTATGGGCGGGATTGTCGAGAGCCTGTTCCGCGAGTTTTCCATCACCCTGGCGGCGGCCATCGTCGTCTCGCTGGTGGTTTCGCTGACGTTGACGCCGATGCTTTGCGCCCGTTGGCTCAAGCCGCACACGCCGGGGCAGGAAAATCGCCTGCAACGCTGGAGCCGTCGCACCAACGACTGGATGGTCGGCAAGTACGCCACCAGCCTCGATTGGGTGTTGCGTCACCGGCGCCTGACCTTGCTCAGCCTGCTGATCACCGTCGGCGTCAATGTCGCGCTGTACGTGGTGGTGCCGAAAACCTTCATGCCGCAGCAGGACACCGGGCAGTTGATCGGTTTTGTGCGCGGCGACGACGGCCTGTCGTTCAGCGTGATGCAGCCGAAAATGGAAATCTTCCGCCGCGCCGTGCTCAAGGACGAAGCAGTGGAAAGCGTCGCCGGGTTCATCGGCGGCAGCAACGGCACCAACAACGCGTTCATGATTGTGCGTCTAAAACCGATCAAGGAGCGGCAGCTGTCGGCGCAGAAAGTCATCGAGCGACTGCGTAAGGAAATGCCCAAAGTGCCCGGCGCGCAGTTGATGCTGATGGCCGACCAGGATCTGCAATTTGGCGGCGGTCGCGAGCAGACCAGTTCGCAATACAGCTACATCCTGCAAAGCGCCGACCTCGGCGAGTTGCGTAAATGGTTTCCGAAAGTGGTCGCGGCATTGCGAGCCCTGCCCGAACTGACCGCCATTGATGCCCGAGAAGGCGCCGGGGCGCAACAAGTGACGCTGATTGTCGACCGCGACCAGGCCAAACGCCTCGGTGTCGACATGAACATGGTCACGGCGGTGTTGAACAACGCCTACAGCCAGCGGCAGATCTCGACGATCTACGACAGCCTCAACCAGTATCAGGTGGTGATGGAGGTCAATCCGAAATATGCCCAGGATCCGGTGACGCTCAAGCAAGTGCAGGTGATCACCGCTGACGGTGCGCGGGTGCCGCTGTCGACGTTCGCTCATTACGAAAACAGCCTCGAAGACGACCGCGTCAGCCACGAAGGCCAGTTCGCCTCCGAAGACATTTCCTTCGACATGGCCGAAGGCGTGACGGTGGAGCAGGGCAGTGCCGCGATCGAGCGGGCGATTGCCAAGCTCGGCCTGCCGGAAGATGTCATCGCGAAAATGGCCGGCACTGCCGACGCCTTCGCCGCGACGCAGAAGAGCCAGCCGTTCATGATTCTCGGCGCGTTGCTGGCGGTGTATCTGGTGCTGGGCGTGCTGTATGAAAGCTACATCCATCCGCTGACGATTCTGTCGACCCTGCCGTCGGCCGGTGTCGGTGCGTTGCTGTCGATCTATGCGCTGGGCGGCGAGTTCAGCCTGATCTCGCTGCTCGGGCTGTTCCTGCTGATTGGCGTGGTGAAGAAAAACGCCATTCTGATGATCGACCTTGCGCTGCAACTGGAACGGCATCAGGGCCTTACCCCGCTGGAATCGATCCGCAGCGCCTGTCTGCAACGGCTACGACCGATTCTGATGACTACGCTGGCGGCGATTCTCGGTGCCTTGCCATTGCTGCTCGGCCGGGCCGAGGGCGCGGAAATGCGCCAGCCGCTGGGCCTCACCATCATCGGCGGGCTGATCTTCAGTCAGGTGCTGACGCTTTACACCACGCCTGTGGTTTACCTCTATCTCGACAAGCTGCGCCATCGTTTCAACAAATGGCGTGGCGTGCGTACTGACGCCGCTCTGGAAACTCCGCTATGACTGACCGTTCGCTTATCAATCTGGCCACTGTTCGGGGCTCGCGCTTGCTGAGCCTGTCACTGTGCGTGGCGATGCTCAGTGCCTGCGCCGTCGGCCCGGACTATCAACGTCCGCAAACCGCTGAAATTACCCAGTACAAGGAAGCCGCGGGCTGGACCCAGGCCAACCCGAGCGACTCGCTGGCCCGTGGCGCCTGGTGGGAGTTGTATGGCGATCAGCAGCTCAACGGGCTGATCGAAAAACTCAACAATTCCAACCAGACCGTCGCGCAGTCGGAAGCCCAGTACCGCCAGGCTCAGGCCTTGGTGCGCAGTGCCCGCGGAGCGTTCTATCCCAGCGTTGACTTGAGCTTGGGCAAGACCCGCTCCAGCCAGGGCACCGGCAGCAGTAGTTCGAGTCTGAGCAGTTCCTCCAGTGGCATTCGCGACACTTATAACGCCGAGCTGGGCGTCAGTTGGGAAGCCGATGTCTGGGGCAAATTGCGCCGTGGTCTGGAAGCCGATGAGGCCAGTGCCCAGGCCAGTTTTGCCGATTTGGCGGCCATGCGCCTGAGTCAGCAATCGGAGTTGGTGCAGAACTACCTGCAACTGCGGGTGATCGATCAGCAAAAACGCCTGCTCGAAGCCACGGTTGCCGCTTACGAACGCTCGCTGAAAATGACCCAGAACCAGTACCGCGCGGGCGTTTCCGGGCGCGATGCGGTAGCGCAGGCGCAGACGCAACTGAAAAGCACCCAGGCAGATCTGGTCGACCTGATCTGGCAGCGCGCGCAGTTTGAAAATGCGATTGCCGTGCTGACCGGGCAGGCGCCGGCGGATTTCAACATTGCCGAAGTGCAGACCATTCCAAAGCTGCCGCAGGTGCCGTTGAGTCTGCCCTCGCAGTTGCTTGAGCGGCGTCCGGACATCGCTTCGGCGGAGCGTTCGGTGATTGCCGCCAACGCCAATATCGGCGTGGCCAAAGCGGCGTATTACCCGGACCTGAGCCTGAGCCTGAGCGGCGGTTACAGCAGCAGTACCTCGCAGAACCTGATCAGCCTGCCGAACCGTTTCTGGTCGGTCGGGCCGAAACTGTCGTTGCCGATTTTCGATGGCGGCATTCGTTCGGCAGAAGTCGACCGCACTGAAGCGGTCTACGACCAGACCGTGGCCAAGTACCGCCAGACTGTGCTCGACGGTTTCCGCGAAGTGGAAAACTATCTGGTGCAGTTGAAGGTGTACGAAGACGAAGCGGCGGTGCGCCAGGAAGCGCTCGATGCGGCCCGCGACTCCCTGCGCCTGACGGAAAATCAGTACAAGGCCGGGTTGATTGCCTACATCGATGTGGTGGTGGTGCAAGCGACAGCGTTGAGCAATGAGCGCAATGTGCTGAACATTCTGCAAAGCCGCTTGATTGCCAGCGTGCAACTCATCGCAGCGCTGGGCGGCGGTTGGGACGGACAACTGGATGTCAGTGATAATACCCGCTGAAGGCTGGCTTCACTGATCGTTCCCACGCTCTGCGTGGGAATGCCTCAACGGACGCTCCGCGTTCGGCTTTGAAGGGACGCGGAGCGTCCCGGGCTGCATTCCCACGCGGAGCGTGGGAACGATCAACGCGCCTATTCGCGAGCAAGCTCGCTCCCACAGTAAGCGCGCCAGTTGCAGAAAGGCCCATTCCAGAGCCTCGTCGAGCGATCAAACAAACGTTTCATCGGCTTGATGGCCAATTGATTACTTTGTCAGTGCGTTCTTCTGCGTAATCAGTACAATCGCCGCATTTGCCCGACCGAGAATGGACGCAGTCCGCGTTGGGTGGCCACGAGAAATCCCATGCTCATCGGTAGTTATTCCTCCACCCTGGTTTTTATTTCGTTGTGCGTGGCGATTCTCGCTTCCTACACTGCGCTCGACCTCACCGGTCGCATCGCCACGGCCAAGGGTCGTGCGGTGCATTTCTGGACCGCCGGCGGTGCGTTTGCCATGGGTATCGGCGTCTGGTCGATGCATTTCATTGGCATGCTCGCCTTCAAACTGCCGATCGACCTTGGCTACGACATCACCCTGACCGCGCTTTCACTGTTGATTGCCGTGTTGTCCTGCGGGTTCGCCTTGTGGCTGGTCAGCCAGCCGAAACTGCCGGTTCTGCAACTGGCCTTCGGTGCGCTGATCATGGGCGCCGGGATCAGTGCCATGCATTACACCGGCATGGCGGCGATGCGCATGACGCCGGGGATCGACTACGACCCGACGCTGTTCGGCGCTTCATTACTGATTGCGGTCGGCGCGTCGGCAGCGGCGCTGTGGATTGCCTTTCGCCTGCGTCAGCACTCGCCGTATGTACGCCTGATTCGCGGCGGCGCAGCGGTCATCATGGGCGTCGCCATTGTCGGCATGCATTACACCGGCATGGCCGCCGCGCAATTTCCAGACGGCAGTTTCTGCGGTGCCACCGTCAACGGTTTGAAGGGCAGCGGCCTCGATAGCCTGGTGCTGATCACCACGCTGGCGGTGCTGTCGATTGCCTTGCTCACCTCGATCCTCGACGCACGACTTGAAGCGCGCACTGCCGATCTGGCGCATTCGTTGACCGTCGCCAACCGTGAACTCACGCAGTTGGCCCTGCACGACACCCTGACCGGCCTGCCGAATCGCATGTTGCTCGACGACCGGATCAATCAGGCGATGAAAAAGGTCAACGAGCAGGGCGGCTGCTTTGCCTTGATGTTCATCGATCTGGACGGCTTCAAACCGGTTAATGATGCGTTCGGTCATCACATGGGGGATCAGTTGTTGCGCGAAGTCGGCGTGCGCCTGCGTGAAGACTTGCGCAGCCTCGACACGCTGGCGCGGATCGGTGGCGATGAATTCGTGTTACTGGTGCGCCTCAGCGAACCCAATGATGCGCTGGGACTGGCGGCGCGTCAGGTCGGTCTGATCGCACAATCATTCCGCGTTGCCGAGCATGACTTGCAGATCTCCGCCAGCGTCGGCATCGCCCTGTACCCGGGCAATGGCCAGACCGCGCAGGAGCTGCTGATGAACGCCGACGCGGCGATGTACCACGCCAAGGGCGGCGGCAAAAACGGTTACAGCTTTTTCGATGCGTCGATGAACAACAACGCGCGCAAGCAGTTGCAGTTGTTGCAGGACCTTCGCGCGGCGCTGGAACACAGCCAGTTCAGTTTGCATTACCAACCCAAGTTCGACGCCGCCAACGGCCGTCCGGTCGGGGCTGAAGCGCTGTTGCGCTGGCAACACCCGATTCACGGCATGCTGATGCCGGACAAGTTCATTGACCTGGCCGAAAAATCCGGGCTGATCATCCCGATCGGCGACTGGGTGCTCAACGAAGCCTGCCGCCAGATGCGCGAATGGTACGTGCTCGGTTACACCGATTGGCGTATCGCGGTGAACCTGTCGGCGTTGCAGTTCTGCCACACGGGACTGGTGCGCAGCGTGGCCAAGGCGTTGGCTACTCACCACTTGCCGGCCAACAGCCTGACCCTGGAAATCACCGAAACCACAGCGATGAGCGATGCCGATGCGAGCATGATGGTGTTGCAGGAACTGTCGGACATGGGCGTCGACCTGTCGATCGATGACTTCGGCACCGGTTATTCCAGCCTGATGTACCTCAAGCGGTTGCCGGCCAATGAGCTGAAGATTGATCGCGGTTTTGTGCGCGATCTGGAGCATGACAGCGATGATGCGGCGATTGTCTCGGCGATTGTCGCGTTGGGGCAGGCACTGGGTTTGCGCATTGTCGCTGAAGGTGTCGAGACCGGTGTGCAGCAGGCGTTTCTGACTGAACTGGGCTGTGATTCGTTGCAGGGTTATCTGCTCGGGCATCCGATGCCGGCGGAAAAATTCATGCAGGATATTGCGCGCAGTGAGCAGTCAGCGGTGGTCTGATCGACCGCGTTATCGTTCTTCGCGAGCAAGCTCGCTCCCACATTTGGAATGCATACCCCTGTGGGAGCGAGCCTGCTCGCGAAGGCGTCCGGCCCGAGACAACAGACCTCATGCAAAACCCGCCAATGGCGGTTATTCTTCCCCCCGACTGTTACGTGTGCATTTGGGGGAAAGGCCAGCATGGATAAAGTCATTGTGATCACCGGTGGCGGGCGCGGGATTGGCGCCGCTACGGCGTTGTTGGCTGCCGAGCAAGGTTATCGGATCTGCATCAACTATCAGTCGGATGAACAAGCCGCGCAAAGCGTGCTGGAGCAAGTTCGCGCATTGGGCGCCCAGGCCATCGCCGTGCGTGCCGACGTCAGCATCGAAGACGAAGTGATCGCATTGTTCCATCGGGTCGACACCGAGTTGGGCCGGGTCACCGCGCTGGTGAACAACGCCGGCACTGTCGGACACAAATCGCGGGTCGACGAAATGTCCGAATTCCGCATCCTCAAAATCATGAAAACCAACGTACTGGCGCCGATTCTCTGCGCCAAACACGCGATCCTGCGCATGTCGCCCAAGCACGGCGGGCAGGGTGGCAGCATCGTCAACGTGTCGTCGGTGGCCGCGCGTCTCGGTTCGCCCAACGAATACGTCGATTACGCGGCCTCCAAAGGCGCGCTCGACACCTTCACTATCGGCTTGTCCAAGGAAGTGGCGGGCGAGGGGATTCGGGTCAACGCGGTGCGTCCGGGTTACATCTATACCGATTTCCACGCCTTGAGCGGCGATCCGGATCGGGTCAGCAAGCTCGAGTCGGCGATTCCGATGGCCCGTGGCGGGCGCCCGGATGAAGTGGCGGAGGCGATTGTCTGGTTGTTGTCGGATAAGGCGTCGTATGCGACCGGGACGTTTGTTGATTTGGGGGGCGGGCGCTGATCGCTTGGATTTGCTTCGATAGCACCGCCCCCTTCGCGAGCAAGCTCGCTCCCACATTGGATGTGTGAATGACACAGAACCCATGTGGGAGCGAGCTTGCTCGCGAAGAGGCCAAGGCAAACACCATCAATCTGTCAGAACGACCGCACAATCCGCCCCAATGTCTCCATGGCCTTTTCCGAATCCTCAGTCCAAGGGCTGCCATAGTTCAACCGAATACAATTCCTGAAGCGCTGCGTCGGCGAAAAGATCGGCCCCGGCGCAATGCTGATGCCTTGCGCCAGTGCCATCTGAAACAACTTCAGCGAATCCATTTGCGGTGGCAGTTCCAGCCACAAGAAGTAGCCGCCCGCCGGTTGGCTGACCCGCGTCTGCGCCGGGAAGTAGCGGGCAATCGCCGCGAGCATCGCGCTCTGCTGTTCTTCCAGTGCATAACGCAGTTTGCGCAGGTGCCGGTCATAACCGCCGTGTTGCAGGTAGTCGGCAATCGCCGCTTGCGCTGGCATCGAAGCACACAGAGAGGTCATCAGTTTCAGTCGTTCGATTTTCTGCGCGTAGCGTCCGGCGGCAACCCAGCCGATGCGGTAGCCGGGGGCGAGGCTTTTGGCGAATGAACCGCAGTGCATCACCAGACCTTCCGTGTCGAACGCCTTGGCCGGTTTCGGTGCTTGTTGGCCGTAATAGAGTTCGGCGTAAACGTCGTCTTCGATCAGCGGCACCTGATGGCGGCGCAGCAGTTCGACCAGTTCCTGTTTCTTCGCCTCGGGCATGGTTGCGCCCATCGGGTTCTGGAAACTGGTCATGCACCAGCAGGCTTTGACCGGATGGCGTTCGAGGGTTTGCGCAAGTACGCCGAGGTCAATGCCATCGCGCGGGTGCACGGGAATTTCCACGGCTTTGAGTTTCAGCCGTTCGAGCACTTGCAGGCTGGCGTAGAACGCCGGGGCTTCGATGGCCACCAGATCGCCCGGTTCGGTGACGGCTTGCAGGCACAGGTTCAGCGCTTCGAGGGCGCCGTTGGTGATCAGCAACTCTTCCATTGGCAGCATCAGGCCGCCGACCATGTAGCGCAGGGCTATCTGTCGGCGCAGTTGCGGATTGCCCGGCGACATGTCGGTGACGACCATGCGCGGGTCCATCTCGCGGGCCGCGCTGGCCAGCGAGCGCGACAGGCGCTGCAACGGGAACAGGGTCGGGCTGGGGAACGCCGAACCGAACGGCACGGTACTCGGGTCCTTGATCGAATCGAGGACCGAGAACACCAGTTCGCTGACGTCGACTTCGGTGGAATCGTTGACGTGGCTGCTGATCACCGGCTCCGAGAACGGGCTCGGCGCGTGGGTATTGACGAAATAGCCGGAGCGCGGCCGGGCGCGGATCAGGCCACGGCGTTCGAGCAGGTAATAGGCCTGGAATACCGTGGACGGGCTGACCCCGTAGGTCTGGCTGGCGTAACGCACCGAGGGCACGCGCTGGCCGGGGCCAAGGACGCCGGAGCGGATCAGTTCAGCGATGTCGTCGGCGAATTTTTCGTAGCGTTTCATCGAGGAGCCTTGGTGCTGGTTGATGATGAGGTGTGTCAGGAGAACTGCCCCTCACCCTAGCCCTCTCCCAGAGGGAGAGGGGACTGATTGGGGGATGCTTGCGAACTACACCGACCTGAAAGTGCTTTGCTGAATCCACAATCGACTCAGCCTGAAAAGTGCTTTGCTAAATCCGTAATCGACTCGGCTTGATGTGCTTTGCTAAGTCCGTAATCGACTCGGCTTGATAGTGCTTTGCTGAATCCATAGTCGACTCGGTCTGTCAGGTCGATGTATAGCGACAGACACCTCGGTCGGCTCCCTCTCCCTCCGGGAGAGGGCTGGGGTGAGGGAAAAAGATTCTAACGGCTCAGCGATTCATCGGCGCAACAAACCTGCTCTTCGCCACGCTGTAAACCTCAGGCTCATCGCTGTCGGCAATCTTGAAACTCAAGGTCTGCGAACTGCTGGCCGGGCGTTCCGTGGTCATAGCCACCGACACCGGCACATCGACAATCTCACCCGGGGCCAGGCTCAGTTCAGTCTTGCCCTGCAACTGGAAGCCGTCGCCATCCACCAGGCTCAGGTTGTAGTCCTGGCGCTGTTGGGTCTTGTTGATGACTTTGAGGCTATAGATGTTTTCAATCTGACCCTGACCATTCTCGCGGAACAACCCGCGATCCTTGGTCACGTCCAGCGAGACCATTGGCCGCTCGATCAACGCCAACGCCAATGCGCCGATCATCGCCACCAGCACCACGGTGTAACCGATCAGGCGCGGGCGCAGCAGGTGGGTTTTGCCACCCTGCAGTTCGCGCTCGGAACTGTAGCGGATCAAGCCGCGCGGGTAGTTCATCTTGTCCATGATCGAGTCACAAGCGTCGATGCACGCCGCGCAGCCGATGCACTCCATCTGCAAGCCGTCGCGGATGTCGATGCCGGTCGGGCAGACCTGCACGCATAACTGGCAGTCGATGCAATCACCCAGGCCAGCCTCAAGCGGTTTCACATCGCGTTTGCGCGGGCCACGGTTTTCGCCACGGGCCACGTCGTAGGAAATCGCCAGGGTGTCCTTGTCGAACATCACGCTCTGGAACCGCGCATACGGGCACATGTGCATGCACACCGCTTCACGCAGCCAACCGGCGTTAATGTACGTGGCAGCGGTGAAGAACAGCACCCAGAACAGGCTGACGCCGCCGATTTGCAGGGTCAGCAGTTCTTCGGCCAGCGGCCGGATCGGCGTGAAGTAACCGACGAAGGTCAGGCCGGTCAGCACGCTGATTGCCAGCCACAAGGTGTGCTTGGCCGCACGCCGTGCCAGTTTGTTCAGACTCCATGGCGCGGCTTGCAGTTTGATGCGTTGGTTGCGTTCGCCCTCGGTGATCTTCTCGCACCACATGAAGATCCACGTCCACGAACTTTGCGGGCAGGTGTAACCGCACCAGACCCGACCGGCAAACACGGTAATGGCGAACAGACCGAACGCAGCGATGATCAGCAGCGCCGACAGCAGAATGAAATCCTGCGGCCAGAACGTCGCGCCAAAGATGTGGAATTTGCTTTCGGAAAGATCCCAGAGCACCGCCTGACGTCCGCCCCAGTTCAGCCACACCGTGCCGAAAAACAGCACGAACAGAAATCCCGCGCCACTCATGCGCAGGGTGCGGAACAGGCCGGTGAAGCTGCGGGTGTGGATCTGGTTGTCGCTGGACTTGGCCGTCGCCTTCATTGGGCGTGCGGGCACACTTTTGATAGTTGGAGATGCTTCTACGCTTCGGACGGGGATTTGTTCGCTCATGGTTATTCGCTCATCAGCCTCCATCAGGCCAGAGCACTATGAGCGTCGATCTGTTTGCATAACAGACTCAGCTATTTCAATAAAAAGCGGATCAGATGCGATTCTGCGCAACGCCTGCGACAACTTGAAGCAGCCCGCAGGCAAAGGCGCAAACGCCTATATCAGGCGTTTGCGCGGGGTGTTGATCAAGGTCAGTCAAATCACCGAACCACTCTCGTCAGCCTTCAAGTGCTTGCGACCATCCTTGGCGCCTGCGACGGTCAATTCGTCGGCTTCTGCTTCGGTGATGTACACGCGCCGGCCTTCTATTTCCACAAACGACATGGCCTTGTCGCTGTCCGTCATGACTTCTAGAGTGTCGCAAATGCGAATTTCCTCGCCATGTTCAACGGTGAAAAAACACACTTTCTGTTCGGGGTTGGATTGATCGACTCGAACGGGCATGAGGGCAGTCCTTTTTTCAGGGGTGTCTGAAAGGTTAGGGCGCACGCTGCGCTGATCGTTCTGCGCAACTGATTAATGGTCGTCGCTGTCCATCCTCTATAGACCCAATAACAAGGACTGCACGATGAACGCGTGGTGGCATGAAGTGTGGCAAACCCTGCAGGCGGAATTCGCCGACGTCGCGGATGCGTCGCAATTGACGCGCATCACCGTGCGCCTGCTGATGGCCGCCATTCTGGGCGGCATTCTCGGTTTTGAACGCGAGCACAAGGGCAAGGCTGCCGGGGTGCGCACGCATATGTTGGTGGCGCTCGGGGCTGCGCTGTTTGTGCTGGTGCCGCAGACGTCGGGAGCGGAATCGGATGCGATGAGTCGCGTGGTGCAAGGGGTGATTGCCGGGATCGGCTTTCTCGGTGCCGGGACTATTCTGAAAAACAAGGAAGGCGATGAAGGCCATGTCAAAGGCCTGACCACGGCTGCCGGGCTGTGGATGACCGCTGCCATTGGTGTGGCGACCGGGTTGGGCCGGGAAGCGACGGCGCTGCTCAGTACCTTTTTGGCGCTGGGGATTTTCAGCGTGATGCCGCGCATCGTGAAGCTGTTCGAAAAGGACGAGGAAAAGACTGATGACCACTGATCATTCCTGCGCCGGATGATCGTTCCCACGCGGAGCGTGGGAACGATCAGTTAGACGATGACTGGTGGCATCGTCGTTGGTGGTTCTTCTTGGGGCGGTGGCGTGGTGCCGGGTGGCTCTTGCTCGGGAATCGGTTGCGGCTCGGTCTCGGGCAGCGTGGGTTTGTCGATGTTCGGATCGGGCGTTTCGGCCGGGATCGGGATATTCATCTGATGACCTCCGTGTGGCACATGGCGTGAGAAGTGCTTAAGTGGATTGACCACCCTGCACGCAATTCGATCCGCTTTTCTGACACGGCAATTTCATCTGAACTTTTCCCGGCGCCGGTCGCTCGGAACCTAAGTGAGTTCATTTCGGGGCAGGCGCTTCGTTGTGAACACTGATCCTGCACAAGAGCGTCCTTGGGGCGTTAAGGAGAGATGCTCAATGACTGCTGAAAGACCTTCTGAACTGAGATACAACCCGCACATGCCGCTGTCGCAGGCGTTGCTGCTGCCGCGCATTGCCATCGAAAACACCATGCCGACCCTCGATAGCGGGCAGTTCGCCGTGAAGTCGATTGCCGGCCGTGAGGTGGTGGTCACCAGCAAGGTGTTTGCCGACGGTCACGACAAACTCGCGGTGCGCATCCGCTGGCGCGAGGAAGGCGAAGACACCTGGCAAAGCGAGGTCATGACCGATCAGGGCAATAACGGCTGGCAAGGCCAGTTCCGCCCTGAACACCAAGGGCGCTTCCTCTATTGCATCGAGGCGTGGATCGATCACTTCGCCAGTTTCCAGTACGAACTGGAGAAAAAACACAGCGCCGCCGTACCGGTTTCGCTGGAGTTGCAGGAAGGCCGGAGCATGGTGCAACAGGCCGCCGAACGCAGCGAAGGTCAGCTCAGCGAACAGCTCGCCGCGTTGCACCATGAATTGTCCGGGCTGCTCGAAACCGAGCAAGTCGCGCTGTTCCTGCACTCGCGCAGTGCGCAGTTGATGGCTGAGGCCGATCACCGTGCCTACCTGAGCGTCAGTCCGGAATTCCCGGTAGACGTTGAACGCGAACTGGCCGAATTTGCCAGTTGGTACGAACTGTTTCCGCGCTCGATCACCGACGATCCCCACCGTCATGGCACTTTTAACGATGTGCACGCGCGTTTGCCAATGATTCAGGACATGGGCTTCGACGTGCTCTATTTCACGCCGATCCACCCGATTGGCCGCGCCCATCGCAAGGGGCGCAACAATTCCCTGACCGCCGGCCCCGATGATCCGGGCAGCCCTTATGCCATCGGCAGTGAGGAGGGCGGTCACGAGGCGATCCACTCGCAACTCGGCACCCGCGAGGACTTCCGCCGACTGGTCGCTGCTGCCGCCGATCACGGTCTGGAAATCGCCCTCGACTTCGCCATTCAGTGTTCCCAGGATCACCCGTGGCTCAAACAGCATCCGGGCTGGTTCAACTGGCGGCCCGACGGCACGATCAAATATGCGGAGAATCCGCCGAAGAAATATCAGGACATCGTCAACGTCGACTTCTATGCGCCGGACGCCATTCCGAGCCTGTGGGTCGAGTTGCGCGACATCGTTATTGGCTGGGTCGAAGAGGGCGTGAAGATCTTTCGCGTCGACAATCCGCACACCAAACCACTGCCGTTCTGGCAATGGCTGATCGCCGATGTTCGCGCGCTATACCCGGAAGTGATCTTCCTCGCCGAAGCCTTCACCACGCCGGCAATGATGGCGCGGCTGGGCAAGGTCGGTTACACGCAGAGCTACACCTATTTCACCTGGCGCAACAGCAAGGCTGAGCTGGCGACGTATTTCACTGAACTGAATGAATCGCCGTGGCGCGAATGCTACCGGCCGAATTTCTTCGTTAACACACCGGACATCAACCCGGCATTCCTGCACGAATCCGGGCGTCCGGGTTTTCTGATCCGTGCGGCGCTGGCGACCATGGGTTCAGGCTTATGGGGCATGTATTCGGGGTTCGAGCTGTGCGAGTCGGCGCCGGTGCCGGGCAAAGAGGAATACCTCGATTCGGAGAAGTACGAGATCCGCGTCCGCGACTTCACCGCGCCGGGCAACATCATTGCCGAGATCGCCCAACTCAACCGCATCCGCCGGCAGAACCCGGCGCTGCACACGCATCTGGGCCTGAAGGTCTACAACGCCTGGAACGACAACATTCTGTATTTCGGCAAGCGCAGTGTCGACGGCAGCAACTTCATTCTGGTCGCGGTCAGCCTTGATCCGCACAACGTGCAGGAAGCGAATTTCGAACTGCCGTTGTGGGAAATGGGCCTGCCCGACGATGCGACGACCCACGGCGAAGACTTGATGAACGGGCATCGCTGGGACTGGCATGGCAAATATCAGTTCATGCGTTTGGACCCGGCGTACCAGCCGTTCGGTATTTGGCGGATTACTGCCTGAACACAGATCCATTGTAGGAGTGAGCCTGCTCGCGATAGCAATCTTGCAGGCGACAACTCTGCCGAGTATGAAACCGCGATCGCGAGCAGGCTCACTCCTACAGGTTGCTCAGCGTTTTCGAGTCAGGTGATCGGCTCACGGCTTTTCTAGAATTGAACAGGAGTTTCACATGGCGAAGAAACCCAAGGCAGCCACCTTTATCAAAGACCCGCTCTGGTACAAGGACGCGGTGATCTATCAAGTTCACGTCAAATCGTTTTTCGACTCCAACAACGACGGGATCGGCGACTTTCCCGGCCTGATCGCCAAACTCGATTACATCGCCGACCTCGGTGTCAACACCATCTGGCTGTTGCCTTTCTATCCCTCGCCACGTCGTGACGATGGCTATGACATTGCCGAATACCGCGGCGTGCACAGCGATTACGGGACCATGGCCGACGCCAAGCGCTTTATCGCCGAGGCGCACAAGCGTGGCTTGCGGGTGATCACCGAACTGGTCATCAACCACACCTCCGACCAGCACCCGTGGTTCCAGCGTGCGCGCAAGGCCAAGCCCGGCTCGGCGGCGCGGGACTTTTACGTGTGGTCGGATGACGATCAGAAATACGACGGCACGCGAATCATTTTCCTCGATACGGAAAAATCCAACTGGACTTGGGACCCGGTCGCCGGCCAGTACTTCTGGCACCGTTTCTATTCGCACCAACCGGATCTGAATTTCGACAATCCGCAAGTGATGAAAGCCGTGCTCTCGGTGATGCGCTACTGGCTGGACATGGGCATCGATGGCCTGCGCCTCGACGCGATTCCGTACCTGATCGAGCGTGATGGCACCAATAACGAAAACCTGCCGGAAACCCACGACGTCCTCAAGCAGATCCGCGCCGAGATCGATGCCAATTACCCCGATCGCATGCTGCTCGCCGAGGCCAACCAATGGCCCGAAGACACTCAGCTGTACTTCGGTGATACCGATGCGGCAGGCCTTAACGGTGATGAATGCCACATGGCGTTTCACTTCCCGCTGATGCCGCGCATGTACATGGCCCTGGCTCAGGAAGATCGTTTTCCGATCACCGACATTCTGCGCCAGACCCCGGAAATTCCCGCCAACTGCCAGTGGGCGATTTTCCTGCGCAACCACGATGAGCTGACGCTGGAGATGGTCACCGACAAAGAACGTGACTATTTATGGAACTACTACGCCGCTGACCGTAGGGCGCGGATCAACCTCGGCATCCGCCGTCGTCTGGCGCCGTTGATGGAGCGCGATCGCCGCCGCATCGAATTGCTCAACAGTCTGCTGCTGTCGATGCCGGGCACGCCGACCCTGTATTACGGCGACGAGATCGGCATGGGCGACAACATCTACCTTGGCGACCGCGATGGTGTGCGTACGCCGATGCAGTGGTCGATCGACCGCAACGGCGGCTTCTCCCGTGCCGATCCGGCCAGCCTGGTGCTACCGCCGATCATGGACCCGCAATACGGCTATCTGTCGGTCAACGTCGAAACCCAGTCCGGCGATCCGCATTCGCTGCTCAACTGGACCCGACGCTTGCTCGCTGTGCGCAAACAGTCCAAGGCGTTCGGCCGTGGCACGTTGAAAATGCTCTCGCCGAACAACCGTCGCGTGTTGGCTTACACGCGCGAATTCACCGATGCCGATGGCAAACACGAAATCATTCTCTGCGTGGCCAACGTCTCGCGCAGTGCGCAAGCGGTGGAGCTGGACCTGTCGGCCTACGTCGGCATGGTGCCGGTGGAGATGCTCGGCGGTAATGCCTTCCCGCCGATTGGCCAGTTGAATTTCCTCCTGACCCTGGCGCCTTACGGTTTCTACTGGTTTGCACTGGCGGCGGAAAACCAGATGCCGAGCTGGCACGTGGAACCGGCGCAAAGCCTGCCGGACTTCACCACGCTGGTATTGAAAAAACGCATGGAAGAATTGCTCGAAGCGCCGTCGCGCACGACGCTGGAGCAAAGCATCCTGCCGAGCTGGCTGCAGAATCGCCGCTGGTTCGCCGGCAAGGATGCGGCCATCGACAAGGTGCATCTGGCCTACGGCGTGCGTTTCGGCGATGCGCAGCATCCGGTGCTGCTCAGCGAAGTCGAAGTCACCAGTGGCGGGCAGACCAGTCGTTATCAGTTGCCGTTCGGCTTTATTTCCGAAGATCAGGTCGGCCCGGCGTTGCCGCAGCAATTGGCCTTGTCCCGTGTACGCCGAGTGCGACAGGTCGGCTTGATTACTGACGCGTTCAGCCTTGAAACGTTTATTCGTGCGGTGCTGCAAGGCATGCAGAACAACACC
The DNA here is from genome assembly GCF_056313565.1 of Pseudomonas sp. 3B-A001-10F. Classification (NCBI taxonomy): domain Bacteria; kingdom Pseudomonadati; phylum Pseudomonadota; class Gammaproteobacteria; order Pseudomonadales; family Pseudomonadaceae; genus Pseudomonas; species Pseudomonas sp. 3B-A001-10F. The sequence goes on from NZ_JBQYFW010000035.1 coordinate 42,155, forward strand.
GTGCTGGAGTCGAGCGAAGGCGAAATCCGCTTTGCACCGACGCCGCATCTGGAAACGCTCGGCCTCGGTACCGAGTCGGAAGTGCGTTATCTGTCTGCCGAGCAATCGAACAGTTCGGTAGTGATCGGCAATAGTCTGGTGCTTAAGCTGATACGCAAAGTCGCTTCTGGCGTACACCCGGAACTGGAGATGAGCGCTTACCTGACCGAGGCCGGATTTGCCAATATCTCTCCGCTGCTCGGCTCGGTGATTCGCCGCGATGCCAAGGGCGAAGACAATCTGCTGATGATCGCCCAAGGCTATCTGAGCAATCAGGGCGACGCCTGGGAATGGACGCAGAACAACCTTGAACGGGCGCTGCGCGATGAGCTGGCCGATGCCATGTCCGAACAGGAACAGCATTACAACGCCCTCGGTGAGCTGAAGGATTTTGCCGGCATGCTCGGTCAGCGTCTGGGCGAGATGCACAAGGTGCTCGCCGCGCCCACCGACAATGCCGACTTCGCCCCGCAGGTGTCGACGGCCAAGGACATGCAGGCCACCGGCAAGGATGTTGTGGCGCAGGTCGAACACGCGCTGAAACTGCTCAAGCAGCATCAGGGCGAACTCAATGCGGCGGATCAGAAACTGGTCAAACGCCTGATCGACGAAAAGAAAACCATCCTCACGCACGTGCAGGATCTGGCGAAAAAAGCCGTTGGTGGTTTGCGCATTCGCGTCCACGGCGATCTGCATTTGGGCCAGGTATTGGTGATCAAGGGCGATGCCTACCTGATCGACTTCGAGGGTGAACCGGCGCGGCCACTGGGCGAGCGGCGTGGCAAACACAGTCCGTACAAGGATGTCAGCGGCGTGCTGCGCTCCTTCGATTATGCGGCTGCAATGACCATCAACGTGCACAACGTTGACCACAGCGCCGAGTCTGAAACGGCGCGGCGTCTGGTCGCCGAGCGCTATCTGCGTGAGGCCCGCGAGGCATTTGTTCAGGCATATCGCCGCGCGGCAGCTAGTCTTGATCATGCTTGGCAAGATCCTGAAGGTGCCGACGCCGCGCTGGCGTTGTTCGGCCTGGAGAAGGCGGCCTATGAAGTGGCCTATGAAGCCGAAAATCGCCCCACGTGGCTGCCCGTGCCGTTGCACGGTTTGTATGGGTTATTGACGGGGCTTAAACCCTTTTCCGATCTTGGTGGAGAGTAGTCATGAGTTTCTCGAACAAGGAACTGGGTGCGGTTAAAGAAACGTTGCTGCCCTCGGCGAAAGATATTGATGCCTTGGTCCGTGCTGAACATCACGACCCTTTTTCCATTCTCGGCCCGCACGGCGATGGCGCTGGCGGGCAGTTCATTCGTGCTTATCTGCCCGGAGCGCTGAGTGTCGTGGTGCTGGACAAGGACAGCGGTGAAGAACGCGGTCCGCTGGAGCAGACCGAAACGCCGGGGCTGTTTGTCGGCCATTTCGATCAGGCGCGGCCGTATCAGTTGCGTACTCGCTGGGCCGGCGGCGAACAGGTTGCCGAGGATCCTTATAGCTTTGGCCAGTTACTCGGTGAAATGGACTTGTATCTGTTCGCCGAAGGCAATCACCGTGACCTCAGCGCCTGTCTCGGCGCGCAGTTGAAAACGGTGGATGGCGTCGACGGCGTGCGCTTTGCGGTGTGGGCGCCGAATGCCCGGCGCGTATCCGTAGTGGGGGATTTCAACGTCTGGGACGGCCGCCGTCATCCCATGCGCTTGCGTCATCCATCCGGGGTCTGGGAGTTGTTCATACCGCGCCTGCAAGCGGGCGAGTTGTACAAATACGAAATTCTCGGCGCTCACGGGATCCTGCCGCTCAAGGCTGACCCGATGGCGCTGGCCACCAGTCTGCCGCCGGACACCGCCTCGAAAGTCGCTGAGCCACTGCAGATCGATTGGCAGGATCAGGACTGGATGAGCAGCCGACGCGACCGGCAGAAACATTCGGCGCCGCTGTCGATCTACGAATTGCACGCCGGTTCGTGGCAGTGCGAACTGGATGATCTCGGTGAAGTCGCCCGCCAGTACACCTGGCCGGAACTCACCGAACGCTTGATTCCCTACGTCAAGGAACTGGGTTTCACCCACATCGAACTGATGCCGATCATGGAGCACCCGTTTGGTGGCTCCTGGGGTTATCAATTGCTCTCGCAATTCGCCCCGAGTGCGCGGTACGGCTCGCCGGCGCAGTTCGCTGAATTCGTCGACGCCTGCCACCGGGCCGAGATCGGTGTGATCCTCGACTGGGTGCCGGCGCATTTTCCCACCGATACTCACGGTCTCGCCCAGTTCGACGGCACCGCGCTGTATGAATACGGCAACCCGCTGGAAGGTTTTCATCAGGATTGGGACACGCTGATCTATAACCTCGGCCGCACCGAGGTGCACGGCTACATGCTGGCCTCCGGGCTGCACTGGTTGAAACATTTCCATGTCGATGGTTTGCGCGTCGATGCGGTGGCCTCGATGCTCTATCGCGACTATTCGCGCAAGGCTGGCGAATGGGTGCCGAACCGCCATGGCGGCCGGGAAAATCTGGAGGCCATCGACTTCTTGCGGCATTTGAACGATGTGGTTGAACTGGAAGCACCGGGTGCGCTGGTCATCGCCGAAGAATCCACCGCGTGGCCCGGTGTCAGCCAAAGTACGCAGCAGGGCGGTCTCGGTTTTGCCTACAAATGGAACATGGGCTGGATGCACGATTCGCTGCATTACATTCAGCAGGATCCGGTGTACCGCGCGCACCATCACAACGAGTTGAGTTTTGGTCTGGTCTACGCCTGGTCCGAGCGTTTCATCCTGCCGATCTCCCACGATGAGGTGGTGCACGGCAAGCATTCGCTGATCGACAAAATGCCCGGCGATCGCTGGCAAAAATTCGCCAACCTGCGCGCGTATCTGAGTTTCATGTGGACGCACCCGGGAAAGAAGCTGTTGTTCATGGGCTGCGAGTTTGGCCAGTGGCGCGAGTGGAATCACGATCAGCAACTGGATTGGTATCTGCTGCAGTACTCCGAGCACAAGGGCGTGCAGAAACTGGTCGGGGATCTCAATCGGCTGTATCGCGAAGAGCCGGCGCTGCACGATCAGGACGACGCGCCGCAGGGTTTCCAGTGGTTGATCGGCGACGATGCGATCAACAGCGTTTATGCCTGGCTGCGCTGGAGCAAGGAGGGTAAACCGGTGCTGGTGGTGGCCAACTTCACGCCGGTGCCGCGTCAGGCCTATCGCGTGGGTGTGCCGTTTGCCGGGCGCTGGACTGAATTGCTCAACAGCGATGCCGACACCTATGCCGGTTCCAATTACGGCAATGGCGGCGGGGCGTTTACCGAGGAAGTGCCGAGTCATGGCCAGTCGTTGTCGCTGGAGCTGAATCTGCCGCCGTTGGCGGTGTTGATCCTCAAGCCGGAGGGTTGATCCGGTACCGCAAAACCTGTGGGAGCGAGCTTGCTCGCGAAGGCGATATGTCAATCAACAATGATGTTGAACGTTACACCGCTTTCGCGAGCAAGCTCGCTCCCACAGGGGCCTTCGGTAGCCTGAAGATCACCAACGCATCCGCACCCCAAGGCTGCCAATGATCCCGTTCAAATCATTGTCATCGACATCACTGCTGTAATCGGCACTGACATACAGACTCACCACCGGCGTCACCCGCGCCACCAGCCCCAGGCCCAACTCAACGGTCGATGACTTGCGGCTGCTGCTGATCTTGTCGACCTGATCCAGCGTCACCGTGCTGCCGGTATAAACGGTGTGCCACAGGTTGGTGCGCACATAAGGTTCGACCGGCAGACCATTCAAATCGTAACTGCCTTTCAAACGGGCACCGACGCGGCCGCTCCAGGCGGTCAGATCGGTGGAGGACGCATTGCCCGAGCCTGCGTACGGCGTGTCGAGGGTGATGCGTTGATTGATCAATTGCGCCTGCGGTTCGACCACCCAGTTGTCGCTCAAGCCAATCGGAAAACCGCCTTCGATCGAGAAGGTCATGGCGCTGCCTTCGGTGGCTTGCCGGGCGCCTTGGCCGTTGCGACTGAAACCGCTGACCCGGCCACCGCTGGCCGACAGATCAACGTGCCAGCCTTGCGCACCAGTGAGGCTGTAGTAGGCCCCGAGGCTCTGGCCTTGCAGATTGAGGGTGTCAGTGTTCGGATCGGCCAAGGCGCGACTAGTGAGCACCCCGTTGCCATTGGCTTGAATCTGATTGACGCCGCCGATCAAGCCGATGGTCTGGGTATGCCCGCCACCTTGTACGGTCAACACGGCCGGCCCTTTGAAGTCGCCGCTGCCGGGCATTGCGTAGCCTGACGACAGCACATCGGTTTGCGCCTGACGGGCGCTTCTACCGTACAACTCGTCCCAGGCCGACGGTGCGAGGTCTTCGGTAATCAAGCGTGTGCCCTGCAGATCGGGCCGTGGGCTGAAGCGTTGCGGGCCGGGGGTGATGACGGTGGCGGGCAACGTCATCACGGGCACATCCGCGCGGTACCACGGGGTCGTTTCATCCGCGGCAGGACCGGCCTGCGCCTCCATGGATGAGCACAGCAAGATAGAACTCGACACTGTGCAGAAAGTGATTTTGATCTCGTGTGGGGTGATTGAAGTTCTCATGGAGGTCTACCTTGCAGGCGCATGCGGCATCTCGATGTGGCGTCTCTCCTACCCCGAACGAGGGGCGACCGAATGGAGCGGGGCGAACCGTGGCCGCTCGATTTCGCGAGTGTCCGAAGGCTCGTCCCGGTAGTTATTCCGGGGGTAGTAAGGTAGAGATAAGAAGAGTCGAGCGTGCCCGTCAAGAAATTGAACGATGAGCGGTAGTGGCAAAACAGGCTTTGCAAGCGTTTGTTTTTCTGCACATAACTAAGTGGTTGTTTGTATGGAACAACCCAGCCAAAAACCCGATTCAGAGCGCTTCAGTTACCGACAGAAGGTCTGCCGGCACTGAAAGGGCACAAGGGATGTCAATCTGGCGCATAGGGTATTGCTGTCATTAATGCGGTTACAGATGCACTTCAACCGCCAATGGCAGGTGATCGGACAGATGCGTCCACGGCTTGTTGCCGAGGATCTGCGGGTCATGACTACTGGCATTGCGCAGGTAGATCCGGTCCAGTCGCAGCAATGGAAACCGCGCCGGATACGTCTTGGCTGGGCGCCCGTGATGGCGCTCGAAGGCTTCGTGCAAGTAATCGCGACGGGCGAGGGCGGCGTTGCCCTGCAACTGCCAGTCGTTGAAGTCGCCGGCGATGATCACCGGGGCATCCTCGGGCAGCGATTCAAGCAACTGACAGAGCAGTTGCAGCTGCAATTGCCGATGGCTTTCGAGCAGACTCAGGTGCACGCAGATTGCGTGGACCTCGGTGTGACCCGGCACATCGAGCACACAGTGCAAAAGGCCTCGGCGTTCGGGGCCGGTGATCGACACATCGAGATTGCGGTATTCACGGATCGGGTATTTCGACAGCAGGGCATTGCCATGGTGGCCGTCGGGGTAAACGGCATTGCGCCCGTAGGCGAAATCGCTCCACATGCTGTCGGCGAGAAATTCGTACTGCGAGGTTTGCGGCCATTCGTTGTAACGGTTCGAATGCCGTTCGTGTTCACCCACCACTTCTTGCAGAAACACCAGATCGGCCGAGGTGCTGCGCACCGCTTCGCGCAGTTCCGGCAGGATGAATCGCCGATTGAGCGCGGTAAAACCCTTGTGGGTATTGACCGTCAGCACCCTGAGGCGATGAATGACGGGTGCGTCGACAACATGACGCTTGGGTTCGCTGGACACGTTCACTCCTCTGGATTGCGGGCCGCTTATTCATGCGACTGATGGCGAGGGGCGGCAGTTCCTTCTGGATAATTTCTATTGCACATCAAACCCTGTGGGAGCGAGCTTGCTCGCGAAGGCGTCGGTCCAGTCGATACGAGTATTGAATGTGACGGCCTCTTCGCGAGCAAGCTCGCTCCCACAGGGAATCAGATATCAGACGAAGACGATTTCATAGGGCAGGCGCATTCTTTCGAGAATCACCGGTGGCAGCATCGGTGCAATACCAATCGCCGGTTCACCCTTGAGCTGACTGGCATAGGCGTGAGTGGCGTGGCTCTTGCGCGCGACGGTCCAGGTGTCGAGGCGCAGTTTGCGCGCGCGTTCCCAAGGGATCAGTTGCTGGTCGCGCTCGGGCCAGTGCCAGGCCCAGACTGGTACGTCGTGGAAGGTCGCCCCGGCTTGTTCCGCTGCCTGCGCGCTGGCCCGACCCACCGCTTCATGGTCGTCGTTGCCATCGCCGCGCCAGGTGCTGAACACCACATCGCCTGGGCGCAGGTAGCGGCTGATGAATTCGGTCACTTGCGCTTGCTGTTCGCACAGAGCGTTGTCAGTGAAACCGCCGCGCACCCATTTCAGGCTGTGCATTGGCAAGCCGAGACGGCGCAGGGCCTCGACGCTTTCCTGCGGGCGGAACACGCTCAGGCGTTTTTCCGACCATTGCCGCGAACCCGGGTGGCTGGCGCTGCCATCGGTGATCGAGAGCAATTGCAACGGATGACCGAGGCTGGAGAGTAATTGCAGCAGGCCGCCACAGGTGACCACTTCATCGCCCGGATGCGGCGCGATGACCACGGCACGAGCGCCGGCGGGTACCAGACTTAAAGTATTGATGACCGGGATGTTGTCCAGTTGCGGGGCGCTGTTCCAGATTTGCGCCGACGAACTGCTGTCGCTGAGGGTTAACGGTTTCATGGTGTGACGTCCTTGTGTTGTTTCGCCCTCAGTCGTGCGTTTGGCGGTGATTGCCAGACGCCGCCGACCCGTGAAGGCTGGTTGATTGCCCAGCGACGCTCCGAACCCTGGATTGCCGCGCAGCAGAGTATTGCTCATGAAGCGAAGTTCGTCGCGTCACAGATCAATCTGATCCGCTTTTTTTTGCTCCATCTGTGCCAGGTGTCGCAGATAGTCACCGAAACCACCGCGCGCACGGCTGTCGAAGCGCGCGCTGGTCAGCACTTGCGGGCGATGGCTCCAGGCGATGTTCGCGCCGTCCCGTTCCAGCTCCCGCACCAATTGCACATCTTCGTCGCAGGCCAACGGTTTAAAGCCTCCGGCCCAACGATAGGCGTCGGCGCTGATGCCCAGATTGGCACCGTGAATGTGCCGGTGACCATCGCAGGCCCGGTAATCCCGGTGATAGCGGATTTGCGCCGCTTCATCGAACGACTCGTGCCAGCGTTCGACCGTGACGGTACCGCATACCGCGTCCGCGCCCAACCCCAGTTGCGCCACCAGCCAGTCGTCGGCCACGCGGCTGTCGGCGTCCGAGCAAGAGATCCAGCGCGCGCCGCGCTCCAGCAATAGCTGCGCGCCGGCCGCCCGGGCCTGGCCAACATTGCGTGCGTCGATGTGCAGGCTCAGCACCGGATAGCGACTGACAATCTGCGCCGAGCGGTCGGTGCAGCTGTCGAGCACCACCAACACTTCAACCTTTTCACCGGCCAGCAAACCGTGGCGGCTGGCGCGCATGGCCGCGCTCAGGCAGTCGTCGAGCAAGTCTTCCTCATTGTGCGCCGGGATCAGAATGCCGATCATCGCAAGCCCTCCAGTGCCGCCACCGAGCGCGGTTCGCGGCTCCACACCTCAAGGATGAAGTCCGCTTCCTGATGCAAGACCAGACGGGGCAGATGCAGTTTTTCGTGAATCAGGTCGTGAACCTGCCGCGCATTCAGCGGGCAGCCGTCAATGGGCGGACGCCAGTGACAGGCGAGGAACTGGCCGTCGGCAGTCAGGCAATCACTGGCTCGACGGATCACTTCTGTCAGATCCTGACTATCCAGGTAGTAGCCGATCTCGCTAAATACGATCAGGTCGAATTTTTCCTCCGGCCAGTCGCCGGGAAGACGGTTTTGCCGCACTTCGGCGTGGTCGAACAGGCTCAACCGCGTGCGCGCCAGAGTCACTGCCGCACTGGCCGTGTCACAGCACAACAACCGATCGCAACGCGCGGCCAGTTCGGCGCTCAACTCGCCGTTGGCGCAACCGGGTTCGAAGATTGCCCGGTAGTGCGGACGCGGCAGGGCGGCGAGGGTGATCGCGCGTTTGCGCTGCTCATACCAGCGCTCGCGGAACGCCCACGGGTCGTCGTTGCCGGCGAACAAACCGTCGAAATAGCGATCTTCGACACTCATAGAAACACCACTTCGAAGGGCTGTAAGAGGCGATCGAGCACATACGGTGCGAGTACCGGACCGAGTCCGGCGTCAGGATCGCCTTCCAGTTGACTGGCGAAAGCGTGCACCGCGTGGCGTTTGCGCGCGACTTGCGCCGGCGTCAGGAGAATCTTGCGTGCGCGTTGCCACGGTACGAAGGCGTCTTCCGGAGTTGCCCAGTGCCAGGTCCACACCGGCAGTTCATGGCAAGTCGCACCGACGCGACGGGCAGCCTCGGCACTGGCGCGGCCAACGGCCTCGTGGTCGCAATGTCCGTCCTCGCTCCACGTGGTAAAGAGCACGTCGTCGGGGCGCAGATGACGTTCGATGAAATCGACCAGCTCCGCTTCCTGAGCCGCCACCTGAGTGTCAGTGAAGCCACCGCGCAGCCACTTCACGCGATGCATCGGCAGACCGAGTCGGCGCAGCGCTTCGGCGGATTCCTGTGGGCGCACCACGCTCAGACGTTCCACCGGCCAGCGACTTGAACCGGGATGACTGGCGCTGCCGTCGGTGACCGACATCAGTTGCAAAGGCCGACCGGCCTCAGCGAGCAATTGCAGCAAACCACCACAACCGAGCACTTCGTCGTCCGGGTGCGGCGCGACAATCACCGCCCGGGTGCCCGGAGGCACCAGACTGAGGATGTCGATGCTATCCATTTCCGCCAGATGCCGCGAAGCCTGCCATTGGTGCAGGCTGGTGCCCTGGCCGACAATCGGATTGGTTTTCATAGCGCCCATGCCTCTGCGGAGTGTCCGGCCACCATTTGCCCGAGCGCGGCCAGATCCCGTTCGGCATGACTCTGGCGCAGGAACACCGGCAGATCAGCGCTGAGCCGGGCAAAGTGGCGATCCTTGCAAAACGGCCCGGCACCGAGGGCGCGCCCGACTTCACGCATCACCTGTTCGGCCGACTGCTCGACCACCGCGCGGGCACGACGGGCGAGCAATTCGGCGTTGTCCTCGGGATGGGCATCGATGTGCAAGGCGCTGAAGCGCAGCACATCCGCCGCGGCCTGCAAGGCGCTATCGACCGCGCCGAGATGCGCCAACGCGTGCGGTTCCGGACGTTGCCCACACTGGGTGCGCAATACTTCGGCAATTTGCCGCGCGGCGCCGTACCAGCACGCGGCAATACCGATCCCGCCCTGCCAGAAACCCGGGCGTTGCAGATAGTCGCCGGGATTACCAATGGCCTGCGCTTCGGCACCGTCGAACAGCACCTCGACGCTGCCAGTAGCCGCCATGCCCACCGCTTGCCAGCCTTGCTCGGTGACGGTGACGCCCGGTTGGTCGAGGGCGACGGCGACCAGTTGCTGCTGATCGTCGCCATCCCAGGCGGTGAGCAAGGCGTGGCTGAGCACGGCGGCGCCGGAGCACCATGCCTTGCGTCCATGCAGCGCGACCATGTGCCCGACCGGGCTGACTTTAACTCGTGCTTGCGGTGGCTCCGCTGCCCACATGCCCCAAGTGCTGCCCGGCGTAGGTGAGCCGCCGAGTTGTTCAATGATCGCCAGCGCGTCGGTGTGGCCTTCAAACAGTTTGCACAGACCCAGGTCATGCCCGCCGACTTCCGCCAACTGCTGAAAGCGCTCCAGCGTGCGGCCGCTGCCCGGTAACGGCAGACGATCCAGCCCGGCCTCGACCAGCGCCCGCAGGCACCCGCCGAGGGCTGCGGTGTGCGGATAATCCGTTGGTCGTCGGCTCAGATAACGGTGCAGATCCATATCAGTCTTCTTCGTCACGTTGCAGTTCGAACAGCAGCAGCGAGCGCCCGGTGACCGAGTATTCGTGGCCGAAATCGAAGCGTTCCTGACCACGGATCGACGGCTGATTGGTGTCGATCATGCAGGTCCAGAAACTGCCTTCCGGTACCTCCGGCAAGGTGAAATTGACGATGTCATGATGGGCGTTGACCACCAGCAGCAAGGTCGCATCCGCACCTTTGCGGCGAATCCCGGTTTCCTGCGCGCGGCCGTCGAGCAACATGCCGAGGCAGCGGTTGTGCGCATCGTGCCAATGCTCGGTGGTCATCTCAGTGGCATCCGGCGCCAGCCAGGTGATGTCCTTGACGCCAATGTCCTCGTTGTATTCGCCAACCAGGAAGCGGCCGCGACGCAGGATCGGATAGGCCAGGCGCAGCTTGATCAGGCGCTTGACGAATTTCAGCAATGCCTTGCCGTCCTCGCTCAGGTCCCAGTTGACCCAACCGATCTCGCTGTCCTGGCAATAGGCGTTGTTGTTGCCGTCCTGAGTGCGGGCGAACTCATCACCGGCGACGATCATCGGCGTGCCTTGGGCGAGCAGCAGGGTGGCGAAGAAATTGCGCATCTGCCGATGGCGCAGGGCATTGATTTCAGGATCGTCGGTCGGGCCTTCGACGCCATGGTTCCACGACAGGTTGTTGTTGCTGCCGTCCTGGTTGTTTTCGTCGTTGGCTTCGTTGTGCTTGTCGTTGTACGAGACCAGATCGTTGAGGGTGAAACCGTCGTGGGCGGTGATGAAATTCACCGAGGAGTACGGCCGCCGCCCGCGCTGGTTGAACATCTCGCCGGAAGCGGTCATGCGGCTGGCAAAGTCGGCGACCTGGCCGTCGTCGCCTTTCCAGAACGCGCGCACGGTGTCGCGGAACTTGTCGTTCCATTCGACCCAGCCCGGCGGGAAGTTGCCCACCTGATAGCCGCCGGGGCCGCAGTCCCACGGTTCTGCGATCATCTTCACCTGGCGCAGCACCGGGTCCTGGCGGCAGGCGACAAGGAAACTGTGACGCTCGTCGAAACCGTCGTGGTAGCGGCCGAGAATCGTCGCCAGGTCGAAGCGGAAACCGTCGACGTGCATCTCGCTGGCCCAGTAACGCAGCGAGTCGGTGACCATTTGCAGCACGCACGGGTGGCTCAGGTCGAGGGTGTTGCCGGTGCCGGAATCATTGATGTAGTAGCGCTTGTCGTCGGGCATCAAGCGGTAATACGAGGCGTTGTCGATGCCGCGCATCGACAGGGTCGGGCCTTGCTCGTTGCCTTCTGCGGTGTGGTTGTAGACCACGTCGAGGATCACTTCGAGGTTGGCTTCATGCAGGTGCGCGACCATCTCCTTGAATTCGGCAATCTTGCCGCTGGCCAGGTAGCGCGGGTCCGGGGCGAAGAACGCGATGCTGTTGTAACCCCAGTAATTGGTCATGCCTTTGTGCAGCAGATGCTGGTCATTGACGAAGGCATGAATCGGCAGCAATTCGACGGTAGACACGCCGAGCTTGCGAATGTGTTCGAGCACGTCGTCGACCATCAGCCCGGCAAAGGTGCCGCGTACGTTCTCCGGTACCGACGGGTGACGCATGCTGATGCCGCGCACGTGGGTTTCATAAATGATGGTCTTGTCCCAGGGCACGCTGACGCGATGGTCATTGCCCCAGGTGTGCGCCGGGTCGATGACTTTGCACTTGGGCACAAATGGTGCGCTGTCGCGTTCATCGAAACTGAGGTCGGCGTCGGGGTGGCCGATGGTGTAGCCGAACAGCGCTTCCGACCATTTGAGTTGGCCGACCAACTGCTTGGCGTACGGGTCGATGAGCAATTTGTTGTGGTTGAAGCGGTGACCGTTGGCCGGGTCGTACGGACCGTAGACGCGGTAGCCGTAGATCAGCCCCGGGTGCGCATCGGGCAGGTAGCCGTGGTAGATCTCATCGGTGTATTCCGGCAGTTCGATGCGTTCGAGTTCGACTTCGCCGGCATCGTCGAAGATGCACAGTTCGACCTTGGTGGCGTTGGCGGAAAACAGAGCAAAGTTCACCCCCAGACCATCCCAGGTCGCACCGAGCGGGAAGGGCAGGCCTTCACGGATTCTCGACGGCTCGGCGTGCGCGGTGGGCTCGGCATTCTTTGGACGGGTCATGATTGCTCCTGCAAAACGGGTAATTTCTGGGCTTACACATCCCCCTGTAGGAGTGAGCCTGCTCGCGATAGCGGTCTATCAGGCGACATCAATGTTGAATGTCAGATAGCTATCGCGAGCAGGCTCACTCCTACAGGGGATTGGTGTGTTTCTTCAGGGCGAGTGAGCCCTCGGTGGCGAGCGAACCCGCCACACGTTCATTCAGTTCAATAATCCGGTTAGAGCGTCAGATCGCCGAAGGCTTCTTCGGCGCCCGAGGCTTTTTCTCGGCAGGCTTTTCGCCTGGGGGAACCACTTTAGCGGCGCTGGCCGGCTTGGCTTTGGCCGGTGGTTTCGGCTTGGCGGCCGGGGCCTTGGCCTCGGCTGTCTTGCCAGCCGGTTTGCTGCCGGCGGCTTTCGGCGGTTTCTTCGGTGCCAGCGCTTCCGCTTCGGCGAGCTTGCGCGCCATTTCCCAGTGGCGTTCTTCATGCCCCTCGGGCTTACCTTCCGATTCCCAGATTTGATAGGCGAATTCGCGGATGCGTTTATCGTCGGTACTCATCGCAATGCTCCTGAACTGAACTCATGCTTACGTTAAGTGTTGGATAAAGAGATTGACCGGGACATCCCCCAGCGCGTCGCTGATATTCAGCTCCCTGTTTTTTGTGACTGCGCTGCTTGAAAAAAGTCCCTTCAGGTTTGTCGCAGAGGCGGCGAACGGTAAAACCACCCGCGTATCGCCCCAGCGCAGCGCATCGACCTGAGGTACAGCACCGTTTTCCAGCAGGGTCGCGCAACGGACCGGCACGATCACGATGGCCTGCTTCCCCGCGTGCTCACGGGCAAACGCGAGCACGTTGTGCGCCTGACTGCCGAGCACTTCCAGAGCCTGGTAGCTGCCCCGGCGGAACAGCTCGGCATGTTCGACGCGCAGCTTTAGCACTTGGGCGATCAAGGCTTGCTTGATGCGCCCGTCACGCCAATTCGCCAGCAACTCCACAGCTGGCAATGGCTCGTGCAAAGCGTGTTCGCGAGCGGCGTAATCCACCGGCCGGCGGTTGTCCGGATCGACCAGGCTGAAGTCCCAGAACTCATTGCCCTGATACAGGTCCGGCACCCCCGGCACGGTCATGCGCAGCAAGGTTTGCGCCAAACCATTGAGCGCGCCGGCAGCGGCGATGCTGTTGACGGTCTTGCTCAGCGCGGCGCGCAGCAGTTCGCCTTCCTCACCGGTGAGGAGTTTTTCGGTGAACGCTTGCGCGGCGTTTTCGTAGCTTTCGCTCGGTGCGCTCCAACTGCTTTGCAGCTTGGCTTCACGCAGGGCTTTCTGCTGCCATTGCCAGATGCGCTTGGCGTAATCGGCGAAACCCGCCTGGTCGTCGTCACGCAGTTGCAGCGGCCAACTGCCCAGCAACGCTTGATAGAGAATCAGCTCATCGCCGCTCGATGGCATCTGATCATCCACCCGCACCGGGCGGGCGAGGGCGCGCCACAGCTCGATCTGCTCGGCGTACCAATGGCTGCGCTCACTGAGTACGGCCAGACGTGCGCGGGTGTCTTCACCACGTTTGTGATCGTGGGTCGCGGTGGCCAGCAAGTTGTCGGGGAATTCCTTCAGCCGTTGTTGATTGACCGCATGAAAGTCGCTGAGCGGAGCGCTGAACTGTTCGGTGTTGTAGCCGACGTCATTGCGCGACAGCAGCACAGCGGAGCGATACAGCGCGGTGTCTTCCACGGCTTTGGCCGCTGCCGGGGAGGTCAGTTGCTGAAAGCGTACGCAGGCATGCTTGAGAATCTTGCGCGAACGCCCGCGCGGTTTACGCCGCCACGGCGTACCGCCAAGCCAGGCGGCAACGCAGTCGAGCACCGGCCAGTCGCCTTCGCCGAGGCTCTGTCGCGCACCGTCCATGGCCTGCTGGAAGAATTTTTCATCCTGCGCGGAGCGGCCCATGGCGCTGATGTACGTGCGATACACCGGGAAGTGCACGATCAACGCTTGCAGCACTCGGCGGATCGCCCCGAGGGTCAGGTCGCGGGTCATCAGGTCATCGCGGGCGACTTGCAGCAGGGCCTGGGCGACGCTTTCGCAATCGCTGGCGAGCGAGCCGTTGAGGATCTGCTGACGCGCCAGTTGCGCTTCCTCGATGAACGCGGCCGGGCGTTCGCTACGCCGTTGCCAGAGGTCGCCGAGCATGTGTTCGCCATCCGGGTCGTGTTGCAGCAGCGACAGCTGATTCATGAATTCATAACCGGTGGTGCCATCCACCGCCCAGTCGCGGTGCAGGGTTTCGCCGGCGCCGAGGATCTTCTCGACATAGATCGGCAAATGTCTGCCAGGTGCCAGCAGATCAACCCGGCGGCGCAGTTTGCGGCAGTAACCGCGTGGGTCGGCGAGACCGTCGATGTGGTCGATGCGCAAACCATCGACCAGCCCTTCGGCAATCAACTGGAAGATCTTGCCGTGGGTGGCTTCGAACACTGCCGGGCGCTCAACGCGCAGGCCGCCGAGCTCATTGATGTCGAAGAAGCGCCGCCAGTTGATGTCATCCGCCGCCGTGCGCCAACTCGCCAGGCGATAGCTCTGACGTTCGAGCAACTCATGCAGTTTGTGGAAGCCTTCTTCGGTGGTCGAGTCGTAGTGCTGCAGGTTGTTCTGGATCGCTTCGAGGATCTGCGGATCACTCGCCAGTTGGCGCAATTCTTCTTTAAGCGGAATCGCCAGTGAATGGGCATCGGTCTGATAGCTGAGGGCGCCGAAGCGATCGGCCAACGGCTTCAGCGCATCCGAGGATTTCAGCAGCTCAGGGTAATCATTCGGGCACACCGGGAAGTGATGGTCATAGTGCTCGACATGGAAACTGCCGGTCTGCGCATTGAAGTGCAGTTTCAGCGTGCCTTCCTGCAGGGCCACGCCGTAATCGCTGCCGAGGAACGGCAGCAGCAACTGGCCTTCCATCAGTGGGTCCGGCGAATGCCATTGAATGTCGAAGAACTCGCCATAAGGACTCAGCCGCCCCCATTCCAGCAGATCAAGCCACCACGGGTTGTCGCTGCCACCGACTGCCATGTGGTTGGAAACGATGTCGAGGATCAGGCCCATGTTGTGTTCGCGCAATGTGCTGACCAAGCGCCGTAACGCCGGCTCGCCGCCAAGTTCCGGGTTGACCTGGGTCGGGTCGACCACGTCGTAGCCGTGCATCGAACCGGCCCGCGCTGCGAGCAGCGGCGAGGCATAAATATGGCTGATGCCGAGCCGGGCGAAGTACGGCACCAATGGCACCGCTTGTTCGAGGGTGAAACCTTTATGAAATTGCAGACGCAAGGTCGCGCGCAGGGGCTGGATGAGCGCTTGGTTCATTGGTCACGCTCGGCAGCCTGGAGCCTTGCGCAGGCGAGTAATTCCAGACGTCGCGCCGCATCCGCGCCATCGAGCAGCGCCTCACTGGTGCCGGGCAAGCGCCGTGACCAGTTCGGATGGGTGTCGATGGTGCCGGGCAGATTCGCCTGCTCATTGATGCCCAGCGCATCTTCCAGCGGCAACAGCACCAACGGCGCGCGGGTGTGACCAAGGAAACGCACCGCGGCATCGACCACTTGATCGGCCTCGTGGGATTCCTCGCGAAAGTTTTGCGGGTCCTGGCTCAACGCGTTGCGCAGGCCTTCGCGCTCACGCTGGCGGTGATGCCGCCATTCGATTTCACCGTTGGCATCGACGAACCCCAAGCGTGCGTTCCAGTCGATATCACGACCATGCCACCAGCCGTTGAGCGTCGGCAGGTCGTGGGTGCTGGTGGTCGCCAAGGCGTTGTCCGGCCAGTCGAGAATCGGTTTGAAAAAGGTGTTGTCCTGCTCGAACAGCAGCACGCGCATGCCGAGCATGGAGCGGGCGATGAGCTTTTCACGCAGGCCATCGGGCACCGTGCCGAGGTCTTCACCGAGGACGATCGCCTGGTGGCGATGGGATTCGAGGGTCAGCAGGCGCAGCAAGTCATCGACCGGGTAATACAGGTACGCGCCATCGGCCGGCGCCGCGCCGTTGGGGATCACCCACAAGCGTTGCAGGCCCATGACATGGTCGATGCGCAAACCACCGGCGTGGGCGAAGTTGGCACGCAGCATGTCGATGAAGGCACGGAAACCATTGCGAATCAGGCCTTCCGGCGAGAATGCGGAAATGCCCCAGCCCTGGCCCGAGCGATTGAGAATATCCGGCGGCGCACCCACGGTCAGC
Organism: Pseudomonas sp. 3B-A001-10F; assembly: GCF_056313565.1. Taxonomy (NCBI): domain Bacteria; kingdom Pseudomonadati; phylum Pseudomonadota; class Gammaproteobacteria; order Pseudomonadales; family Pseudomonadaceae; genus Pseudomonas; species Pseudomonas sp. 3B-A001-10F. Next base: position 58,468 of record NZ_JBQYFW010000035.1, read on the forward strand.
GAGGCGAGCAATTCATCCTGGAAACTCCAGGCCTGGCTACCGGCGCCATCGGCACCCACCGCCAGATCGGCGATCAGGCCAATGCCCATGCCGGCGCTGCGTGCAGCGGTTTGCGCGCGCTCCAGGCAACGGTGGATCAGCCATTGGCAAAAAGCGAAGTAGCCGATGCGTTCGGCATATTCTTCGGCAAACGCTTCGAGCGCTGCGCCGCGTGGGTCGTGCCAGTGTTCCGGCCATTGCCGCCAGTCGAGGTTTTCACCACGGGCGGCGCGCATTTCCTGAATGGCTTCGAAGCGACAATGGTTTTCCAGTGCCTCACCACCGGCATGGCGGAAACTGCCGAAGTCTGGGTGCAGTGGGTGGTCACCGGCGATGAAACCTTCGTACAACGCTTGCAAGAGTTTTTGCTTGGCGTCGGCGGCGCTTGGCCAGTCGATCAGGGTCAGGTCTTCCAGTTGCGGAAACTGTTCGGCCAGGCCGGTTGCGTCGATCGCATCGCGCACAGCGCGCTCACCAAGAATCGCGCCGGGGGCGGCGTACAGGGGATTGAGAAACAGACGACTGGACGGCGAATAAGGACTGTAGCGCCCGGTATCGGCGCTGAACATGGCGTGCAATGGGCTGATCGCCAGCGCATCGGCGCCGCGTTCACCGGCCACGCGCACCAGATCTTCCAACGCTTGGGTGTCACCGAAACCGCCATCGCCGGGGCGGCGCAGCGAATACAGTTGCGCACTCAGACCCCAAACGCGAGGAATCGGATTATCCACCGCATCGCCGACACTGAAGCAGCGCTCCGGGGCCACGGCCAAGGTGAAATATTGATCGCCGATGTGCACCTGTTGATAGCCGACCGGAATCAGTCCCGGCAGTACCGCTTCAGAATCCAGTTTCAGGTTCAGTCGTGAGCCGTCTTCAAGGTGGATTTCGCACGGGGTTTGCGGGGCGAAATACCGACCCAGATCGAGGCCGACGCCGACATCGCTAGTGAGTAGCGGCGGCAAGTGCCGGTCTTGTTGGGCAGCTTGCAGTTCCAGCAGGCTGGCGTCGATTTCCTGCGCGGTGCTGGCGGGGTGGCCGAGTCCGATCAGAACATTGCGCAGCACCGCCGGGGCGACTTTTTGCGGGCGGCCGTTGGCGTCGATCCAGTCGACGGCAAGGCCGGCGCGGCTTGCAAGTATTTCCAGTTGCGCATCGCTCATAGGCGCTCTCCATCCAGAGGTTGCAAAGGGGTTGCGGCCGTGAGGCTGACAAGCGCGCAATACGCGGGCAGTTCGCCCGATTCCGATAGATCGACGCTGGATGGCTGTTGAAACAACCACACGGCCTCGGTCTGTGGAGGGTTGACCACTGGCGTGTCGCTGAGGTTCAGGTCAATTCGCAGCTCGCTGCCATTGCCCAGACGCCAGCGCGCACTGACCGCGCCATAACCGAGCATATGGGCGCCAAGCGCTTGCGTGCCGGACAGATGGGGGATGATGTATTGATGGCGAAATTGCAGCAGCTTCTGGTACAGCGCGAGGGTTTCCTGCTGTTTCACGCTGCCATTGCCGATCAGCCTGGGCTGTGAGGCGTGGAAGGTTTTTTCGGCGTTCGGGTCGGGAATCTGCTCGCGTTTGTGCGGATCGGTGAAGGCACTGAACGCGGCGAATTCATTGCGGCGGCCCTCACGCACCAACTTGGCCAGTTCACCGTGGTGACTGGTGAAAAACAGGAACGGCTGCTCGGCGGCGAACTCATCGCCCATGAACATCAGCGGAATCATCGGCGACAGCAGTAACAACACGGTCGCTGCCTGCACGGCACGCGGATCGGCCAGGTGATGCAGGCGCTCGCCGAACGCACGGTTGCCGATCTGATCGTGGTTTTGCAGGAACAGCACGAACGCCGTGGAGGGCAGGTGTTCGCTGGGTTCGCCGCGTGGTTCGCCATGGCGGGTGATGTGGCCCTGGAAAACAAAACCCTGACTGAGGCAGCGCACCAATTGTTCGGTGGGTTGTGCGGCGTAGTCGGCGTAATACGCATCGGTTTCGCCAGTGAGCAGGACGTGCAGGGCGTTATGGCCGTCGTCGTTCCACTGCGCGTCGTAGTCGTATTCCAGCAGGCTCGACTGGTTGAGTTCGTTTTCCACGGTCAGCCAGACATGCCGGCTGGGGTCGATCTGCGCGCGGATGCGTCGGGCCATTTCGCTGAGAAAATCCGGATCCTCAATGGCATGCACGGCGTCGAGGCGCAGGCCGTCGAAACGGTATTCGAGCAGCCACATCAGCGCGTTTTCGATGAAGAACTCGCGCACTTCGCTGCGACGAAAATCGATCGCCGCGCCCCACGGCGTGTGCTTGTCTTCGCGAAAGAAGCCTTTGGCGTAACGGTGCAGGTAATTGCCGTCCGGGCCGAAGTGGTTGTAGACCACGTCGAGAATTACCGCCAGACCGTGGCTGTGGGCGCTGTCGATCAGGTGTTTGAGTTGTTCCGGGGTGCCGTAGGAGGCTTGCGGGGCGTAGGGCAACACACCGTCGTAGCCCCAATTGCGTTCGCCGGGGAACTGCGCCAGCGGCATCAGTTCGATGGCGGTGATGCCCAGGCCTGCAAGGCGCGCCAGATGTTGTTCGACTTCCGCGAAACCACCGAGCGCACCGACGTGCAACTCGTAGATCACCGCTTCGCTCCATGGCCGACCGTGCCAGGCCGTGTGTCGCCATTGATAAGCCAGAGGATCGACCACCACGCTGTGGCGGTCGAGGTCGCCATCCTGGGCTCGGGAGGCCGGATCGGGCACCTCCAGTTCGCCGTCGATGTTGTAGCGGTAGCGGGTGCCCGCCGGACAGCGGGCCTTGATCACAAACCAGCCGTCTGCCTGAGGCAGCATCGGCAGCGACTGGCCGTTTTCGAGTTCGACACTCACGTAAAACGCATCCGGCGCCCATAGCGCAAATTGCGTGTGTTCGGCGTCCAGCATGATCGCGCCGTGGGGCCAGGTTTCAGTAGACCGTAACGGCATCGTGGTGAACCTCCCTGGTTATTTGTGGTGAGCTTTACCCAGCGCCTTGGCGACCAGTTGTTCGTAGAGTTCGGCGTACGGTTCAACCGCTTTGCACCAGTTGAACGGCGCAGCCATTGCGCGGCAACGCATGGCGTTGAGCAGTTCGGGGAAGGCGAATACCTTGAACGCGCGGCTCAGCGCCTCTTGATAGCTTTCAGCGGTGGACTCATCGAAGAGGAAACCGGTGACGCCGTTTTCAATGGTGTCGGCCAGACCGCCGGTATTGCGCGCCACCGGCAGCGAGCCGAAACGCTGGGCGTACATCTGACTCAAACCGCAAGGCTCGTAACGCGAAGGCATCAGCAGGAAATCGCTGCCGGCGAACATGCGTCGGGCGTCGGTTTCATTGAAGCCGATGCGCACACCGATCTGCCCAGGAAAGCGCAGCGCCAGTTCGCGCATGGCTTGTTCTTCTTCCGGTTCGCCGCGACCGATGATTGCGATCTGGCCACCGTTCTGCACGATGTATTCGGATACCGCTATCGTCAGGTCCAGACCTTTCTGGTAGACCAGTCGCGACACCACAGCGAACAACGGTCCGGTGGAATCGTTGAGGCCGAACAGCTCACGCACGTGCGCGGCGTTGATCGCTTTGCCTTCCCAGTCGCCAATTGCAAACGGTGCAAACAGGTGCGGATCGGTGGCCGCATCCCAGCTTTCATCGATGCCGTTGGGGATACCACTGAGCAAACCTTGCTGAGTCTTGGCGGCGAGAAAGCCGTCGAGGCCACAGCCGAAATCCGGGGTGGTGATTTCCTGCGCATAAGTCGCGCTGACCGTGGTGATATGGCTCGAATACGCCATGCCGGCCTTGAGGAATGACATCTTGCCGTAGAACTCCATGCCTTCCTGTTGCAGGGCATGGGCTGGAATCCCCAGCTCCGGGCAGGAGCCGAGGCTGGTCACGCCTTGATAGGCGAGGTTGTGAATGGTGAACAGGGTGGGCGTACGCTGCCCGCGCCAGTGCATATAGGCAGGCGCGAGACCGGCCGGCCAGTCATGGGCGTGCACCAGATCCGGGCACCAGTGAATTTGCGCGAGGTTGGCGGCGATGTCGGCGGCGGCCAGACCGAGGCGGGCGAAGCGAATGTGGTTATCCGGCCAGTCGCGGCCGTTGTTGGCGCCGTAGGGCGAGCCTTCGCGCTCATAGAGTTCGGGGCAGATCAGCACGTAGATGACCAGACCGTCCGGCATGTCCATGCGCCCGATCTTGCACGGCGGCAGCGCTGCGTGGCCGCCCAGTTCGCCGATGATGTGGATCGGGTTTTCGCTGTGCATCACCTGCGGGTAACCGGGGATCAACACGCGCACGTCGTGCAGATGGGCCATGGCCCGGGGCAGGGCAGCGGAGACGTCACCCAGACCGCCGGTCTTGACCAGATCGGCGATTTCCGAGGTGACGAACAAGACTTTTTTCTTGTTGGGGTTCTGGCTCGCTACCGGAGTCAGCGTTTTGGTGCCGGGAATGTTGATCTGTCGGCTGCCAGGAACACTGATGGTGCTCGATTCACCAACCGCCTGCTGAGCACGCTCTCCCTGAATTTCCAATGCCGCACTGATCATATGAATCTCCCGTCTCGTTGATCTGATTCTTGTCTTGAACAAGCGATGTCCATGGCCAAGTCCTGTGGCCGGGCGCAAACGCGCCACGCATCGGTGAGCAAACGCTACCCAACACGCGCAAGCAGAATGGGTGAACGGGCCGTTGCAAGGATTGCACCAGTCGCTATGGCCCTGTCGTTCAGATGACCAGCCGCCGCGCGCAAAAGTTTCGACTTTTTTTCCGCGATGTGACCGGTCGGTTTTACCCCGCGAAAGTCAGTCTAGGCCAGATCCTAGAGCGGGGCGGAGCAAATGGGTAAATTGTTCGACAATCGGTTGGCAAGCCACGCCGACCGTGCTTTTGAGGGGGAAACGCACCGACGAAGTGCAGGTTTTTCTGCGAGGGAGGGCGAAAACGGTGACTGATCGGTCACGATTCTGTGCTAGCGGGAAGTGCGGTTGCACTGTTGTGGTGCGGGCAGTTAGTTGATCGGCTGACCACAGACAACACCTGTAGATACTCTGTTCACGGTCAAGCTTTTGCGAGATCTTTTGCGCTAAAAAGCTTGGCCGTATCGAAATCTTCGCCGGCTCGCATACAGGCCCACAAGCCGGTCAGGTATTTGCGCATGACGGC
>NZ_JBQYFW010000036.1:0-63487 GCF_056313565.1 Pseudomonas sp. 3B-A001-10F
GATGGTGCGGGAGGCTATTACGATCTACAACCAAGAGCGGCCGCACCTTTCCTTAAAATACAAAACGCCCGATGCGGTGCATCGGGCGTTGGGGTGAATAGGTGTAAACCTATTTCAGGACTAGACACGGTGTTATCGAGATTGCAAGCACCCTGAAAAGCCCCTCACCCTAGCCCTCTCCCACAGGGAGAGGGGACCGATCCGGGATTATTGCCGGAATACACCGACCTGCACGTCCTGCTTTGAATCCATAACCGCCAGGATCGTTCAGGTCGATGCATGGCGCCAGACATCTCGGTCGGCCCCCTCTCCCACAGGGAGAGGGCTGGGGTGAGGGGCTTTTGATCTTTCGCGCAGAACCCCAGACACAACAAAGCCCGCACAAGGCGGGCTCTGTTCTGACTCGATCCAGCTTAGAAGCGGAACACTTCCATATCTGTCCGAATCGGCGATGCCATCGGAATCTTCGGTTGTTTCTCTGATTCCGCCGCCGGCGCTGCCGGTTTTGGTGCCGCTTTACGCGGTGCCTCGGCCACCGGTGGCTGATTGGCCAACGGCTTGAGCGCTACCGACAATTGCTCGGCCAGACGCTGCAGCAAAATGCCCTGGGCCTGAACCTGCGAAGCGGTACTGCCGGCATGCAGTTCTTGCAGATGAACGATGCGGTTATCGCGCACCTGACCACGACGATCGATCAGACGCCATTGAGCATCGAGAATCGCCGGTTGTTTCTGGCCAGAGTCCAGACGCGTGATGGTCAGCAACACCTGCACATCCGGAGTGAACCCCGTAGTGGCCGGTGCCAGCACTACACGCTGGCTGTCCAGATGGCCAGCAACCTGACGCATCAGCAACTGATCGATATCCGACGAAAGGCTGCCAGCCCAACGACCGTCTGTCGCTGCCTGCAGACTGCCATCGGGTTGACGTTGCAGCAATGTCTCACGTTGCAGGTAATCGGCTACGACTACCGGACCCAAAAGAACCGCCATGCCCGCGCTTTGCGCAGGCTGAACCGGACTTCCGCTGTCCAGTTGATACAGCGACACCGGCTGGTGAACGCTGCAACCCGCCAGGCCCAAAACGCCGGCGAGCAGGAAAATAAGGGGGCGCAGAGCAGTCATCATCCCGTCCAGGTGGCCGCCACAAGGCTGACCACAGTGAAAATACTCAATAAATATGAAGAACGCTCGGCCACGCCGGCGCTTGGAAAGGCCATATCATCCGTGAATATGCGTTCCGACTCCAGCGCCAAAGCGTCGATCTACGCGTTAAATCGTAGATCCAACGCTCTAGGGCGCCTAATTGAGGTTTTCGACGAGCAGCGCATCCACTCTCTGGAAGCCCCTCGGCAGCTTATTGCCACGACGCCCACGCTCACCTTTGTAGTGTTCGAGGTCATCGGCCTTCAGCGACAGGGTCCGTTTTCCGGCCTGCAGCACCAACGTGGCGCCTTCCGGAAGGACGGCGATGTCCGTGACATATTCTTCGCGACTGGCCACACGCTCACCGGAAATACCGATGATCTTGTTGCCTTTGCCCTTACCTAATTGTGGCAGATCGCTGATTTTGAAGATCAGCAGGCGACCTTCGGTCGTGACCGACGCCAGCCAGTTGTGCTCACGATCGGCCACCGGACGCGGCGCGATGACTTTGGCGTTGTTCGGCAGACTCAACAGGGCTTTACCGGCCTTGTTCTTGGCTTGCAGGTCTTCGCCCTTGACCACAAAACCGTAACCGGCGTCGGAAGCGATCACGTACAACGCGTCGTCTTCCGGCATCAGCACGCATTCGAAGCTCGCACCGGGCGGTGGTGTCAGACGACCGGTCAACGGCTCGCCCTGGCCCCGAGCCGATGGCAGGGTGTGCGCGGCCACCGAGTAGCTGCGGCCGGTCGAGTCGATAAACACCGCAAACTGGTTGGAGCGCCCCGCTGCCGAGGTCTTGAAGCCGTCGCCGGCCTTGTACGACAGGCCGGTGGCGTCGATGTCATGACCTTTGGCCGAACGGATCCAGCCTTTTTCCGACAGCACCACGGTGACTTTTTCGTTCGGCAGCAGATCGTGTTCGGTCAGCGCCTTGGCTTCAGCGCGCTCGACGATTGGCGACCGACGGTCATCGCCGTAGGTTTCGGCGTCTTTCAACAGTTCAGTGCGCACCAGCTTCTTCAGCTTGGCTTCACTGCCCAGCAGGGCTTGCAGCTTGGCTTGCTCCTTGAGCAGTTCGTCCTGCTCGTCGCGCAGCTTCATCTCTTCCAGTCGCGCCAACTGACGCAGACGGGTGTCGAGGATGTAGTCGGCCTGAATCTCACTGAGGGCGAAACGCTCGATCAGCTTGGCCTTCGGATGCTCCTCGGTACGGATGATGTGGATCACTTCATCCAGGTTGAGGTAGGCGATCAGCAAACCGTCCAACAGGTGCAGACGACGCTCGACCTTGTCGAGGCGGAATTGCAGGCGGCGACGTACGGTCAGCACGCGGAATTCCAGCCACTCGACCAGCAGCGCTCGCAGGTTTTTCAGCTGCGGCTTGCCGTCCAGACCGATGATGTTGACGTTGACCCGGTAGGTCGACTCCAACTCGGTGCTGGCGAATAAGTGCTGCATCAGCGCTTCATGATCGACGCGGCTGTTGACCGGAATGATCACGATGCGGCACGGATTTTCGTGGTCGGATTCGTCGCGCAGGTCAGCGATCTGCGGGGCTTTCGACGGCTTGGCCTGCATCAGCGCGGCGATCTGTTCCAGTACCTTGGCACCGGACACCTGATGCGGCAGCGCGGTGACGATGATGTCGCCGTCCTCGACGTGGTACACGGCGCGCATGCGCACCGAGCCCTTGCCGGTTTCGTACATCTTCAGCAAGTCGGCGCGCGGCGTGATGATTTCCGCTTCGGTCGGATAATCCGGGCCCTGAATGTGTTCGCAGAGCTGCTCGACCGTGGCTTTCGGCTCATCGAGCAAGCGCACGCAAGCGGTGGCGACTTCGCGCAGGTTATGCGGCGGCACGTCGGTGGCCATGCCCACGGCAATGCCGGTGGTGCCGTTGAGCAGGATGTTCGGCAGGCGCGCCGGCAGCACCAGCGGCTCTTGTAAGGTGCCGTCGAAGTTCGGGCCCCAGTCGGCAGTGCCCTGGCCCAGTTCGCTGAGCAGTACTTCGGAATATCGCGACAGACGTGCTTCGGTGTAACGCATGGCGGCGAAGGACTTCGGATCGTCCGGCGCACCCCAGTTACCCTGACCGTCGACCAGCGTGTAGCGATAGCTGAATGGCTGGGCCATCAGCACCATCGCTTCGTAGCACGCCGAGTCACCGTGCGGGTGGAATTTACCGAGCACGTCACCGACGGTACGTGCCGATTTCTTGTGCTTGGAGTCGGCATCCAGGCCCAACTCGCTCATGGCGTAGACGATACGCCGCTGTACCGGTTTCAGGCCGTCGCCGATATGCGGCAGTGCACGGTCCATGATCACGTACATGGAGTAGTTGAGGTAGGCACTTTCGGTGAAGTCGGCCAGCGAGCGGCGTTCTACACCGTCCAGGCTGAGATCAAGGGGGTTGCTCATGCAGGCCTCATCGGTTCGTTGTCTGGCGCAGCAGCATGGTGCCACCGCGCTGAGTAAATTCAAGTTTGTTCAGGGCGCTCATGCCGAGCAGTACCTGATCGCCATGCAGCCCCGGCGCCACCAGTGCGCGGACGTCGCGCAGCACGATGTCACCGAGTTGCAGGCGGTCGATTTTGGTTCGATAGCCCTGGCTCAGGCCATTGGCCGTGCTCAGGGTCACACCGAAACCTTCTTCCAGCTTCAAACGCTTGGCCAGATCCGCCGGGATCGCCACATCGGTTGCGCCGGTGTCGAGCATGAACTCGACCGGTTCGCCGTTGATCTGACCGCTGGCGACAAAATGCCCTTGGGCATTGCCGGCCAGCTTCACCTCGATAAACCCTTCGCCCTGCTCCGAACTGACCACGACGTTCGGATTCTGCTGGCGTTGCTCCCACTGGCCAAAAAACCGCGTCGCCAGAAACAGCGCCGCACACCAGGCCAGAATCATCAGCACCCGACCGGCGCGCTTGCCCGGGGGTTGTTGTCGTTGTTCACCCATACTCATTGAATCCAGCCGCCCTCAGGCGCTGCAAAGCGCCACACAATTGGGCGAGACTCGCCATCGGCGCGGGTTGCAAAATTGTTGTCGACGCCAATCCACGCGCCTTGCGCGTCGACCAGCAACGCCTCGGTCAGTCCGTGTTCGGACGCATATTGACGATTCGGAACCAGTGCATCCGTAGCGAATGACCAGCAGCGTTCCTGTTTACCCGTCAACATTTCATGCCGACAGATTTTGAAAGCGTTGCGATCCAGGAGAAACAGTTTGTTATTGAATAGAGCAATATCCGAAAAATCCTTCTCTACCGGTTTGGAGCCTGGAAATTGCGGCGGTTGCGGCGCCAGTCCTCCCTCGGTCATGAGCACACAAATGGAAAAACAGTACCATTTGTTATCAAGGGGAGGAGTCAGTAGCCGCCTGATTTTGACCAACCCTCTTTTTTGCCGCTCTGCAGCCAGCCAGATTTCACTGCCAAGAATGCCGGAAACCGCCAAGCCTTCAAACAACGCATTGGCGTGCGTAGCCAGCCCAGCCTCTCGCGCCATAGTCAGCACCTGCGACGAGATGCGCAACCAGGCCAGTTCTCCACTGGGTGAGATCTTGAGAATGGCTGAATACGTTTCACTGAGAATGTAGCGATTCTGGCTAGCGTCGCAGGTGATCCCTTCAAAGTCCAACGCACCGTTACCCGCAAGCGACCTGAAAAAGCTCTGGGTTTTCATGGCCAACGTCCGGCCGGGATCTTCAGGCACCGGTGGAACATTAATCAAAACAGCCTCGGCCTTCCACACCTTGTCTTGCTTATCGAGCCGGTAGATCCGGTCGTCGTCACGATCCGACACCGTCCACAACTGCTCGCCACACTTGGCCAGCCCGGACAGATTGCCTCCGCGCATCCCCTCCACCGGATGCTCAGAAAGCAACCGCAGTTCCGGGTCGGCGGCCAGTCCCAGCGAACTCCAGACAAGCAAAAAACCCGCAATAAAGAGGTTGAGTTTCATCATTGAATCTCCCGCAGTCGGCGTTTCAAGTTTCCCCGAGCCTTGCACGACATGTCGGAATTCAACGATCACACTACTTTCTCGACAGCATTGCTTCAGAGCTTCATTGTCTGCACTTCATGGCTCGCTGTTCAATCAGCGGCCAGCGCAGCAAACCTGTAAATCATCCAGCGCGCCTTGCTTCCGGCACACCCTCCAAAACCTGCGCGAGTGAGCCACCTCAAGCGTTCTCACTCACAACGGCCAGGGCCGTCCCGATTGGAGTATTGCAGCAGTTTCCTGATCTGCTCACAGATCGGCAAATACCCGTCAGCAATACTCGGACGCAGTACGCTAAGGCTTGGCGCTCCAGCCACCGTCAGGCGCTGCGAAGCGCCAGACGATCGGCCGAACCTCACCGTCGGCCCGCGGGCCGAAATTATTGTCGACGCCGACCCACGCACCATCAGCGTCAACGATCAGCGCCTCTTCCAGCCCGAAGTTCTGCGAATAACGGCGGTTGGCCTGCAACAGTTCAGCGGCGTACGACCAGCAACGCTCGACCTTGGCGGTCTGCGCATCGCGCCGACAAATCTGAAAGGCGTTGCGCTCAAGGGTAAACAATTTGCCGTTAAACAATGAAAGGTCGGAAAAGTCCCGGTCGACCGCTCTGGCCTTCGGGAACTGCGGCGGCTGCATTTCCTTGCCGCCCTCGCTGAGCAGCACGCAACGACCGTCGCAATCCCACACCGTCTGCTGGCGCTTGATCAGCAGCAAGCCACGGCTTTGCCGTTCGGCAGCCAGCCACATCTGATCGCCCGCCGGATTGATCGCCAAGCCCTCGAAGATCGCATTGAAATGCAGGAGCATGCCGCTGGCCCGTGCTTCGCGAACCATCATCGGCGAGATCTTCAGCCAGTTGACCGGGCCGCTGACGGGCACCTGCAAGACTGCCGCATGGCCCTCGCTGACAATGTAGCGATTGCCGGCACTGTCGCAACTGATGCCTTCGAAATCCAGGTCGCCACCGCGCACGAACGATGCGGCCCAGTTGCGCGAGCGCAACCCCCACGGCAGACCGGTCTCCGGCACCAGGGGCACGTCGATGTGCAAGGCTTCGGCCTGCCAGACCTGATCGGCGGTATTGAGCCGATAGATCTGATCGTCATCGCGGTCCGACACCGTCCACAACTCGCTGCCGCACATGGCCAGCCCCGACAGGTTGCCGCCGCGCATGCCGTCGACCGGGTGCTCGGAGAGCACGCGCAATTCCTGCAACGGCTCGGCCGACACGCCCATCGCACTCAGCAGCAACGCACCCGCCAAGGCCCAGCCAAACCGCATCAGGCCAGCACCTCGGCGAGGTTGCCTTTGGATTCGAGCCAGGTCTTGCGGTCACCGGCGCGTTTCTTCGCCAGCAGCATGTCCATCATTTCCGAGGTTTCGGCGAAGTCTTCACCCAGTGTCAGTTGCACCAGGCGCCGAGTATTCGGGTCCATGGTGGTTTCACGCAACTGCGGCGGGTTCATTTCACCCAGACCTTTGAATCGGGTGACCTGGGGTTTGCCGCGTTTCTTCTCGGCGACCAGACGGTCGAGAATGCCGTCGCGCTCGGCTTCGTCGAGGGCGTAGTAGATTTCTTTGCCCAGGTCGATGCGGTACAGCGGCGGCATCGCCACGTAGACGTGACCGGCATCCACCAGCGGGCGGAAATGCTGGACGAACAATGCGCAGAGCAGCGTGGCAATGTGCAGACCGTCGGAGTCGGCGTCGGCGAGGATGCAGATCTTGCCGTAGCGCAGCTGGCTCATGTCCGCCGCACCCGGATCGACACCGATGGCCACGGCGATGTTGTGCACTTCCTGGCTGGCGAGTACTTCGCTGCCGTCGACTTCCCAGGTGTTGAGGATCTTGCCGCGCAACGGCAGGATCGCCTGGAACTCTTTGTCCCGCGCTTGCTTGGCGGAACCACCAGCGGAATCACCTTCGACCAGGAACAGCTCGGAACGCATCGGGTCCTGCCCGGCGCAGTCCGCCAGTTTGCCCGGCAACGCTGGCCCCTGAGTCACACGTTTACGCTCGACTTTCTTGCTTGCCTTAAGACGACGACCGGCGTTGTTGATCGCCAGTTCCGCCAGGGCCAGACCGGTTTCCGGGTTGGCGTTGAGCCACAGGCTGAACGCGTCCTTGACCACACCAGAGACGAACGCCGCCGCTTCACGGGACGACAGTCGCTCTTTGGTCTGGCCGGAGAATTGCGGCTCCTGCATCTTCATCGACAGGACGAACGCGATGCGCTCCCAGACGTCTTCCGGCGCCAGCTTGACGCCGCGCGGCAGCAGGCTGCGGAATTCGCAGAACTCGCGCATCGCATCAAGCAGGCCCTGACGCAGACCGTTGACGTGAGTACCGCCCTGCGCCGTCGGGATCAGGTTGACGTAGCTTTCCTGCACCGCGTCGCCACCTTCCGGCAACCACAGCAGCGCCCAGTCGACCGCTTCTTTATTACCGGCGAAAGCGCCGCAGAACGGCTCGTCCGGCAGGCGTTCGAATTCGCTGACGGCGTCGACCAGATAGGAACGCAGACCGTCTTCGTAATGCCACTCGACTTTCTCGCCGGTGCCTTTGTCTTCGAAGCTGACCAGCAGCCCCGGGCACAGCACAGCCTTGGCCTTGAGCACATGTTTGAGGCGGCTGATGGAGAATTTCGGTGAATCGAAGTATTTCGGGTCCGGCGCGAAGTACACGCTGGTGCCGGTGTTGCGCTTGCCGACGGTGCCGACGATTTCCAGTTCCGAGGCTTTGAAACCGTCGTTGAAGGTCATCTGGTATTCGTTGCCGTCACGTTTTACGCGCACACGGACTTCGGTCGACAAGGCGTTGACCACGGAAATACCCACGCCGTGCAGACCGCCGGAGAACTGGTAGTTCTTGTTGGAAAACTTGCCGCCCGCGTGGAGCTTGGTGAGGATCAGCTCGACACCCGACACGCCCTCTTCCGGGTGAATGTCGACCGGCATGCCGCGACCGTCGTCGCTGACTTCCAGCGAGTGGTCGGCATGGAGGATGACCTGTACCGATTTGGCGTGACCCGCCAGGGCTTCGTCGACACTGTTGTCGATCACTTCCTGGGCGAGGTGGTTCGGCCGACTGGTGTCGGTGTACATGCCGGGGCGTTTGCGCACCGGGTCGAGGCCCGAGAGGACTTCGATGGCGTCGGCGTTATAAGAGCTAGCGCTGGGAGTGGCCATAAGGTCTCGTCGTCAATGTTCGGTGAAAAAAGAATTCATGGGGCCACAGCTCACAATGCGGAGAAATCGATGGCCTGATACAAATCGGCGCCAATGCCGGCAAAACTCAGCAACGCCGGCAATTGCCCGGCGAAACCCTGAAAACTGTGGTCGCCGCCGGCCTGAATACGCAAGGCGCAGGCGCGGTAATACTGCTGGGCGAGGCGATAGTCCAGTGTTTCATCGCCGGTCTGCAACCACACCTGATAACGCTGCGCATCCTGCGGCGCCGGCACTTCCAGTTCAGCCAGGGCCGTGACGTGGTCGTGGGTCAAATCCCAGGTTTCATCGGTATACAGGTTTTTCTGCGTGCCCAGATAGCCGTCGAACATCCGGTGCGGGCTGACCGCCGGGTTGACCAGCAGGGCTTTCAGGCCATGGCGCTCGGCCAGGTGAGTCGCATAGTAGCCGCCGAGTGAGCTTCCCACCAGCAGCGGGCTGCCCAGTTCGGCAATCGCTTGTTCCAACTGACCGATGGCTTCGCGCGGGTGATGATGCAGGGCCGGGACACGCAATTTGTCGCTCAAACCCAGCTGCTCCATCACGGAGACCAGCTGACAGGCCTTTTTCGAGGCCGGAGCGCTGTTGAAACCGTGGATATAGAGGATCGAACCGGACATTTGAGCTCCCTGGGTGTCGGCGAAAGATAGCGGAGTTTACAGGGAGAAAGCCCCTCACCCTAGCCCTCTCCCAAAGGGAGAGGGGACTGAATGGGAGGTATTCAAGAGCTACACCGACTTGAGCGAGCTTCAGCGAATCCATAATCGACACATTCTTTCAGGTCGATGGATGACACAATACACCTCGGTCGGCTCCCTCTCCCTCCGGGAAAGGGCTGGGCGGGCGGCGTTCCGATGAGGGCTATGATTTGTCGCTCAATAGCCGTTGGAACCGTAATCAACCGTGAAGGCAAAATCGCTGACGCGTTCAACCCCGGTCTCCAACCGCCCATCCGGCAACAACCGCAACCAGCGATACCCCGGCGCCTGCTCACCCACCTTAAAGTCCACACTCCCCGGCTCAAACTGAATGCACGTCGACGGCGAAGCCAACAAACGTACGCCGTTGCGAGCGCAGTCAATCTCCTGATGCACATGCCCCCACAACACCGCCCGGGCCTGCGGAAAACGATCCAGCACTTCGAAAAATGCCTCGGGATTGCGCAAACCGATCGGCTCCATCCACGCACAACCAATCGACACCGGATGATGGTGAAAGCACACCAGATGATGGCGCTCCGGCGCTTCGCTCAGCGAGCGGACCAGCAGTTGCAATTGATCGTCCTGCAGAAACCCCGGCACCGAACCCGGCACCGCCGAATCCAGCAAAGTCACCCGCCAGTTACCGATATCGACCACTGGCTCCAGCAGCGTACTTTGCACGGCGGCCTGGGCCATGATCATCGGCTCATCATGATTACCGGGAATCCAGCGCGCCGGGGCAGTGATTTGGGCGCTCATCTGGCGAAACTGCTGATACGACTCCAGCGTGCCGTCCTGCGAAATATCGCCAGTGGCCAGAATCAGATCGATCTGCGGCTGCTGCCCCAGTACCAATTCAATGACCTTTTGCAGGCTCTCGCGAGTGTTCATGCCCAGCAGCGTGCCGTCCGCTTCAGCGAACAAGTGGCTGTCGGACAACTGCACCAGCAGCGCCGTATCGGCGGAGGTCAACGTGGATACGCTCGGCAAGGCGCTCTCCCAAGGCAAAAGCACGGAATCGATCAAGTGCCGCAATTATGCTGGGGGATCAGTGAAAGAGGAAACCGCCGAACCGGACGCAGTTCACAACTAGCGTACGACTTCGTACTCATGCCCCAACGCCAGACAGTGACTCAGCCATTCCCCCAGGAACAGATTGAGCTGAGCCTTTTCATCCGGCTGATGCATCGCCGCGTTCGGGTAAGGATAGATGCCGCGAAAGCGTCGTGCGTGTTCGGCGCTGATCACTTCGGCCATGCGCGCATCGTGGTAGACCTGGACTTCCAGTTGCGGCACCGGCAGCCATGGCAGGCTGTGTTCCTGACGCACCTGCAAAGTGGTGGTGTACGGGCAGGTTTGCAGCACTTCGAGGGCCAGCACGCCGAGCATCTGCTCGCCCTGAGTGACGGCGATGCGCCGCGCCTCGGGTTCGTTGCGCATGTCCGGAACTAGTCGCATCAGGCGCGCGTAGTTGGCCTCGCAGGCGGCTTGCAGCCCCACGAGGTCGACTCGATAACGATCGCGCAGCTTGTTTACGACCATAACCCCCTCACTTCGGCGCGGTTCAGCGCCAGCCATTGCAAGGCGATGATGCTCGCCGCGTTGGCAATGCGACCGTCACGGACGGCCTGCAAGGCATCTTCGAAAGCCCAGACCGTGACGCGGATATCTTCTGCCTCTTCTTCCAGGCCATGTAGGCCGCCAACGCCTTCGGTGCTGCAACGCCCCAGATACAAATGCACAAACTCGTTGCTGCCGCCCGGCGACGGAAAATATTTGGTCATCGGCCACAGGGCCTTGATGTCCAGCCCAGCTTCCTCCTGCGCCTCGCGGTGAGCAACTTCTTCCGGTTGCTCATCCTTGTCGATCAGACCAGCGACCAGTTCGACCAGCCACGGATTGTCGGTCTTGCCCATGGCGCCG
Organism: Pseudomonas sp. 3B-A001-10F; assembly: GCF_056313565.1. NCBI lineage: Bacteria > Pseudomonadati > Pseudomonadota > Gammaproteobacteria > Pseudomonadales > Pseudomonadaceae > Pseudomonas > Pseudomonas sp. 3B-A001-10F. The sequence continues at coordinate 11,005 of NZ_JBQYFW010000036.1, forward strand.
ACGCGGAACTGCTCAATCAACACCACTTCGTCGCGCTGTGGATCGTAGGGCAACATGCACACCGCATCGTGACGCACAAACACTTCACGGTTGATCTCGCGGCTCATGCCACCGGCGAACAATTCATGGCGCAGGTGCAAACGATCGAGTTTGTAAAAACCCTCGTAGCAGCGCTCGCGTCGCACGACGTCGACGGTGGTCGGAATGGCGTTGGCAAAATCAGTCATGAGCATCCTCTTTACTGCAGATCCATTACGAGGTTGCAGTTGGTGACTGGCAACCTCGACTTCGCGCCATCCTAACGCGCCCGAACGGTTTGATGCAGCCCCTTTACCGTCAGCGGGATGGACGGTGGAGGCGAAACCCACTCTAATTAGCTTAGTGGCGAACTGACTGCTTCTGCGAGAGTCGAAGCGGATATCTTTTTGCCTTCCCCTGCTTTCGAAAGGACGCCCATGTCGCTTTTCAAAATTGCCTCCGTGGCCGCCATCGCCCTGACCCTCGGCGCGTGCGCAAGCCTGTTCCAGCCCAACTACCGCACACCGCTGGAAACCACCCGCGATGCGTCGGAACAACTTAAGCCTGGATGTTCCAACCCTGATTGCCCGCTGGTGAACATCGACACCCTGCGCTTCCCGGCCGAACCTGCGCTGGACGGCATTATCGAAAAACGCCTGCTGCAAATGACCCGCACCGAGAAAAACACCCCGGTTGCGCCAACCCTGGCGGCCTACCGCGAGCAGTTTCTGGCCAGCGCCGGCCCACGCAACAGCAGCTACCTGCAAGCGAAAGTACGTGAGCAGCATGACGGCTTGGTGATCATCGAACTATCGAGCTACCTCGACACCGGCGGTGCGCATGGCACACCGGGTCGCGGTTTCATCAACTATTCGCGCCAGCAGCACAAAGTACTGAACCTGTCCGACATGTTGATGCCGGGTCAGGAAGAGGCATTCTGGAAAGCGGCACAAGTCGCGCACAACAGCTGGTTGATCAGCACCAAGCTCGACCAGGAAGCGGACTTTGTGAAGAGCTGGCCGTTCGTGAAAACCCCGAACGTGGCGCTGACCTATGGCGGTGTGATCCTCAAGTACGACGTGAGCACCATTGCGCCTTACGCACTGGGCCACGTCGAACTGAAGATTCCTTACCCGCGTCTGAACGGCATTCTCAAGCCCGAGCTGTTTCCCGGCCGTAACTGAAGGCCCGGCCCAGCACGAGCTGCAACAGCCCTGCCAGCACCAGCGCCGGCAGGGTTGCGCCGACATCCGGATACAGATTCGCCAGCAAGTGGTAGGTGCTCACGCCGCCCAGCCACGCCAACAACGCCGGCCAGCGCAACGCGGCTGACGCGACCTGAGCACTACGCTTGCGCAGGATGAAGTGATCGACCAGCACCACGCCGAACAGCGGCGCAAACACCGAACCGATCAGCAACAGGAAATTCTGGTACTGGGCCAATGGCGCCAGCAGGGCGATCAGCGTGCAGATCACGCCGATGGCCAAGGCCAGATGTTCGACTTTCAGGCGCAACAGAATCCCGCTCGATACCGCTGCCGAATGAATGTCGGCGAAGGCGTTTTCCGACTCATCGAGCAGAATCAGCAGCAGCGGAATGCCCAGACCGGCGCCAGCCAGAGCCAGCAACAGCGCGTTGACTTCACCGCTTGGCGCAAAGGCCAGGGTGTAGGCGACGCCAAGGCTCATCAGCCAGAAGTTACCGATGAAGAAACCGACCGCAGTGCCACCAAACACATTCTTCGCGCGCTTGCCGAAACGCGAGTAATCGGCGATCAGCGGCAGCCACGACAGCGGCATCGCGATAGCAATGTCGAAGCCCACGGCGAACGGCATCGAACCGTCACCGGCACGCGACCAGAGATCGGCCAGATCGGCTTTGGCGAACAGGTTCCAGGTCAGCCAGAGGCACGCCGCCAGCAACAGCCAGATGCCCCACTTGCGCAGGATCTGCCGGACGAAAGTCAGCGGGCCGCTGACCGCGAGCAACGTCGCCAACGCACCGAAAAACAGTGTCCACAACAGCGGGTTCGACCACAACGAACCTTCGCTGAACGCGCGGGTACCGAGCAGGCTGGCCGCATCGCGCATGACGATGATTTCGAACGAGCCCCAACCGATCAGTTGCAGCAAATTCAGCAGCGCCGGCAGGCTCGCGCCCTTGCTGCCGAGGCTGAGTTTCAGCGCGGCCATCGATGACAGGCCGGTGTCGCTGCCGATCACGCCGACGGCGGCCAGCAACAGTACGCCGACCAGCGTGCCGAGGAAAATCGCCAGCAGTGAACCGGACAAGCCCAGGCCAGGCGCGAGCAATGCGCCGGTTTGCAAAACCATCAGGCCGATGCCGAGGGAGAACCACAGGGAAAACAGATCGCGACCGCCGAATACTCGCTTGTCGGCGGGTACGGCGAGGTCGGGGGAATAGGTGCTGGGTTGAATGCTCAAGGGTGTTATCTCAGAGGGACATTTGTTGTTGTGTTGATCGCATTCGCGAGCAAGCTCGCTCCCACACTTGAATGCATTCCAAAGTGGGAGCGAGCCTGCTCGCGAAGGGGCCCTTGCAGGCCCACCCTTTCAGGTCAGATCAAACCTTCTTGTACAGCTGACTGCCTTCCTTCTTGAACCGCTCGGCCTGTTCCGCCAGGCCTTTGGCGACGTCCACGTCGACCGCGTCGATCCGCTGGTTGGCCGCGTATTCGCGGACTTCCTGAGTGATCTTCATCGAGCAGAATTTCGGCCCGCACATCGAACAGAAGTGCGCGACCTTGGCCGAATCCTTCGGCAGGGTTTCATCGTGATACGAACGCGCGGTGTCCGGGTCCAGACCGAGGTTGAACTGGTCTTCCCAACGGAACTCAAAGCGCGCCTTGCTCAAGGCGTTGTCGCGAATCTGTGCACCCGGATGCCCTTTGGCCAAGTCCGCTGCGTGTGCGGCGATCTTGTAGGTGATGATCCCGGTCTTCACGTCATCCTTGTTCGGCAGGCCCAGGTGTTCCTTAGGCGTCACGTAGCAGAGCATGGCGCAACCGAACCAGCCAATCATTGCCGCACCGATACCCGAGGTGATGTGGTCATAGCCCGGCGCGATGTCGGTGGTCAGTGGGCCGAGGGTGTAGAACGGCGCCTCGTCGCAGCACTCCAGCTGCTTGTCCATGTTCTCTTTGATCAACTGCATCGGCACGTGGCCCGGGCCTTCGATCATGGTTTGCACGTCGTGCTTCCAGGCGATCTTGGTCAGTTCGCCGAGGGTTTCCAGTTCGCCGAATTGCGCGGCATCGTTGGCGTCGGCAATCGAACCCGGACGCAAGCCATCGCCCAGCGAGAAGCTGACGTCATAGGCTTTCATGATTTCGCAGATTTCTTCGAAATGCGTGTAGGCGAAGTTTTCCTTGTGATGCGCCAGGCACCACTTGGCCATGATCGAACCACCACGGGAAACGATACCGGTCACGCGTTTGGCGGTCAGCGGCACGTAGCGCAGCAACACGCCGGCGTGAATGGTGAAGTAGTCGACGCCCTGCTCGGCCTGCTCGATCAGCGTGTCGCGGAACAGCTCCCAGGTCAGGTCTTCAGCCGCGCCGCCAACTTTTTCCAGCGCCTGATAGATCGGCACCGTGCCGATCGGCACCGGCGAGTTGCGGATGATCCACTCGCGGGTTTCGTGAATGTGCTTGCCGGTGGACAAGTCCATGATGTTGTCCGCGCCCCAGCGAATGCCCCAGGTCAGTTTTGCCACTTCTTCTTCGATGGACGAACCCAGTGCGCTGTTGCCGATGTTGCCGTTGATCTTCACCAGGAAGTTACGGCCGATGATCATCGGTTCCAGTTCGGTGTGGTTGATGTTGGCCGGAATGATTGCGCGGCCACGGGCGATCTCTTCACGGACAAATTCCGGGGTGATGATTTTCGGCACGCTGGCGCCGAAGCTGTGCCCCGGGTGTTGCTGATCCAGCAGGCCGGCGTCGCGGGCCACCTCAAGCTTCATGTTTTCGCGGATGGCGACGAATTCCATCTCGGGCGTGATGATGCCCTGACGCGCGTAGTGCATCTGCGTGACATTGCCACCGGCCTTGGCGCGGCGCGGGTTGTTGACGTGGGCAAAACGCAGTTTGGTCAATTCCGGATCAGCGAGGCGCTCGCGACCGAAGTTGGAACTCAGGCCCGCCAGGCGCTCGGTGTCGCCACGGTCATCGATCCACGCCGAACGCACATCGGCCAGGCCTTTGCGCACGTCGATCACCACGTTCGGATCGGTGTAGGGGCCCGAGGTATCGTAAACGGTCACCGGCGCGTTGATTTCGCCGCCGAAATCGGTCGGCGTCACGTCGAGGGTGATTTCGCGCATCGGCACGCGGATGTCCGGGCGAGAGCCCTGAACGTAGACTTTTTGCGAACGGGTGAACGGTTTGACCGATTGTTCATCGACCTTGGCCGAGTCACTCAGGTTGATCGCGTTTTTTGATTTTGTAGTCGTCATCACGGGCTCTCCAGACAGCATCCAGGCAGTGGATTGTCGGAGCAGAACCTGAAAGGCACGGACGCACCAGGACCGGTGCTGTGCCTCGTCGTCGAGCGTTCGATTGTCGAACAATTTCCCGGACGAAGCACAAGAGGACTCGCCGGGTGACGAGAAATCTTGTTCCCTACGCAGGCGCTAACCTGATCAGGTTCAACGGGATCCGAAATTATTCGATCTCAGCCTCATAGCAAGGCACCCCGACAAGAACCCGGCCAGTCTAGACACAACCGGCAAAGAACGCCAACACCGCAGCAAACACCATGATGAATGGCATAAATACAGGGGCTTGGCTGATTGTTGTGAGGCAAATGCGCAACTACACTCGCTTTGCCCCGCCACGCCTTGACGCTGTGGGGCCTGCGCCTTACCTTTGGCGCCCGGATTACTTCCATAATATTAATGCTAGGGATCGCCTCATGCTGCGCAAACTCTCACTGGCTCTTGCCGTGTCTTGTGCGTCCAACGCAATGGCCTGGGCAGCAGAAGCGCCCTTGTCGACCAAAACCGATCTGGTCAGCGTCTATCAGGAGGCGGTCGACAACAACGCCGACCTCGCCGCCGCCCGCGCGCAGTACGGCGCACAGAAAGAAGTGGTGCCACAGGCCCGCGCCGGTCTGCTGCCGAACCTGTCAGGCGGCGCTGAGGTGGCCAATGTGCGGACGTCGATCGATCAGCCCTCGGCCACTGCCAACCGCAGCGCTCACTCCTACCAGGCGACTCTGGCCCAGCCGTTGTTCCGCGCCGATCGCTGGTTCCAGTACCAGGCGGCCAAGGACGTCAACGAGCAAGCAGCGCTGCAACTGTCGGCGACCGAACAGAACCTGATCCTGCAATCGGCCGAAAGCTATTTCAACGTGCTGCGCAGCCAGGACAACCTCGCGTCGACCAAGGCCGAAGAAGCGGCGTTCAAGCGCCAGCTCGACCAATCCAACGAACGCTTCGATGTCGGCCTGTCGGATAAGACCGACGTGCTGCAATCGCAAGCCAGCTACGACACCGCACGGGCCAACCGCATCGTTGCCCAGCGTCAGGTCGATGATGCCTTCGAAGCGCTGATCACCCTGACCAACCGCCAGTACAACTCGATTCAGGGCATCGTCCACACGTTGCCGATCCTGCCGCCGGCGCCGAACGACGCCAAGGCGTGGGTCGATACTGCGGCGAAACAGAACCTCAATCTGCTGGCGAGCAACTTCGCCGTCAGCTCCGCCGAGCAGACCCTCAAGCAGCGCAAGGCCGGCCACTTGCCGACCCTCGATGCCGTGGCCAAATACGAAAAGGGTGACAACGACGCCCTCGGCTTTTCCAACCCGAACGCTTTCGGTGTGCCGTATCGCGACAACGTCGAACAGAGCACGGTCGGCCTGCAATTGAACATCCCGATCTACAGCGGCGGACTGACCAGCTCGCAAGTGCGCCAGTCGTATGAGCAACTGAATCAGAGCGAACAACAGCGCGAATCCCTGCGCCGGCAAATCGTCGAGAACACCCGCAACCTGCATCGCGCGGTGAACACCGACGTCGAGCAAGTGCAGGCGCGTCGCCAGTCGATCATCTCCAACCAGAGCGCGGTGGAAGCCACGGAAATCGGTTATCAGGTCGGTACGCGCAACATCGTCGACGTGCTCGATGCGCAGCGCCAGCTGTACACCTCGGTGCGCAACTACAACAACACGCGTTATGACTACATCCTCGACAACCTGCGCTTGAAGCAGGCGGCGGGAACGTTGAATCCTGGGGATCTGGAAGATCTACGGCGTTATCTGAAAGCCGACTACAACCCGGACAAGGATTTCCTCCCGCCGGATCTGGCCAAAGCGGCCGAGGCGCAGCTCAAGGCCCGGCCTTAAGCCTTAAAAACAAAAGATCGCAGCCTTCGGCAGCTCCTACAGGAAACGTATTCCAATGTAGGAGCAGCCGAAGGCTGCGATCTTTTTTGCTTTACTTGATCAGTCGGCCCAAACCATCCAGCAAACGCTGCAACGCGCCCTGATTTCGGCGCATCACCGCCAGCCCGGCGTCGGCCATACGCTGCGCATCGCGCGGCAACTCAAACAGGCGCTGCACTTCCACCGCCAGTCCTTCGGCATCATCGACCTCGGCCAACGCTCCGGCTTCGCGCAATTGCGCGGCGATGTCGAGGAAGTTGAACAGGTGCGGGCCGCTGATCACCGGTTTGGCCAAGGCTGCCGGCTCCAGCAGATTGTGCCCACCATTGGCCACCAGGCTGCCGCCGACAAACGCGCTGTCCGCCAAGGCATAAAGAAACAGCAACTCGCCCATGGTGTCGCCGAGCAGCACCGACGTCTGCGCATCGACATTGGCCCCAGTCGAACGCCGAACCGTGGCGAAGCCTTCGCGCTGGCACAGTTCGAACACCGAGTTGAAACGTTCCGGGTGACGCGGCACCAGAATCAGCAACGCATCCGGGTGATTGGTCAGCAAGCGCCGATGGGCGTCGAGGATCACTTCGTCCTCGCCTTCATGGGTGCTGGCGGCAATCCACACCGGACGCTCCAGCGCCTGCCATTGGCCACGCAAGTCAGCTGCCCGTTGCAGCAGTTGCGGATCGATGGTCAGGTCGAACTTGATCGAGCCGGTGACCTCAACGGTTTCCGGGCGCGCACCGAGATCGCGGAAGCGCTGGGCTTCGGCTTCGGTCTGCACGGCGAACAAACTCATTTCGGCGAGCATCGGCGCGGTCAGTTTGCCGAAGCGGCCATAGCCTTTGGCGGAACGCTCGGACAAGCGTCCATTGGCCAATGCCACGGCAATTCCGCGCTTGGCGCACTGATGAATGTGATTGGGCCACAGCTCGGTTTCCATGATCACTGCGAGCTTGGGCTGAATGCGATCAAGAAAACGCGCCGCCGCACACGGCAAGTCGTACGGCAGATAACAATGCTGGATGCGCGCCTCGTTAGCGAACAGCGCCTGAATCCGCTCCGAACCGGTCGGGGTCATGCAGGTCACGGTGATCGGCAGTTGTGGATAACGTTGCAGCAAAGCGCGAATCATCGGCGCGGCGGCAATGCTTTCGCCCACCGACACTGCGTGCACCCAGATGCCGCCGGGTTGCAGCGTCGGCATGCCGTAGGAGAAACGTTCGCCAATCCGCCTGGCATACGCCGGTGCCTTGCGCGCACGCAGCCATAGCCGAATCGCCACCAATGGCAGCCCCAGGTAAAACAGCGCGGTGTAGAGAGTTCTATTCATGGCGGCGGAGTTTATCGACTTTTGTCGCCGATCGCCCGCAAGTGCACGGCAAAACGTTCGGCCAGCCAGCGCGCGGCCGGGCCGAGCGGTTCGTCGCGGCGCCAGACCAGTTCCACCACCAGTGCCGGCGGGGTCCATTCGCTGTCGAGTTCGACCATCAAGCCCTGATACGCGGAGTATTGCACCACATGCCGGGGCAACCAGGCCCAGCCGAGGTCGCGCACCAGCCATTCGGACATCACGTAAAAACTGTCGGCGCGCCATACCTGCGGGCTGGCCGGCTCGTTGCCGGGATAGACACTGGTTTGCGTCGACATCAACAATTGCCGGTGCTGCGCCAGTTGCTGGCAGGTCACGTAAGACTGCTTCGCCAGCGGATGATTGATGCCGCAGACCGTGACCATTTCCACACTGCCCAGTACGCGGCGTTCCAGTGCTTCGGGGATTTCATCGTGATAGAACAGCAGACCGAGGTCGGCACGACGCTCAACCAGCTTGCGCGCGACTTCGCCTTGCGCGGCGCTGGTCAGTTGCACTTCAAGACTGGGAAACTGCTCGGCCAGTTCACCGAAACTTTCCACCAGCGCCTGATAGGGCATCGCCTCATCCTGAGCCACGCGCAGTTGTGCTTCCTGGCCGCGCAGCATCGCCATCGCCCGGCCATTCAGGCGCTCGCATTGACGCAGGACTTCACGTGCCTCTTCCAACAGCGCTTCGCCCGCCTCGGTGAGCGTTGGCTGACGGCCGCTGCTACGCTCGAACAGGCTGACGCCCAAGTCAACTTCGAGCATGGCAATCGCGCTGCTGATCGCCGACTGCGCTTTACGCTGCTGGCGCGCCACGGCGGAAAACGAGCGGTGTTCGGCGACGTCGACAAACACCCGCAGTTGATCCAGATTCCACTGCATGCTGATTCGCCTACCCATCTCTATAACAGATAGGTAATGACTTTACCCCATCTGGCGAGTCACTAGAATGCCGCCTCAGCAAGCAACGTTTCACATTGAGGATTTGAACATGAACGCCTACGCCTACTTGGCTATTGCCATCTGCGCCGAAGTGATCGCCACCGTGTCGATGAAAGCGGTCAAAGGCTTCAGCACGCCACTGCCATTGGTGCTGGTCATCGTCGGCTACGCGATCGCGTTCTGGATGTTGACCCTGGTGGTGCGCACCGTTCCGGTTGGCGTGGCCTACGCGGTCTGGGCCGGCATGGGCATTGTGATGGTCAGCGTGGCGGCGCTGTTCGTCTACGGGCAAAAACTGGATATCCCGGCGATGCTCGGGATGGCGTTGATCGTGCTGGGCGTCGTCGTGATTCAGCTGTTCTCCAAGACTGCCGGCCATTAACTGCCAGACACAATCCCCTGTGGGAGCGAGCCTGCTCGCGAAAGCGGTGTATCAGTCAACACATATGTCGACTGGCATTCCCTCTTCGCGAGCAGGCTCGCTCCCACATTGGCCCCTATGTTCAACCTGTTGATCATCGACAAATCCGCCCCTTCCCGAGTCTGTATACTGCGCCCTCGTCTTGAACACTGAGGTCGCTGCATGCCATCCGTTATTTCCACCGACGTTCTGATTGTCGGCGCTGGTGTCGCCGGCCTCTGGCTGAACGCGCGCCTGCGCCGCCAGGGTTTTTCGACCGTGCTGGTGGAAAGCGCCAGCCTCGGCGGCGGGCAGAGTGTGAAGTCCCAAGGCATTATCCACGGCGGCGCCAAGTACGCGTTGCACGGCGCGCTGACTGGCGCCTCGGAAGCCATCGCCGACATGCCGCGTCGCTGGCGTGAGGCGCTGGCCGGCAGTGGCGAACTGGATCTGTCCGGCGTACGCCTGCTGTCCGAGGCCCATTACCTGTGGTCGCCAGGCACCCTCGCCGGCAACCTCACCAGTTTCTTCGCCAGTAAAGCCGTGCGTGGCCGGGTCGATCAGGTCAAGGGCGAGCAACTGCCGCCGGCCCTGCAAGACAAACGCTTCAAGGGCAAGGTCTATCGCCTCGCCGAATTGGTGGTTGACGTGCCGAGCCTGATCCAGCGCCTGGCCGATCTGGCCGGTGACGGCCTGCTCGCCGGGCAAACCATCGAGCCGCTGCTGGAAGCGGGCGTGCTGGTCGGCTTGAGAGTCGACGGCCGCGAAATCCGCGCGCAACGCATTGTCCTCAGTGCCGGTGCCGGCACGGCTCAACTGCTCGAAGCCCTCGGCTTGAGCCAGCCGGCCATGCAACGCCGCCCGCTGCACATGATCATCGCCAAAGGCCCAGGTCTGAAGCCGCTGTACGCCCACTGCCTGGGCGGCGGCACCAAACCGCGCATCACTGTGACCACACATCCGGCCGCTGACGGCCAGTGGGTCTGGTACATGGGCGGCGACATCGCCGAAAGCGAAGGTGTGAACCGCGAGCCGGCCGAGCAGATTGCCACCGCGCAGAAAGAGATCGCCCAGTTGTTGCCGTGGATCGACCTCAGCACTACACAATGGGCGACCCTGCGGGTTGACCGTGCCGAGCCACTGCAAACCGGGCTGACGCGCCCGGACAACGCCTTCCTTGCCGAGCAAGGCCGCTTGCTGGTCGGCTGGCCAACCAAACTGGCGCTGGCGCCGGACTTCGCTGACCGGGTCATCGCCGCCCTGGAGCGCGACGGCATCCAGCCACAAGCCACCGAACCATTGCCCGCAATGCCAAAACCACCGCTGGGCGTTCCTGCCTGGGAGCAATTGCTGCCATGACCATTTCCACCCTGCACGATCTGCATCGTCCCTTAGGCAGCACCGGCCTGACGGTTTCGCCGCTGGGCCTGGGCACAGTCAAACTCGGCCGCGACCAAGGGGTGAAATACCCCAACGGATTTCAGATCCCCGGCGATGATGAAGCGCGGATGCTGCTGCGTCAGGCGCGCGATCTGGGCATCAACCTGATCGACACCGCCCCGGCCTACGGTCGCAGCGAAGAACGCCTTGGCCCGTTGCTACGCGGTCAACGTCAAGACTGGGTGATCGTCAGCAAGGTCGGCGAAGAGTTTGCCGATGGCCTCTCGCATCACGATTTCAGCGCAGCACACACACGGATGTCGGTGGAGCGTAGCCTGCAACGTCTTGAAACCGATTTTATCGACCTGGTGCTGGTGCATTCCGACGGCAACGACATGGCGATCCTCGAGCACGAAGAGGTCTACGCGACACTCGCCGCGCTCAAGGCCGAGGGCAAGATTCGCGGCTTCGGTTTTTCCGGCAAAACCGTCGAGGGCGGTTTGAAAGCGCTGGAGCAAGGCGACTGCGCGATGGTCACCTACAATCTGAACGAACAAAACGAGAAGGCTGTCATTGACTATGCTGCTGCCCACGGCAAAGCCATTCTGGTGAAAAAAGCCCTGGCCAGCGGTCACGTCTGTTTGAGTCCGGGCGTGGATCCGGTGCGCGCCAGCTTCGAATTGCTGTTCGCGCAACCTGGCGTGGCCAGTGCTATTGTCGGGACGATCAATCCGCTGCACCTCGCCCACAACGTTGCGACCGTTGCCCAGGTCCTACGTGGTCACTGACGCCGCTTCGCGGCCTTAAGCAGGAGCCGATATGCCGCGCACGCTCATCAGAAAGAACCCGAGCAACTTCAAGACCCTGCCGTTGTACGTCGAAGCCACCCCCGAAGGTCTGACCTACCAGAGCGTCGGCATGCCGCTGAACTTTGCGCAGACCTTGCAGCGGCGCAAACCGGTAATCGTGGCTGACACCGAGCGCTTCTCGCTGGAACTGGCCAACCTCGGGGTTTCCGTACGCCTGACCCTGCATTGGCAGAATCGCGATTACTGGGTGCTGGTGCGCCAGCGCCGTCAGGATCGTGGCGATGTCGTGCTCAAATTGATTTCCGGTTACGTGCCGGCGCATGAACTGAATATTCCGCTACACACGGCCATTCAGGAAATTGCCGAAGAGTGTTTGCTGGAAACACCGGAAGGCTGGCTCGGCGGACGTTTCAACGACACCTGGCTGCCGGCGCCCTACTCCGCTGCACTGCATTATCGCGAGGCCCTGCCGTTTCGCCTGACCCCGTTATCCGGCTCAGCGCGACCAATACGTAGCGCCAATCTGCAATTGCTCGAACGCCCACGGGCCTACGTGCATCTGCCGACCGCATCGCTGCAATTGATCTACGACTTGCGTCTGGATGTGCCCAAGGAAGCCAAGTCCCTGAGCCTGTTCCACGTCGACGAACGCCTGGAGGGTGATCAACTGGTGGCTCGACTCGACCGCAAACGGCCCGACCTGTACTTGATGCCACTCAAGGACGGCGCGCCACTGGCAGAGTTGTACACGCTCAAGCGCGACAAACTGGTACCGGCGAGCACCCGGGGTCTTTATCTGGCCGAGAGCTTTGCCACACAAACCGGCTGGGTTGTGCGCGAAGAGCGGATTCGCTGGAAGGACTGGTTGGTGCAGCAGGGCCTGCAACCGGCGAAGGCCCCGCGTCAGGGACTCAAGCAACTGAGTATCAAGGCGCTGCGACTGGTCGGTCTGGGCAAGAAAACCGGTAAATAACGGTTTAGCGGCGACGGTCCCACCAGGTGCGCAACCCGGCGAAGAAATGAAAGTAGCGGTTTTCGCGCTTGCCCATGCCACGCTTGGGCGAGAACGATTCCTCGGCAAATGCACCGGTAATGCGTACCCGCGATGCCTGCGTCGGCAGCGTGCAGATTTTGGCATCGACCTGCTGCAGGGCATATTTAAGCAAGCGTTCGGAATGCAGCTTTCGGCCTGTTGCCTTGCAGAAATCGAAAATACACTCGATGCGCTTGCCGTACGCGACATACGTGTCGCGCCCGCACACGGCAAAACGGTCGTTCAAACCGCCCCACCATTGCCAGTCAGGAATATAAGCGTTGTGCTTGCGAGCCTCGGGGTGAGCGAAGACATAGGCAGGCAATGCGCTGTGAAAGAAATTGTCCGGGCGCACGAACACAACGAAATCCGGATTGAACGGCTCGATCATGCTGGTCACGGTATGCAATGAGTTGAGCTGAAAGATCAAATTGCGCAATGACGCAAAGTCATCTGCCCAGGTATCGCCCTGTGCTTTGACCTGTTCGAAATCCCAGCGCTCCAGCACGCCCTCGGTCGAGGTGAGTGTGCCGGTCATCGATTCGAATGGCTGGTAGTTGTCCGCCTTCAGTTCGCCTTTCTCACCGGATCGCGAGTTCTGCACCTCATCAATCTTGTACAGATGGTAGAAGCACTTTACGTCGCTGCCTGCAGGCAACTGCGCCAGCACATTCTGCTCGATGGAGGGGAAACAGATCGGCGAATTTCTCGGGATCCCGAAAAAAGCCACGGCAATTTTCAACACTCAACAGCACCTTTTGAAAGTAGTTCGGGCCTGCTGGCAACCGGATAGACGATATCGCTTACTTTGGCCGAAACAGCTTTTGCCACCAGCGACGGGTTTGCAGCGGCACCACAATGATGTCCGACTTCTGCAGCCAGTCACGCTCATAGTCCCAGGCATGGCCGCCCCACAGTTTTCCTGCTTCGTTGGAAAAGCCCAGGGTCATGAGCTGATAGGTATAACCGGCATGAGCGCGCAACCAGTCAAACAGCACCAGCGTGTTGAAACCGGTGGAAGGCCCAACGTAGCGCTTGCCGCCCGGGCGGTCGACCGGGTAGTTCCACAGTGGCGGCAGTGGAATGCGATCCCAATACATGGCCACGCGTGGCAGTGGACACATCGGTGCGGCGCAGCCCACCAGCATGCTGAAACAACGTTCGCTCGCCTGTTCGAACATCTGCTGGACCGGCGGCGCGTAAGGCAGACCAAAAAAATACGCGTCCGGCGCGTTGTAGCCATGCACAAAGACATTGACGCTTCGCTTGTTGAGCAGCGCCGCTTTGATGCAGGTATTGAAGCTGACGACGACGTCATCGACGCCAATGTTCAACGCCTGAAAGTCCGCCGCGGTGATGGCCGGGTTGTTGGCAATCAGCACCACCCGAGGCGCACGGCTCAGACAGTCGAGAAGTTCTGTCGGTAACGCCCCCAGTACGGACTGATCACCACCGGGCAGCGCATCCAGCGCCATGTGTTCGTCCTTCATTCAGACCGGCACCTTCATCCCGTAACGCAGCCTCACCCAGAATCGCGTGAACGCCGAGGGCGGCTGCCATGGGCGCATCTCACGCTGGATTTCCGTAGCCAGTGCCTGACCGACACGGGCAAAGGAATAACGGCTTTGCGCGAACTCCTGGCCATTGCGGGCGATGCGCTCTGCCAGTTCCGGGTCGCTCTGCAGCAGCTGGATCTTTTCCACCGCTTCATCTGCGCTACGGTAGAACACGGTGTTGTGCATGTCTTCAAAGCCGAGCAGACGGTCTTCTTCGCCCTGACTCCAGGCCAGCAGCACACAACCGCAGGCCATGGCCTCATAGTTCTTGATCATGAACTCGTTCATGCCGATGTCGGCGCTGACGAAAATCCTGATGCGATTGAGCGTCTGCAGGTATTCCGCACCCGACTTGGTACGGGTCACCAGCATCCCGGTTCGCTGCGAGAGCGACTCGAGCATGGCTTTGCGCTCGGCATATTCGGTGCTTTTCAAGCTGCCAAGAAAACCGATGGGAATGTCCCGCTCGACGCCGGTGTTGTGCAGCATCTGCTCGTCATAACCTTTGGAGACAAACACCGTGTCGATGCCTTCAGCGAGCATCTTGCGCGCGACCACGGCACCGGACACCAGCGCCCGGCAACTCGGCAGGCGACGGTAGAGCCGTGAATACACGCCGCGGTATTTACTCGCTGGCATGTAGTTCTGGTAGGCGTCGTGTTCGAGGAAGACCAGCCCGGGGATGCATTTGAGCACCTGCAGTTGCGTGGCCAGGCGTTTGACCCGGGAGAAAATCACCACGCGATCGAAGGTCTGGTAATCGACCGAGGCCAGAAACGAGCCCAGATTCAACTGCTGTTTTTTGCTCAAACGATAGATGAAACACTCATCACAGTTCTGCTGCACGATGTCGTAGAGCCGGTCGAGAATGACCCGCTGCTCGTCCATCACCAGGAGCATGACTTTCATAGGTTAATTGACCACGCGACGTAGGCAGGCAAGCGCATCGGATTCAAAGCTGCCTACATCAACGGAAACGGTAAAATCCCCAAGGCAAAATCCGTTCACACGCAGTACACAACGGTAAAAATTCATCTGATCAACGACTGCGGATCTTCTCGACAATCGCAGTTGTCGAGCTGTTTTCCACCAGTCCCAGCACCTTTACGGTACCGCCATAAGCAGTGACGATATCAGCGCCGACTACCTGATCGATGCCGTAATCGCCGCCCTTGACCAGCACGTCCGGTTTGACCTCGCGCAGCAGGTTCTCCGGGGTGCCTTCAGGGAAACTGATCACCCAGTCCACAGCGCCGAGGCCCGCGAGAACCGCCATGCGTCGGTCAACACTGTTGATCGGGCGGCCCGGGCCTTTGAGACGGCTGACCGAAGCATCATCGTTAACCGCGACAATCAGCCGGTCGCCCTGTGCCCGTGCCTGCTCCAGGTAGGTCACATGGCCGGCATGGAGGATGTCGAAGCAGCCATTGGTGAAGACGATCTTCTCGTTGTGCGCACGGGCATCGGCCACGGCGAGCAGCAACTGCTCCAGACCCAGGACACCCCGTTCAGAACCCTCCTCGCGCTGAATGGCGCGACGCAGTTCCGGGGCGCTGATGGCGGCCGTACCGAGTTTGCCGACCACGATGCCGGCGGCCAGGTTGGCCAGTGCAACGGCGTGGGGCAGGTCTTCACCGGCGGCAATCGCTGCCGCCAGGGTGGAGATCACCGTGTCACCGGCACCGGTGACATCAAACACTTCACGGGCACGGGCCGGCAGGTGCAGCGCCGGCTGATCCGGACGCAACAGGGTCATGCCGTGTTCGCCGCGCGTTACCAGCAGCGCACCGAGTTCGAGGTCGTGCATCAGGGCGGCGCCCTTGCTCACCAGCTCATGCTCATCGACGCAACCGCCGACGATGGCTTCGAATTCGCTGAGATTGGGGGTGATCAGGCTGGCGCCGCGATAAATCGAGAAGTCCTTGCCCTTTGGATCGGCCAGCACCGGAATGTTCTTCGCGCGGGCGGCCTGGATCAGCGCCTGATGGTTTTTCAGGGCGCCTTTGCCGTAATCGGAGAGTACCAGCACCTTGATGCCTTCGAGCAGGTCGTCGACCTGCGAACCAAGGGCCAGAGCGTCGGTGGCGAACGGTTCTTCAAAGTCGATACGCAGCAGTTGCTGGTGCCGGCTCATGACCCGCAGCTTGACGATGGTTGGCTGGTGAGCGATGCGCTGGAACAGGGCACGTACGCCCGCGCCTTTGAGACTGTTGCTCAGGCTGTCGGCGGCTTCGTCATCGCCGGTCACACCAACCAGCGACGCCGGCGCACCCAGCGCGGCAATGTTCAAGGCAACGTTCGCGGCACCGCCCGGACGGTCTTCGATCTGCTCGACCTTAACGACCGGCACCGGCGCCTCAGGGGAAATCCGTGAGGTTCCGCCATGCCAGTAACGGTCGAGCATGACATCGCCGACTACCAAGACCGGGGCTTGATCGAAACGCGGCATGGACAACTTCATGGAGCAACCCACATACAAAATGAACAGGGGCGCGATATTAACACAGGGTAAAGCGCCGTCCGCCTCAATCTGAAAGGTCGCGCACCCAGAACAACTCGTGACGCCGGACCGCCTTGCGGAAAAACTCGTTACTGCCCGTTTCAGGCCAGCGACGGCCGGCCAGAGCCTGCTGGATCCTGCGGCGCAATTGCCGTTTGAACGCCTGTCCGCCCTGCAGATCGTGCTCCATGGCCAGCGCCATGGCTTTGTCCAGTTGCACGTCCGCCGACAGCAGCGGACTCCACAGGCGATCAGCCGGTAGCGGCTCGATGGCGGGAGGCAGCGGAACACCCGCACCGGCAGGCCCCATCGGCCAGCGATCATTGTCGTGCAGGTGATTGGCGTACAGCAGCAGGGTCGCCGGTTTCCAGCTACTGCGTTCGATAGCCTCAAGCAACGCTTGGGTCGACGCTACATGATCACTGTGGGGATCGAGTTCAGGATGCGGTGTAACGACCACTTCCGGGCGATAGTGCTCAAGCAGGGCCGTCAGATCACCCAGCAGGTTTTGCCAGGTCGGCTGCCCGTCAACGTCGGCGGGCAGGGTCAACGGGTTATGCTGGCGCACACTGCGAATATCGTTTTCCTGCGATTCCCGGGAGCCGAACGCCTGGGTGGGCGCTTCGACCATCGACGGCAGTTGCAGGCAGTAATAGCCCAATTGCACACAACGCTCGGCAGGCACGCCCCCCCACAGCGGAATCACCAGGCTGTCCCAACTGCGCAAGCGGCCCTTCAATCGAGCGGCTGCGGCTTGATCAAGGCCCAGCCGCTGAAAGTCTTCAGCCTCGATCTCACCCTGGGTCAGGGTGACGATGCTGACGTCTTCGCATCGACTGTACAGACCGAAGGCGGCGAGCTCTGCATCATCGGCATGGGGCGCGATGACCATGACCCGCTGGCGGCTGTAGTCCGGATTGGCCATGACCCACAACACGCCCGTCGCAGCAGGTACGCAATATCGGCCACGCAGCGTCAGAGTCCCTTGCACCAGCGCATCGACCTGCCCCGACAGATTGAGGAAACGCCGCCCTCTGACGCCCCGCTCCAGATCCTGACGATCATCGCCCACCTCAACATAGGGATCGAGCCAGCGCCCCAGCCAGGTGGACTTCACTTCGAGTTCGAGTGCCAATGTCTCGCCCTGCGCCAGCGGTTCGCTCAGGCCTACCACGCCGCCCTCAAGACTCACGGCCTGCCGCGCGGTTTGCGGCGGAAAGTCGTATTGATAGTCGTCGGTAGGCCGGTAGAACAAATGGTCGGCAAACCAGGCCTCGTGAGCAACCCAGGCCAGCACCAGCAACAACGGCACCAGCCACCACGCGATCAGCACGCCGATCAGCAACAGCGCCAGCACAAAGGCGATCAGGAACAGACGCTTGTTGCGCCGATGGGCCTTGAGAAGCTGTTGCTTGCGAGCGCTCATGAATTCAGACCTTGTAGACCGGCACCGTGTGGCACCAGCGATCCTTGTACTCTCGGTCGGCACGACCGAATGAGTAACGCAGAGGTTTGCCCAGCGCTTGCGCGTGCGCCCAGGCCTCTTGGGTATTGACGAAACTCAGCACACTGCCGGGGCTGAACTCGCGGCTCTGCGGGTCGACACCACCGTTGACGTATTCCAGCGAAACCCATTGCGGGGCCTCGACGCGATAGAGCACCTGAATGGCGACGGGCGCCGATTCGAGCATCACCACCGAACCGGTCATGAACTCGCGCAGCAAGGTAAAGACCTCAACCAGCCCGGCCTTGCCCGGCACCTCGAAGCCCCAGCGACGCTTGAATAAATCGCCGTAAGCGGCAGCCTGTTCCTGCGTCGTAAAGTCGGACATCGGCACCAGCGATCCGCCCGCCTCTTCCAGCAGGCGCTGTTCGCGACGCTGGTTGTAGCGGAACTTCTTCGAATATTCTTCCGGCAACCGGGCCAGCGCCAGGCCCTCAGGCTGTGGCTTCAGCGTGCTGATCTGCCCGGCATTGAGCTGGGACACATAAGCCACGCGCTGGCGCACCGGCACGATGACGTCTGGCGCGATCGGCAGAATGATTTCCGCATTGCCCATGTCCAGCAAGCCACGCTTGCCGTCGCGCTTGAGCACTTCCTTGGACAAGGCAACATGCCGCCCCCAGCAAGGGATGGCGGCCAGCACATCTCCGCCAACGACCCAGCCCAGGTAGCGCAACTCGATGCCAAGGAACGT
Source organism: Pseudomonas sp. 3B-A001-10F (assembly GCF_056313565.1). NCBI lineage: Bacteria > Pseudomonadati > Pseudomonadota > Gammaproteobacteria > Pseudomonadales > Pseudomonadaceae > Pseudomonas > Pseudomonas sp. 3B-A001-10F. Next base: position 29,602 of record NZ_JBQYFW010000036.1, read on the forward strand.
TGACAAGCGCTCGACGACTTCGGGGTGTGTAGCAAAACTGCCGCCGAAACGTTGCCAGGCACGGGCGTAGCTGTCCCGGTCGATTTCGGTCCAGCCACGCTCGCGAAAGCTGCGAAACATCGTCAGCATACGTCGGTCGCGTGTGCCGGCTGAGGCTCGTCACCCTCTTCAAACTCTTTGGCGTGCAGACGGGCGTAATAGCCGTTCTGCTCGAGCAATTGTGCGTGAGAGCCGCGCTCGACGATGCGACCTTCGTCCATGACCAGAATCAGGTCGGCTTTCTCGATGGTGCTCAAACGGTGGGCGATCACCAGGGTCGTGCGGTTTTTCACCACATGATCCAGGGCAGCCTGGATATGCCGCTCCGACTCGGTATCGAGCGCGGAAGTGGCCTCGTCGAGAATCAGCAGCGGTGCATCCTTGAGCAACGCCCGGGCAATAGCGATGCGCTGACGCTGGCCGCCGGACAGCAGCACACCGTTTTCGCCGACCATGGTTTCGTAGCCTTGCGGCATCTTGATGATGAACTCATCGGCATAGGCTTCGGTGGCCGCGCGCTTGACCTCATCGAACGGCGCACCGGCCAGATCACCGTAGGCGATGTTGTTGGTCACCGTATCGTTGAATAGCGTGACCTGTTGGGTCACCAGAGCAATCTGCCGACGCAGGCTGCGCAAGGTGAAGTCCTGCACCTGCACGCCATCGAGCAAGATCTGGCCCTGCGCATCATCATGCTGATAAAAGCGCGGAATCAGGCTGGCCAGGGTCGATTTGCCACTGCCCGAGCGGCCGACCAAGGCAACCATTTGCCCCGGTTCGACGACGAAACTGATGTCATTGAGCACCGCTTTGTCGGTGTCAGGATAGTGGAAGCTCAGATTGCGCACTTCCAGACGGCCTTCGAGACGATCTTGCTCGACCGTGCCCTGATCCACTTCCGCCGGCTCATCCAGTTGCTCGAAAATACTTTCGGCACCGGCGACACCCTTCTGAATCGTCGAGCTGACCTCCGACAACTGACGGATCGGCTTGGGCAACAAGCCAGCCATGGTGATGTAGGCCACCAGATCACCCGGCGATGCATCGCCGCGAAGGTACAGGACGAGGAACATGACCACCGCCATGGCGCTGTAAGTCACCAGCTGCAGCATCGGCGTGTAAACGGCGCCGGTCTTGGTCATCGTCAACTGCTTGTCGGTGTTGCTCTGGCTGGCATCGCGAAAGCGATCCTTTTCGTACTGCTCGCCGCCAAAACTGCGCACGACGCGATAGCCATGAATGGTCTCGGACGCGACGTGCGTGACGTTGCCCATCGAGACCTGGATCTTCTTGCTTTGCTTGCGGAATTTTTTGCTGGTGCTGTTCACCATCAAACCGATCAACGGCAGGATGGCGACCATCACCAGCGTGAGCTTCCAGTTCATCCACAACAGTGTGCAGAACAGGAAAATCACGGTCATGCCTTCACGGATGACGACTTTGATTGCATCCGTTGCCGCGCCGGTGACCATGGTCACGTTGAAGGTGATCCGGGAAATCAGGTGGCCGGAATTGTTCTTGTCGAAGAAGCGATTGGGCAACTCCAGCAATTTATTGAACAACACCACCCGCAGGTCATGCACCAGGCCCAGAGAAACCCGCGCCAGGAAGAAGTTGCCCAGGTAAGAACCCACGCCCTGCCACAACGCGATGAAGACGATCATCAGTGGCACGGTTTCGAGCAACTGCAGCTTGCCCAGATAAGGGTTGCCCGGGAACAGACTGGCTTCAGGATTGGCCAGACCGTCGACAAAGTACTTGAGGATGTAAGCGAGCATCGGCTGAGTCGATGCGAAAATCAGAAACCCGACGATGCTGAGAAGGAAAAGGCCGGCATAAGGCCGCACGTAAGCCAAAAGGCGGAAATAGATCGCCAGCGTGGACTGGGCTTTCGGTTCAGGACTGCTCATGGTGATCCGCGCAATTCAGTGAGGCGCCGATGATATCACACGCGTTTTTGCCCCGATAAACATGACTGCAAGCCAGCTTTCGACCAAGTCGGTTAAGATACCCCGCTAATGATGGGGAGCCGGATATGCAATCGATTGATCACAGCACTTACGAGGCACTGCGCGAGGGTGCACACGTATTGGAAGCCGACGGTTCCGGCGACAAGGTGCTCAGATTGGCCGATGGACGCATGCTCAAGCTGTTCCGCCGCAAGCGGCTGCTCAGTTCGGCGCTGTTCTACCCCTATGCACAACGCTTTGCCGACAATACCCGGGCCCTCGAACAACGCGGCATCCTCTGCCCCAAAGTCATCGCGGTCTACCGCATCCCGAGCATCGAACGTGACTGCGTGTATTACAGCCCGCTGGAAGGCAATACAGTGCGTCAGCTACAAGGCACTGACGAAGAGGCTGACACACTGAGATTCCAGCTGGGCGGGTACTTCGCCCTGCTGCACGAAAAAGGTGTGTACTTTCGATCACTGCACTTTGGCAACGTCGTGCAGACCCCCGACAAGCGTTTGGGCCTGATCGATATTGCCGACCTGCGCTGCCAGAAGCACGCGCTCAGTGACAGTAAACGCCTGCGTAACTTCGCGCATTTGCTGCGCTACAAGGAAGACCGCCAATGGCTGCTCGGCCAGGACGCCGGCGACACGTTTATCGAGGGCTATCGGCAGGCACTGCCGAGCAACCGGCAAGCGCCGCTGATCTCGCGCCTGCGTCCGCTGCTCGGTTAAGCCTTAGCGGCCGATGACCACTACAGTGGCACCTTTGCGATTGGCGAAATGCTCGATGATCCGCAGCTTGTGCGCCACCAGCCACTCATTCAGCCAAGGCTCGTCACCTTTGGCCTCGATGAGGAAATATTGATAGTCGCCAGCGTGCGCTGCCGACATCGCCTCCTCTGCGGTCAGTACCGGCATCACGTAGCCACGACCGGCGTAATAGCTGATCCGCCCATCCTCGAAATAGGTCTTCGCACCCGGCTCGACATGGGCCGACAACCAGCGTCCGGCCTCGACGTAATGGGTTTTGCCGGCCCCGGTGGAGATGACGTTCGACAGCATCACCAGCAAACACAGAACCACCAGCCACCTGCCCCAACGCGGGAACTCGCGAACAAACGCCGCCAGCCCCATCGCCAGCACGGGCACAAACAACAGATTGAGAAAGCTCAGGTAGCGCGTATTCATGAACTGTTGCTTGATGAAAAACAGCACCAGCACGATCAGATACAGCAACGCCGCCCAGGCGAAGGGTCGATAGTCGCGCCAGTAGACGCCTAGCACCCCCCAGTTACGCCGCAGAATGAAGGGAACGGCGAAAGGCCCCATCAACTTCACGAAACTGATGGTCATGGTCGCCAGGATGCCGAAGAAAATGATCCGCCCGGCTTCATCCTGGGAGTACTTGTTGATGAGCGAATTGGCAAACTGATCGCACAGCATTTGAAAGGACGCAAACACACTGTGCGGGGCAATCATGTCCAGATACAGCATCACTCGCGCCGACATGAGTACACCGGTTGCCGAAATGGCCAGCAGCCCCAAAACCGGCAGCAGCGAAAACTGGGCAAACTGCATCCGTCGGCCAGATGACCACAGGTTGGGCAACTGCCACAGAGCCAACGCCGGCACCAGCAATAAGGCCTCCAGCCGAAACAAGGCTGCTGCGACGATTGCCAGGTGGATGAATGCCGCGCGCAACCAGCCGCCACGGGCTTGCCAGCGCAGCGCGAGCCAGAGCGTCAGCGTGCAGAAGAACCAGAAACCGCACTCACGGATGATGTCGTTTCGAAAGGCATTCACCGCCGGCATGGCCAATACCACCAGGCACGCCCAACCGGTGACCTGCGCAGACCGCTGACGCACGCAGTCCACCATCAACGCGCTGGTTCCGGCAAAAAAGAGTGCACACCAAAGATAGGCACTCAGCTCCAGCGGCAAATGCAGGATGGAATGCGTAGCGGCCAGCAGAAAGGAAAACCAGGGCCAGTCGAAAGAAGCCCAAGCCACATTCGGCCCGTGCTCGGTGACCTGTTGCGCAATATCGATGTACAGCGCGGCATCACGCCCCACTGTTGCAGTGCCCAGGACGGCTATCAGCGATAACAGCGCGCTGCCCACAAACGCCAGCCAGACCGGGTATTTGTCGATGATTCTGGAGACTCGAGTTGCCACGCTACCGCCCGTACCTTTCACCCAGCCACCTCACCGACATCCGTTACAAGGTACGCGCACATCACCGCGACCCACTTACCGAAACAGCAACCGCAAAGCCTTGCGGGTGTATGACCAGCGTGAAAACGTCCGCCAGTCTGCACGCAAAGCCTGGAAATAGAACGACCTGGCCAGCTTGTACTCGCCATGGGAATAACAGTCGCGAAACAGCGACAAACAGCGCTGTGCCAGAAACGCCTGGCGCAGATCACACATTTCTTCGGGCATTCTTCGACTGGAAAACACTTCGCTGACGACCTGCTCCGTACCGGCAGCAAGACTCTGGCGCAAATCATGGCGCATGCTGTCGGCGTGCTTGTAGATCAGTGCCAGAGGCTTGTCCAGAACGGTGCAGGGGTAGCGCGCCAGCACTTGGGCAAACACTGGCAGGTCCTCGACGTTGCGCAAATGTTCCGGGTAATTGCCCTGAGCGAACACTTCGCGGTGCATCGCACAGGCACCGTTGGAAATCGACAACGTCTTGTTCAGCAGGTAACCCTGCAGGCGCTGGCGGGGCGTCACAGGCAAAGGCTTGGCCGCCTGCAAACTGCGGCGCCCGTCAGCGAACACTGACCAGTGCGCACCGATCACCATAAGGGTCTGCGGATGACTGGCAATGTGCTGCGCAAGCGCAGCCAATGCACCGGGAGCCATTTCATCGTCAGAGTCGAGAAACACCAGATACCGCCCGGTTGTCTCTTCCAGCCCCCGATTGCGTACCGACGACAATCCGCCGTTGCTTTTACGCAGCGCGCGAAAACGACCGCCATGCTTGAGCAGGAGCCTTTCCACTACCTCAGGCGTATCGTCCGTCGACCCGTCGTCGATGACCAGCAGATCCGCCGTCGTTTCATCCAGTTGCGCCAACACCGACTCCACTGCACGAGGCAGCGTTCGCGCATAGTTGTAAACCGGAATGACGACGCTGATCAGTGTTTCAGTCAAGTTCGTATCCTTTCACACCCTCTTTTACGACCAGAATATCTTCCATGATCAGGTATTCCAGATCCGAACCGAAAAACATGTTCAGCGCGTCGGTCGGCGAGCAAATCATCGGTTCGCCACGACGGTTGAGCGAGGTGTTCAGCGATACGCCGTTACCGGTCAGGTTTTCCAGCGCCTTCATCATGTCGTAGTAGCGCGGGTTGTATTCACGCTTGAGGACCTGGGCACGAGAAGTGCCATCTTCGTGAACGACTTCCGGCACACGGGTCTTCCACTCGTCCGCCACTTCGAAAGTGAATGTCATGAACGGCGCCGGATGATCGATCTTGATCATCTGTGGCGCAACGGTGTCGAGCATCGACGGGCAGAAAGGCCTCCAGCGCTCGCGGAACTTGATCTGATGGTTGATGCGGTCGGCCACGCCGGCCACGCTCGGGCAACCAATGATCGATCGACCGCCCAATGCACGCGGACCGAACTCCATACGTCCCTGGAACCAGGCCACGGGATTACCATCAACCATGATTTTGGCGATCTGTTCCGGCATGTTATCGAGCTTGCGCCACGCTGGCTTGTTCTCGTGACGGGCGCAGGCGGCGATCACGTCCTCGTTGCTGTACGACGGGCCGAGGTAGACATGCTCCATCTTCTCGACCGGCACGCCACGGGCGTGGGACACATAGGCAGCTGCGCCGACCGCCGTACCGGCATCGCCGGACGCCGGTTGCACGAACAGTTCCTTGATGTCGTCGCGGGCGATGATTTTCTGGTTCAGTTTGACGTTCAACGCACAGCCACCGGCGAAGGCCAGTTTGCCGGTTTCCTTGAGCACGTCGCCCAGGTAGTGATCGATCATCTGCAGCGCCAGTTTCTCGAACAGCGCTTGCATGCTCGCGGCGTAGTGAATGTACGGTTCGTCAGCAATATCGCCTTCGCGCTTCGGCCCCAGCCACTCGATCAGCTTCGGCGAGAAGTAGAAGCCTTTACCCTTCTCTTTATAGCGGCGCAGGCCGATAACGTTGGCGTAGTCGGTGTTGATCACCAGCTCACCGTTTTCGAACGAGGCCAGACGCGAGAAATCGTACTTGCTGGCATCGCCGTACGGCGCCATGCCCATGACCTTGAACTCACCGTCGAGCATCTCGAAGCCGAGGAACTCGGTGATCGCGCCATACAGGCCGCCGAGGGAGTCCGGATCGAAGAATTCCTTGATCTTGTGGATCTTGCCGTTTTCACCGTAGCCAAAGAAGGTCGTGGCGTACTCGCCCTTGCCGTCGATACCGAGGATCGCGGTTTTTTCTTTGAAACCGGAGCAGTGGTAGGCGCTGGAGGCGTGAGCCAAGTGGTGCTCGACTGGTTCGATCTTGATCTTCTTCGGATCAAAACCCAATTGCTCCAGGCACCAGACAATCTTGTTGCGGTAGCGCTTGTAGCGGCGGTTGCCCATCAGGATCGCATCCAGGGCGCGATCCGGTGCATACCAGTAACGCTTGGCGTAGTGCCAGCGCGCCTTGCCGAACAGGCTGATCGGAGCGAACGGGATCGCAACTACGTCAACGTCGGACGGCTTGATGCCGGCCTGCTCAAGACAGAACTTCGCCGATTCGTAGGGCATGCGGTTCTTTGCATGCTTATCGCGTACGAAGCGCTCTTCTTCAGCCGCCGCCACCAGCTTGCCGTCGATGTACAAGGCTGCTGAAGGGTCATGGCTAAGGGCGCCGGACAGGCCAAGAATCGTCAATGCCACAGGGGTCTAGCCTCTTTAGTCTGCGTGCAGGCGCAATGCGCCTTGAAAATTGATGTGCCCTCGCACAGGGCGAGTGACAGCTAAAGGGCGGGATTATAGCGTAAACGAGTAGGGAATTACCCTGTGCGATTGCCCTCTGGGTGAATGGCCTGGAGAAACCTTACCCTGCTACTCAATAACTGCCCTTGCGCCAGTAAATACCAAGATTGCCGTCGGTGAGCTGACGATAAACCGTATAGGGCAACGCTACTGTATCGAATACTCCGGACAATGGCAGATCCAGCAACACGAATGGCACCAGAAAACCGCTGGGATCCGGCGGCGCGTTCAACACGCAGAAGTCGAAGGCCAGACCGCTGTAAATCCGCGGAATGGACTGGCAATAGGTTTTTTGTTTGCGCATGTCCCGCGCCACGTCGGCATCGTCCTGCAAGACAGTCATGGCGCTGCCACAGCCAGCCAGAATCCATGAAAATACACCCAGCGTTGCAGCCTGTTTAATGGTCAAAATTCGCCCTCCAAGGTCGTTGGGCAAATTAGCATCGGGACTGAACAGGGCACAGTTCATGGCTTCTGGCGAAGCTGTAGGACAAGTCGCTGAATCTTGTCCTCTACTGCTGGTTTGTCTCAGGCCACGCTGGAAATATCTTTCGGCAACCGCAGATCAATAATCTGATACAGCGCGCTGCTTTCGGGCCAGTTGCGCATGAATCGCGCACGGTCACGGGCATAGGCCGGCGCGAAACTGCCGACAGATCCATGCTGGCACATCGAGTCCAGATCGATCAGCGCCCAGCGATCCTGCTGCCAGAACAGATTATGTCCCTTGAAGTCGCCATGGCTGATCCGCTCGTCAATCAATCTGGCGAACAACTGATCCAGCGCCTGCAACTCCGCTTCCGGCGCTTCACCACTTTCAACGTACGGCGCAAAGCGCTCGATGATATCCGGCCCCGGCAGGAACTCGGTCACCAGATACGCACGGCTGCGCAGCCACAAAAAGCGCTTTTCCAGCACCGCCAGCGGTTTGGGTGTGGCGATGCCGAGAAACGCCAGGCGATTGCCTTCGCGCCACGAATGCCAGGCCCGACTTGGCCGCCAGAAACGCTTGAGCCAATGCGCAAAGCCCTTGATGTTGTAGCGCTTGATCACCAGCGTGCGCGCACCGGCCTGAACCTTGCCAACGCTCGCCGCACCACCGGTCTTGTACAGGTGACCCTGATCAAGCAACGCATCAGCCTGCTCCAGCACCGGCAGCATGGCTGACTCTTCTTCGCGGCGGATTGCGCGCAGAGCGAACGCTCCACGCTGCACACTGAACAGCGTGCACTCGCGACCGACCTTGATCAGGAAGTCTTTCAAACGCCAGCGCCGCACTTTGTCGATCTGTTTCTGCAAGGCCTCCAGCGGCAACGCATGCTCGCTGTTGCTCAACAGGTAATACACCAGCAGCTCTTCAGTGAACGGTTCCAACGCCTTGGGTAACTGGGCGAAAAACACCCCGAGATTTTCCAGGACTTTTTGTCGCGACAACGGCTGGCCGGCGGTTTCTGCGCAAATCCCGGCACCGTCAATCAAGTACAACTGGTCGCCGTGGCGCAACAGATTGTCCAAGTGCAGGTCTTCCTGCCAAAGCCCTTTGCCGTGCAATTGGCCGATAGCGCCCAGCGCCTCAGCCAGCACCGCCGATTGCTCATCGGCCAACACCGGCAGCGACTCGACTTTCGCCCAGGCATCGCCAAGGCTTTCGGCACCCTCAAGGAAATCGAACAGCAACCAGCCACCTTCACCATTTTGCAAACCATCGGCCAGTAGCAGCGGCGTGGTCAGGCCTTGCGCAGCCAGCAAGCGCACGCCTTCCAGCTCGCGCTGAAAATGCCGGGCAGCTTTGCCGCCGACCAGCAATTTGGCCAGCACCGGACGCCCGCGCCAGACACCGGCGCCAACGTAACGCTGTCCCGGCAACACCCGCAGCAGACTCAGCAATTGCAGATCAGCACTGCCGGCGGCATCAGCCAGCGTCACCGTCAGTGGCAGTTGCGGGGCTCGCCCAGCACCGGCCAGCTCGGACAATTGCATCAGCGGGTCTCCTTGTGGCTGCGACGCGCGGTCAGCCGGGCGAGCCAGCTGTCCAGCAGCGCGCTGTCAGTGGGCTGATCGAGATAAGCCGCGAGCATTTCACGCAGTTGCGCCTCGTTCCATTCCGGCGCACGGCGTTGCAACGGTTCCAGATCCTTGATCCGGTCGCGCATGCCAAACAACAACGGTCGGGTCTTTTCCAGGTCGATCAATTGCGCCTGATACCCGTCACCGCTGGCTCGCAGAAAAATATGTTTGGGATAGAAGCAGCCGTGCACCTGACGCACGCCGTGCAGATGCCGCGCGAGCAATCCGCAAGCCTTGAGAATGGCTGAATGCTGCGCGGTACTGAGCTGCGCCCAGCGCTGCAACAGCGATTCCAGATCACTCCAGCCATCGAGTGCCCGAGTCAGCAGAATGGCACGGACTTCGCCGTTGACCTTACGCTCACCGAAAAACGCTGCTTGCAGCGCCGGGATACCGAGCTTGCGATAGCGACTGATATTGCGAAACTCGCGGGCAAAGCTTGGCTCGCCGAAAGGCGCATGCAAGGTCCGCGTCAGGTAGTTGCTCTGGCGCTTGAGGTAATAACCTTGCCCCTCCAGATCCAGACGGAAGACGCTGCTCCAACCGCCACGGGCGGTATTGGGTTCGTCCACGGCCTCAAGCTGCTTCGCCCAAAGCGCGTCAAAAGTGCCGAGACCATGGCGCTCAAGCAGTGCGCGGTCTTCAGCGGCGAGAAAATCAGTCATTCGCGTCCCTCGAAAAATCTCACCACGTGCCGAATCCGTTTCTTGTCGGCGCTATCAAGCCGATCGCACTGGCGGTACTGCTTATAGAAGCGCAGGCGTTGGGTATTGGACAGGTGGTATTTGGCGAGTTTATCGAGACAGGCCAGATCCTTGGTGATCCGATACTTGAGCCAGAAGCCGCGCCAGAACTCGCCGTTAGGGCAATCGATCAGAAATATCCGCGCCTGATCATCGATCAACAGGTTGCGCCATTTCAGATCGTTATGGGTAAATCGGTGATCATGCATCGTCCGGGTATAGCCGGCCAATTGCCGACTGACGCCGTCAACCCAGGCGCGATCCTTGAGTTTCGGATCCTTGCGCTCGGCGAGCGCCGAAAGGTCTTCGGTGTCGGGCAGTTCACGGGTGATCATCGCGCCACGATCATACGCCGCGCCACGTCGTTCCAGGCCCCAGGCCACCACTTCAGCGGTGGGAATGCCCCACTTGGCGAAGCGCTTGAGGTTCTGCCATTCCATCTTCACCCGCGGCTTGCCGAGGTAACGGCGCAAGCCTTTACCGGCGCCGACATAGCGTTTGACGTAATAATTGACACCGTTGCGCTGCACGCGGATCACTTCCGACAGCGGATCACGGGTCAGGCGTTCGCCCTGCAACGCAAATACCGCTTCGAGACTGCCGAAGTCTTCGGCGAGCTCGCTGTATTGCGGCTCGAGAGTCCAACCCGCCATCAGAGCGCATCCCCGTAACGCTGTTTACGCGCGTAGAGTTTGTTGGCCTTGCCTTCCAGCCAGCTCAGCAGTGGCGCTTCTTCAGCCAAAATCTGGCGCAGCGGTTGCTGGAAATAGCCTTTGAGGAAACGCAGTTTGTCGCGGCGGGTCAGGCCGATGTCCAGCGCGGAAAAGTACAACGCAGCCAGATCTTTATTGCGCCAGCGCTGCGTGATTTTCGTGCGGGTCTGGGCGCGGTGCAGGTCGATCACCGAGAGTTTGAAGTCGTCTGGCGTCACCGGTTTATCGGTGTGCAGCAGGAAGTGGCAGATATAGCAGTCACGATGGTTGACGCCAGCGCGGTGCATCATGCCGGTCATGCGTGCGACTTCGGCGATCAACGCGCGCTTGAGTTTCGGCTCGGGCGGCTGCTTGACCCAATCGATGCTGAAGTCTTCGAGGCTGATGGTCGGCGCCAGTTCTTCGGTGACGATAAACGAGTGCTGATCTGCCGGGTTACTGCCCTTCTCGCCGTAAGCCACGGCAGTCATGGTCGGCACGCCGACTTCCTGCAGACGTTGAATGGCTTGCCACTCCTGGCCCGCGCCGAGAACCGGCAGCTTGGCGGTCAGCAGATTCTTGAAGATCTCGCCCCAGCCGATACCTCGGTGGATTTTCACGAAAAATCCGTTGCCGTCGACTTCCGTGCGCAGCGTCCGGCGTGCTTCCAGCTCGCGGTATACCTCGCCCTGCAAGCCTTCGACTTCAGCGAACGGGTCGCGGCCGGCCCACAGGCTTTTGAACGGTTCAGCCAGCATCAACTTCATTAAGCGTGCTCCGCCAGAATCACATCGGCCGCGTGCTGCGGCATGCTGTAGAGGTCGGCCGTCTCGGCGAAGGCCAGACCATTGCGGCTCCAGGCCGCCCGTGCAGCGTCGTCATGCAACATTTCAGTCAAGTATTGCGTCAGTTGCGCCTGATCGAACGGTTCGTCCAGCACTCGCCCGGCATCCGCCTCGGCAATGTAATGGGCGTAACCGCAGACCGCGCTGACCAGCACCGGCAAACCGGCGACCAGCGCTTCGAGCAACACAGTACCGGTGTTTTCGTTGTAGGCCGGGTGGATTAACAGATCGGCGCCGAGCAGGAAACGCGGGATATCACTGCGCCCCTTGAGGAACGTTACGTTATCGCCCAGCCCCAAGGTTGCGCTCTGCATCTGGAATAATTTGGGGTCATCCTGGCCGATTACAAACAGCCGGGTGCGTTTCTTCAGTTCGGCAGGCAATGCAGCCAGCGCTTTCAGGCTGCGATCGACGCCTTTGGTCTTGAAGCCCGAGCCGATCTGCACCAGCAGCAGTTCGTCGTCCTTGAGATTGAATTCAGCGCGGAAACCGGCGCGAATTTCAGCGGCATCCGCCGGGCGGCGACGATCCTGGGCAATGCCCGGTGGCAGCAGGTGGAAACGCTCCAGCGGCGTGTCGTAATGCTTGATGAACAGCGGCTGCTGCACTTCGGAAATCATCAGCACTTCGGTCTTCGCGTCTTTGGCGAACACCGCGCGCTCGTACTCGGCGAAGTGGCGATAGCGACCCCAACGACGGTACAGCGAATTGCGCAAGTTCTGCGCCTTGTCTTCGAAGCAGCCATCGGCGGCGTAATAGACGTCCAGCCCCGGCATCTTGTTGAACCCGATCAGGCGATCGACCGGGCGCTTGGCCAGGTCGGCTGCCATCCACGCGCTGAGTTTTTCATTGCGACGATGGTTGAAGAATGCCTTGACCGGCGCCACCAGCACTTCGAAACCGGGCGGCACGTCGCCTTCCCAGATCAGCGTGTAGACGCGAATCTGGTGACCACGCTTCTGGCATTCAAGGGCGATGCGCATGAAGTCGCGCTGCAAGCCACCGAACGGGAAATATTTGTACAGGACGAATGCCAATTGCATCAGCGCAGCTCCTCAGCCATTAACAACGTGCTCAGTCGGCTGGCGACACGCTCGGGGTTCAGACGCGTGAAGCACAGCGGCTGTTCACGCTTCAGGTCAAACTGACGGGCATCCTGCGCGGTCGGTTGATAGGTACATTTCTTTTGCAGGCATGGCGCGCACGGGAAGTCGCTGGCCAGGTGAATCTGCAGCTTGCCGTAAGCGCCGGTCAGGCCTGGGTTGGTCGGGCCGAACAGCGAGATGGTCGGCACGTCCAGCGCGGCGGCCAAGTGGCCGAGACCGGTGTCCACCGCGACGCAGGCTTGCGCACCGGCGAGGACTTTGCCGACGCCGGCCAGATTGAGCTTCGGCAGCACTTCGGCGTGTTTGAAACCGGCGGCGATGCGTTCGGCGCGGGCCTTTTCCTGCGGGTTGCCCCACGGCAGTTTGACACCGACGCCGAGGTAGCCGACGCGCTCGGTCAGTTCACGCCAGTAACTTTCCGGCCAGTGTTTGGTGTCCCAGGTGGTGCCATGCAGGAATACCACAAAGGCATTTTTGCGCGGCAGTTCGACCAGACGTTCGACGTTGAGGCCGTAATCGCCCAAGCCTTTTGGCAAGTCGTAGCCGAGAGCGATGGCGAACAGTTGGCGCACCCGCTCGACGGCGTGCTGACCGCGGGCCACTGCCAGTTTGCGATCATAGAAACGCGAAGCCATCGGCTCGCGCGCCGAACCTTTATCGAGACCGGCCACCGGCGCTTTGACGTAACGGGTCAGCCAGGCGCTTTTCAGCAGGCCTTGAGCGTCGATCACCAAGTCGTATTTATTGGCGCGCACACTTTGTTTGAAGCGTTTCCACTCGCCGCTGGTGATGGTTTTCCAGAGGTTTTTGCGCCAGCGACGGATCGCCACCGGAATCACTTTGCCAACGGCCGGGTGCCAGGTCGGAATCTCGGCGAAACCTTCTTCCACCACCCAGTCGAACTTGATTCCGGGAATGGCCCGGGCGGCGTCGGTCAGCGCCGGCAACGCATGAATCACGTCACCCAGCGATGAAGTCTTGATCAGCAGTACCCGCAACTTAATGAACCTCGACCACAGAGCCCTGCAACTTCTGCAAGGCATCGTTGACCGCATCCGGCATCAGCTGGCGCAGGCAGTTGTAATGACCGAAACGGCAGGTGCGGTCGAAGCAGGGGCTGCAATCGAGGCCCAGACGAACCACTTCGACATGCTCGGCCAGCGGCGGGGTAAAACCCGGCGAAGTCGACCCGTAGACCGCCACCAGTGGACGGTTCAGCGCAGCGGCAACGTGCATCAGGCCGGAGTCGTTGGAGACCACCGCGTCGGCGCAGGACATCAGGTCGATGGCCTCGGCCAGCGAAGTGCCGCCGCTGAGGTTGACCGATTCTTCACGCAGGCCAGGAATCAGTCGAGCGCGGATATCTTCACCGACCGCATGATCGTTCTTCGAACCGAACAGCCACACCTGCCAGCCTTCACGAATGCGCGCTTCGGCGACTTTGGCGTAGTGCTCGGACGGCCAGCGCTTGGACTCACCAAACTCGGCGCCAGGGCACAGGGCCAACACCGGGCGGTCGAGGGTCAGGCCGAACTTGGCCAACGCTGCTTCGCGAGTGACCGGGTCGATTTGCAGGCTTGGGCGCGGATAAGGCTTCGGCAGCTCGGCGTTCGGCTCATAGGCCAAAGCCATGAACCGCTCGATCATCAACGGATAGCGTTGTTTGTCGAGGGTGCGCACATCGTTGAGCAGGCCGTAGCGGAATTCGCCGCGCCAACCGGTGCGTTTCGGAATGCCGGCGAAAAACGGCACCAGCGCCGACTTCAGCGAGTTGGGCAGCAGGATCGCCTGATCGTACTGACCACGCAGGGATTTGCCGATGCGCCGACGCGTCGCCAATTCCAGCGCGCCGTGGCCGAGCGGGAAGCTCAAGGCCTTGCGCACTTCGGGCATGCGCTCAAGGATCGGCCGGCTCCACTCAGGGGCCAGGACGTCGATTTCGCATTGCGGGTGGCGCTGTTTGAGACACTGAAACAGTGTCTGCGCCATCACCATGTCACCGACCCAACTGGGCCCAACGATCAGAATATTCATGTGGTTTCCAAAAACGAACCGGGGAGGCATTTACGCCTCCCCGCCTCGAGAATCACTGAGGGAGCGGCACTGCTGGCGATGGGTCATTACCTTCAACATGACTGTCGACTGTCACTCCGCTATCGCGAGCAGGCTCGCTCCCACATGGTTTTTTCGTCCTGCTTCAGATCTACAGACACTGTAGATCCACTGTGGGAGCGAGCTTGCTCGCGAAGGGGCCAGCACATCCGACATCGGTGTCGTCTGACACTCCGTCTTCGCGAGCAAGCTCGCTCCCACAGGGTATTGGGTGCTGTACAAACCGGTTTTAGCTTAGCCCCATCTCTTTCCATATCCGCAAAACCTGCCGCCGTTCTTCGGCAAACTGATCGCCCGATATCACCCCGGCGTCCTTCTGCAAGGCCTGCCGGTGAGCGGCGGAGCGGTAGGCTTTATAGGCCTCGCGCAACAGGCTGGCATCTTCGGCAGGCATCAGCCCTTCGTGTTCCAGCTCTTCCAGAATGCGGATGTTATCGGTCCAGCGCAGCAATGGCGGGTGGCTTTGCGACCACGCCAGAGCCGCGTATTGCACCATAAATTCAATATCGACGATACCTCCGGCGTCCTGCTTGAGGTCGAAGGGCGCTGTGGCGTCGAAGGCATTTGCCGCCGTACCGGCCGCGGTGCTCTTGGTGCCGAGGTTATCGCGCATCTTCGCGCGCATCTCACTGACTTCCTGTTGCAACTTGGCCAGATCGCGCGCCTTGCCCAAGACCTGCGCGCGGACGCTCTCGAACGCTTGGCCGACATCCTGACTGCCGACCAGCACCCGAGCCCGCACCAACGCCTGATGTTCCCAGGTCCAGGCTTCATTTTCCTGATAGCGGGCAAACGCACCCAACGAACTGACCAACAGCCCCGAAGAACCGGATGGGCGCAGACGCATGTCCACTTCGTAGAGCTGACCGGAGTTGGTCTGCGCCGTCAGCAAGTGAATGATCCGCTGCCCCAGGCGCGTGAAAAACTGCGCGCCATCAATCGACTTCGGCCCGTCGGTTTCCGCCTGTGGATCGCCGTCGTGGATAAACACCAGGTCCAGGTCCGAACCATGGCCCAATTCCAGACCGCCGACTTTGCCGTAACCGACAATGATGAAACCTGGATCGCACAAGGTGCCGTCGGTGCGCAGCGGCGTGCCGTACTTGGCCACCGTCTGGCGCCAGGCCAGGGCCAGCACTTGTTCAAGAATCGCTTCGGCCAGCCAGGTCAGGTAATCGCTGACTTTCATCAGCGGCAGGCTGCCGGCAATTTCCGAGGCGGCGACGCGCAAGCGGTGCGCCAGTTTGAAATGGCGCAGGGCTTCCATTTGTTGTTCGAGGTCATCTTCGGGAATCCGCGTCAACCGCTCGCGCAACTCGGCAGCCAGTTCCGGCGCCAAGGGCGGCTTGAACAAACGACCTTCGTTAAGCAATTCATCCAGCAGCAGCGGGAAGCGGGTGATCTGCTCGGCGATCCACGGGCTCGCTGCACACAGTGTCAGCAAGCGTCGCAGGGCGCCGGGGTTTTCCGTCAGCAAGACCAGATAAGCCGAACGCCGGGCAACTGCTTCCACCAGCGGCAGCACGCGTTCAAGCACCAGATCCGGGTTGGCGTGCTCCACAGCCTGTGCGAGCAGACGCGGAATAAAGGCATCCAGACGCTCACGCCCCAACCGCTGCATCGCGCGCAATTGCGGGCTGCTGCGCAATCCGGCCAGCGCTTTCAGAGCTTTGCTGGCATCGCTAAAGCCGCCTTCCTCCAACTGCCGGCATGCCGCCTCTTCGTCTTGCGCCTCTTCCCACAGCGGCAGCCATTCACCGCCAACCACTACTTCACTTTCGGTGTTTTCATCCTCGTCGGGATCGGCAATCACCTGGGCGAAGTGCCAAGCCACGCGGCCGCGCCAGAACATCAACTTCTCTTGGAAGGCGTCCCAATCGGCAAAACCGAGCATAAACGCAATGCGCGCCTGATCCTGCGCGCCATCCGGCAGCATCTGGGTCTGGCGGTCGGCGATCGCCTGAATGGCGTGTTCGGTGTAACGCAGAAATTCGTAGCCCTCGCGCAATTCGCTGATCACCGCTGGCGGCAGATAACCCTGCCCTTCCAGCGTGCTCAGCACCTTTAATAGAGGACGCTGTTGCAGGCTCAGATCGCGGCCACCATGGATCAACTGAAAAGCCTGCGCGATGAACTCGACCTCGCGGATGCCGCCAGAGCCGAGCTTGATGTTGTCGGCCATGCCCTTGCGCCGTACTTCCTGCTGGATCAACTGCTTCATGGTGCGCAGCGCTTCGATCGCCGAGAAGTCCAGATAACGGCGGTAAACGAACGGCCGCAGCATGTCGAGCAACTGCGCACCCGCCACCTGATCGCCGGCCACCACCCGCGCCTTGATCATCGCGTAGCGCTCCCAGTCCCGGCCCTGATCCTGGTAATACTGCTCCAGCGCATTGAAGCTCAGCACCAGCGCGCCGGATGAACCGTAAGGGCGCAGGCGCATGTCGACGCGGAAAACGAAGCCGTCGACGGTCATCGGATCCAGCGCCTTGATCAAGCGCTGGCCGAGACGAATGAAGAATTCCTGATTATCCAGCGAGCGCTTCACGCCAACGGTCTCGCCACCCTCGGGGTAGGCGAAAATCAAATCGATGTCCGAAGACAGGTTCAACTCGACCGCGCCGAGCTTGCCCATGCCGAGGATGACCATTTGCTGCGGCTCACCGCTGCGGCGGCCGGTCGGCGTGCCGAACTGTTCGCAATGGCGGCTGTACAACCATTGATAGGCCTGGTCGATGGTGGCGTCGGCCATGTCCGAGAGATCCCGGCAGCTCTGTACCAGATCGGCCTGGCGGGTGAGATCGCGCCAGATGATCCGCACTTGATGACGGGCGCGCTGGCGGCGCAGGGCGCGACCGAGTTCATCTTCATTCCGGGCAGCGTTCACCGCAGCGGCAATCTGCGCACACAATTCACCCGGCGCGAAGGCCCGGTCGAGTTCGCCGGACTGCACCAGTGTGAGCAACATCAAAGGGTCACGAACGCTCTGTTCAATGACGAATTCGCTGGCGGCGGTGACGCGGGCGAATTGCGCCCAGCGCTCTGGCGTCCAGTTCGCCAAGCCGTGATCGTCTTCCAGCGCGGCGACGGCCGTACGGAACGACTGCTCGGATCGAGTGACCAACGGCAGGAGAATGGCGGGCAGTTCGGCAAGCACGGGCAGGGTCATGGTCTATCCTTGATCGGCGTGTAAATGGCCGCTTGTAGTGATTGGTGAAAAGCCGCTACCCGGAAGACTGTCGAACAAAAGTTAGAAATAGCTGAAATTTCTTTCTCGTTGGCAGCGAACATCAAAGTTTCACCTTTTTCGGATGGTAAAAGACCAACCTTAACGATTATTCTCACAACGCAGCCGGAGGCCACAAGCCATTCTTCTGTAGTTTTACTACTCGTCTATACATTCGAAAGGCTGAAATGCCGGAAGATTTGTAGTAAAACTACACGCCGCCGGAACAACCTATCGGCAATCCAAGAATTTTAAATCGTCTGCCCACAAGGCCAGTCGCAAACTCAGGCAACCGATTCTGGAAGCCTTTCCGCCCTGGAGCAAGCCATGCAAGACCTCGATCCCGTCGAAACCCAGGAATGGCTGGACGCCCTGGAATCGGTTCTCGACAAAGAAGGCGAAGACCGTGCTCACTATCTGATGACCCGTATGGGCGAACTCGCGACCCGCAGCGGCTCGCAGCTCCCTTACGCCATCACCACGCCTTACCGCAACACCATCCCGGTAACCCACGAAGCACGCATGCCTGGCGACCTGTTCATGGAACGCCGCATTCGCTCGCTGGTACGCTGGAACGCGATGGCCATGGTAATGCGTACGAACCTGAAAGATTCTGACCTGGGTGGTCACATCTCCAGCTTCGCTTCCAGTGCGACCCTGTATGACATCGGCTTCAACTACTTCTTCCAGGCCCCGACCGACGAACACGGCGGCGACCTGATCTACTTCCAGGGCCACACTTCGCCAGGCGTTTACGCCCGTGCGTTCATGGAAGGCCGCATCACCGAAGACCAGATGAACAACTTCCGCCAGGAAGTCGACGGTCAGGGCCTGTCGTCCTACCCGCACCCTTGGCTGATGCCTGACTTCTGGCAGTTCCCGACCGTATCGATGGGTCTGGGTCCAATTCAAGCGATCTACCAGGCACGCTTCATGAAGTACCTGGAACACCGCGGTTTCATCCAGCCGGGCAAACAGAAAGTCTGGTGCTTCCTGGGCGACGGCGAGTGCGACGAGCCGGAATCCCTGGGCGCGATCTCCCTGGCCGGCCGCGAGAAGCTGGATAACCTGATCTTCGTCATCAACTGCAACCTGCAGCGCCTCGACGGCCCGGTTCGCGGCAACGGCAAGATCATCCAGGAACTCGAAGGCGTGTTCCGTGGTGCTCAATGGAACGTGACCAAAGTCATCTGGGGCCGTTTCTGGGACCCACTGCTGGCCAAAGACGTCGACGGTATCCTGCAACGTCGCATGGACGAAGTCATCGACGGCGAGTACCAGAACTACAAAGCCAAAGACGGCGCGTTCGTCCGTGAACACTTCTTCAACACGCCAGAACTCAAGGCGATGGTTGCTGATCTGTCCGACGACGAGATCTGGAAACTCAACCGTGGCGGCCACGACCCGTACAAGGTCTATGCGGCGTACCACGAAGCGGTCAACCACAAAGAACAACCAACCGTTATCCTGGCCAAGACCATCAAGGGTTATGGCACCGGTGCCGGCGAAGCGAAGAACACTGCGCACAACACCAAGAAAGTCGACGTCGACAGCCTGAAGTTGTTCCGCGATCGTTTCGACATCCCGGTCAAGGACGAAGAGCTGGAGAACCTGCCGTTCTTCAAGCCAGAGCCAAACAGCGCCGAAGCCCGCTACCTCAGTGAGCGTCGCACTGCACTGGGCGGTTTCGTGCCTCAGCGCCGCGCACAAAGCTTCAGCGTACCGACGCCGGATCTGGACACCCTCAAGGCCATCCTCGATGGTTCCGGCGACCGTGAAATTTCCACCACCATGGCTTTCGTGCGAATCCTCGCGCAACTGGTCAAGGACAAGGAAATCGGCCCGCGCATCGTTCCGATCATCCCGGACGAAGCCCGTACCTTCGGTATGGAAGGCATGTTCCGTCAGCTCGGCATCTACTCGTCCGTCGGCCAGCTCTACGAGCCAGTCGATAAAGACCAGGTGATGTTCTACAAGGAAGACCAGAAAGGTCAGATCCTTGAAGAAGGCATCAACGAAGCAGGCGCCATGAGTTCCTTCATCGCTGCCGGTACCTCGTACTCCAGCCACAACCAGCCGATGCTGCCGTTCTACATCTTCTACTCGATGTTCGGCTTCCAGCGTATTGGCGACCTGGCCTGGGCTGCTGGCGACAGCCGTACCCGTGGCTTCCTGATCGGCGGCACCGCCGGCCGGACCACCCTGAACGGTGAAGGCCTGCAACACGAAGACGGTCACAGCCACCTGTTGGCTGCAACCATCCCGAACTGCCGCACCTACGATCCAACCTACGGCTACGAGCTGGCGGTGATCATTCAGGACGGCATGAAGAAGATGACCGAAGAGCAACAGGACATCTTCTACTACATCACCGTGATGAACGAGTCGTACCAGCAGCCAGCCATGCCGGCCGGTGCCGAAGAAGGCATCAAGAAAGGCATGTACCTGCTCGAAGAAGACACCCGCGATGCGGCGCACCACGTCCAACTGATGGGCTCCGGCACCATCCTGCGTGAAGTGCGTGAAGCGGCGAAGATCCTGCGTGAAGAGTTCAACGTTGGCGCCGACGTATGGAGCGTTACCAGCTTCAACGAACTGCGTCGCGACGGCCTCGCTGTCGAGCGCAGCAACCGTCTGAAGCCTGGCCAGAAGCCTAAGCTGAGCTACGTCGAAGAGTGCTTGAACGGCCGTAAAGGTCCGGTCATCGCGTCTACCGACTACATGAAGCTGTTCGCCGAGCAGATCCGTCAGTGGGTACCGTCCAAGGAATTCAAAGTCCTGGGCACCGACGGTTTCGGCCGCAGCGACAGCCGCAAGAAACTGCGTCATTTCTTCGAAGTCGACCGTCATTTCGTGGTGTTGGCAGCCCTGGAAGCACTGGCTGACCGTGGTGATATCGAACCTAAAGTCGTGGCTGAGGCCATCGTCAAGTTCGGCATCGACCCGGAAAAACGCAACCCACTGGACTGCTGAGGAGACATTTTGTGAGCGAACTCATTCGCGTACCTGACATCGGCAGCGGTGAAGGTGAAGTAATTGAACTGTTTGTGAAGGTCGGCGACCGTATCGAAGCCGACCAGAGCATCCTGACCCTGGAATCGGACAAGGCCAGCATGGAAGTGCCGGCCCCGAAAGCCGGCGTCATCAAGAGCCTGAAAGTGAAGCTGGGCGACCGTCTGAAAGAAGGCGACGAACTGCTTGAGCTGGAAGTCGAGGGCGCCGCTGAAGCGGCCCCTGCTCCTGCCGCTGCGCCGGCTGCAAAAGCGCAGGCCAAACCGGCTGCCGCGCCTGCTGCCGCTGCACCAGCCGCTGCCCCTGCTGCCGCTTCGGTTCAGCAAGTGCACGTGCCGGACATCGGCTCTTCGGGCAAGGCACAGATCATCGAGATCCAGGTCAAGGTCGGCGACACCGTCGAAGCTGATCAATCTTTGATCACTCTGGAATCCGACAAGGCGAGCATGGAAATCCCGTCGCCTGCCGCTGGCGTGGTTAAAGCCATCAGCGTCAAGCTCAACGACGAAGTCGGCACTGGCGACCTGATTCTGGATCTGGAAGTGGCGGGTGCTGCGGCCCAGGCTGCTGCACCGGCCGCTGCCGCTGCGCCTGCTCCGGCAGCCGCGCCAGCAGCACCGGTGGCTGACAGCGTTCAGGACATCCACGTTCCGGACATCGGTTCGGCTGGCAAAGCCAAGATCATCGAAGTGTTGGTCAAGGCTGGCGACAGCGTTGAAGCCGACCAGTCGCTGATCACCCTGGAATCCGACAAAGCGAGCATGGAAATCCCATCGCCTGCCGCTGGCGTGGTGGAAAGCGTTTCCATCAAGCTGGATGACGAAGTCGGTACCGGCGACCTGATTCTGAAGCTGAAAGTCAAAGGCGCAGCGCCTGCTGCTGCCCCGGCTCCAGCTGCCGCCGCTGCTGCTCCGAGCGCTCCGGCACCTGCCGCTGCTGCTCCGGCTGCCGCTGCACCTGCTGCAGCTCCAGCCGCCGCACCGGCCAAGCCGGGTGCCAAAGTTCACGCCGGCCCTGCCGTGCGTCAACTGGCCCGTGAGTTCGGCGTTGAGCTGAACGCTGTCGGCGCCAGCGGCCCGCACGGTCGTATCTTGAAAGAAGACGTGCAGGTTTACGTCAAAGCGATGATGCAGAAGGCCAAGGAAGCACCGGCCGCTGCAGCGGGCGCAACCGGTGGCGCGGGCATCCCGCCGATTCCGGTCGTCGACTTCAGCCGTTTCGGCGAAATCGAAGAAGTGCCGATGACTCGCCTGATGCAGATCGGCGCGTCGAGCCTGCATCGCAGCTGGCTGAACATCCCGCACGTGACTCAGTTCGATTCGGCTGATATCACCGAGCTGGAAGCCTTCCGCGTGGCGCAGAAAGCCGTTGCAGAGAAGGCTGGCGTCAAGCTGACCATCCTGCCGCTGCTGCTCAAGTCGTGCGCGCACATGCTCAAGGAGCTGCCGGACTTCAACAGTTCGCTGGCGCCAAGCGGCAAAGCGATCATCCGCAAGAAGTACGTGAACATCGGCTTCGCCGTCGACACCCCGGATGGCCTGCTGGTACCGGTGATCAAGAACGTCGATCAGAAGAGCCTGTTGCAACTGGCAGCCGAAGCCGCTGCGCTGGCCGCCAAAGCCCGCGACAAGAAGCTGACTGCTGACGACATGCAGGGCGCCTGCTTCACCATTTCCAGCCTCGGCCACATTGGCGGCACCGGCTTCACGCCGATCGTCAACGCGCCGGAAGTGGCGATCCTCGGTGTTTCCAAGGCAACCATCCAGCCAGTCTGGGACGGCAAAGCCTTCCAGCCGAAACTGATGCTGCCGCTGTCGCTGTCCTACGATCACCGTGTGATCAACGGCGCCGCTGCCGCACGCTTCACCCAGCGTCTGGGCAGCCTGCTGGCGGACATCCGCACGATCCTGCTGTAACTCGATCGGCCCTCCGGCAACGGAGGGCCGATTGCTGCACCCTTTCGAGCGCCACACGCTCGTACCTCAACCCCGTCAGTTTGGCGGGGCTTTTTTTTGCCTGAAGAATCACCTCCCTCGTCTTTTTCCCACACGTCGCGCTGACATCGGCCACAACTCCGGTC
This sequence comes from Pseudomonas sp. 3B-A001-10F, assembly GCF_056313565.1. Lineage (NCBI taxonomy): Bacteria > Pseudomonadati > Pseudomonadota > Gammaproteobacteria > Pseudomonadales > Pseudomonadaceae > Pseudomonas > Pseudomonas sp. 3B-A001-10F. The sequence goes on from NZ_JBQYFW010000036.1 coordinate 52,486, forward strand.
GACTTGGCACCGATCTTTTTTATTCGATACGCAACTAACCTAGGCGCAACCAATTCAACTAAGAAAACTTAGTTAAACCCTGTTAATTCAAGTTAATTCGAATGGAATCGACATGTTAAAACCAACTATCGGCCCAATTACCGGCCACGTTACAACTGATCATGTGCGTATCTTCATGCGTGGCGATCGTCAGAACAACTCGCCGGTATTTGCCGGGATTCGTTATCGCGCTTCCAGCACACAACATTGGTCCAAAGGTAACTTTGCGCAACTGAGTGAATTACGCGACATGTCACATGTGTTCGCCCTTAACAACTTGAGTGCCGACACCGAATATGAATATCAGACCGGTTGGTTCAGCCCGATGAATCCGGTACATACGCCAGACAGCGTTGCCGAGTTGCCGTTGCAATGGCCACGGGAAATCTATCGCCTGCGCACCCGCTCCAGCAAAGCCCTGCACCCCAGAGCCTACATCGTCGGCTCCTGCCGCTACTTGCGCATGACCGCAGGCATCGCCTCCCTGCCGCAACTGGGTGACCGGATCTTTGCATCCATCAATCAGCTCATCGAGGGCATACAACCTCCGATCAACGCGGTATTGATGACAGGCGATCAAATTTATGTGGACGACTTGAACCTGGTCGCACCGGATCGCGAATACAAAGACATTCTCAACAAGTACCGCGCCGCGTTTTCCCAACCCAACATTCAACGGTTGATGTCTGGCACGTCGACTTACATGATTCTCGATGATCACGAAATCGAAGATAACTGGCCTGCCAATGCCAGCAAGTCCGACGGCGACTTGTACCGTAACGCAATGGCTGCCTATGAGTTGTATCAGGCCAGTCATAGCCCGGTACATCCGCTGACAAGTAACGGTGAAATAGATCACTCGACACTTGAGCATTACTGGTATCAATTCAGCGACGGCGATATCGAATGGTTTGTCACCGATAGTCGCACCCGCCGCAACTTGTCAGCCGATGACCGACGCATCCTCGACGAGGCACAGGAACAGGCCCTGCTCAAATGGCTGAGCCACAGCACAGCGCGGGTCAAGTTCGTGGTCACCAGCGTGATGTTCTATCCCGATCGCAAACGCCACGGCGATGACGCCTGGAAAGCCTTTCCCGAACAACGTCTGCGCCTGCTGGAAACCATCCGCACCCGGCGAATCAAGAATGTCGTGTTCATTTCCGGGGACGTGCATGGCTCGCTGACGGCTCGTTTGACACACAGCGAAGACCCGGACTTCGAAATCCACACGGTGGTGTCCTCGCCGCTGTGCAACAGCAAACTGCTGCCATATGCCAAAGCGTCCACGTTCATCCTGGATCAGCCGCTGGTGCGCACGGCGGCGGGCGATTATCGGCATGAACTGACCAGCACGGTGGTGAGTGAAGACAATTTCGCCCACTTGGTGGTCGAGGCTGATCAGCTTATGGTCAATTACCATGATCGGGATGGAAAACGGCTGCAGTCGATCGCCATAAAGCTGCGCTAAGCCTTAAAGATCGCAGCCTTCGACAGCGCCTACAGAGGGCGCATTCCCCTGTAGACACTGCCCAAGGCTGCGATCTTTTACTCTTTTCAACGACGTGCTGGAGAAATGCCCGACGCAGCCGACATATTCTTATAGCACTTGGCCTTCATGTCTCTTGTCAGTCAGTGCCGCAATGATGCAACCTTGCCGCAGGCAACAGTAAAGAGGGCGAGAGCCCGGCGCGTTCAGCATATTTCCAAGCGAGTTCCCTTCATGAAGAGCCAACCCGATGCCGCCAGCCGTATGGCGGCCGAGGTAGTGACGCAGTTGCCTGTGCCCTCGCGGCTCGGCATGCTGCGTTTCGAGCGCTTGAATGAAGCCAGCTGGGCGATGCTGTTTCTCGATCCCAACTGTGAACGCCAGTTCGGCCAGCCAGCCGTTGAGCTTTGCGCCCTGGTCGGTTCACCCTACGCCAGCCTGATGGAACCCGAAGCGCGCTATCAACTGCACGACGCGATCCAGCAGCAACTGCGCGACAGCCCGCATTATCTGGTGCGCTATACCCTGCACACCGCCGCAGGCAAGCTGAACATCCTCGAATTGGGCGAAGCGTATAAACAGCACAATCGTCATCTGCTGCGCGGCTATCTATTGGCGGTCGATGATGTGTTCGACGAAGTGCCGCAGGTGCCCTGCGTCGACCTCGAAACCCAGAATTCGCGCCTGCAAATCGCCCTTGAACTCAATCAACGCGCCCAGCAGGAACAACTGCAGCACTTGGAACGCGTGCGCGCCCAGCAGGACCTGATTCTGCTGCTCGCGCGCCAGCGCTACAGCACGCACAACTCGTTGCAGGAAGCCGCCGAGCTGATCACCCGCTGCGCCTGCGATATCTATGAAATCGACTGCGCCAGCTTGTGGAACCTCGAAGGCCAGCATCTGGTGCCGATCTCCGCGTACCACCGCGCGACCCAGGAATACATCCTTCCGGACGTGATCGACATCAGTAGCTTCCCGGATTACATGGACGCCCTGCACGGCAGTCGCGCCATCGATGCGCACAACGCGATGCGCGACCCGCGTACTCGGGAGATGGCCGAAGCCCTGCGCCCGCGCGACGTCAACGCCATGCTCGACGCCAGTATTCGCGTCGACGGGCAAGTGGTCGGCGTGCTGTGCCTGGAACAGACCGGCGTCACCCGCGCCTGGCAGTCCGATGAAATCGCCTTTGCCGGCGAGCTGGCTGACCAGTTCGCGCAAGTCATCAACAACCACAACCGCCGCACAGCCACCAGCGCCCTGCACCTGTTCCAGCGTGCAGTCGAGCAAAGCGCCAACGCGTTTTTGCTGGTCAATTGCGACGGCGTGGTCGAGTACGTCAACCCCAGTTTCACCGCAATCACCCAATACACCACCGAAGAAGTCCATGGCCAGCGTCTGTCCGAGCTGCCGGCGTTGGAAAACCTCAGTGAACTGTTGTTCGACGCGCCCTCGGCGCTGGCCAAGAGCAACAGCTGGCAGGGCGAATTCAAAAGCCGCCGCAAGAACCTCGAACCGTACTGGGGTCAGCTGTCGATCTCCAAAGTCTACGGTGACAACCGTGAGCTGACGCATTACATCGGCATCTACGAAGACATCACCCAGACCAAACTGGCGCAGCAGCGCATCGAGCGACTGGCCTACACCGACAACCTGACCAACCTCGGCAACCGCCCGGCGTTTATCCGCAATCTGGACGAACGCTTCGCCCGCGACAGCGACACGCCGATCAGCCTGTTGTTGGTCGACATCGACAATTTCAAGCGGATCAACGACAGCCTCGGTCACCAGACCGGCGACAAGCTGCTGATCAGTCTGGCCCGGCGTCTGCGCAACAGCCTGAGCCCAAGTGGCAGCCTCGCGCGGTTCGCCAGTAACGAGTTTGCCGTGCTGCTCGACGACACCGACCTGGCGACCGGTCAGCAGATCGCCAACCAATTGCTGGCGACCCTCGACAAGCCGATGTTCGTCGACAACCAGTTGATCAGCGTCACCGGTTCGGTCGGCCTGGCCTGCGCGCCGCTACACGGTCGCGATCCGCAAACGCTGATGCGTAACGCCGGCCTGGCGCTGCACAAAGCCAAGGCCAACGGTAAACATCAGGTGCAAGTCTTCACCGAAGCACTGAACGCCGAGGCCAGCTACAAACTGTTCGTCGAAAACAACCTGCGCCGCGCCCTGACCCAGAACGAGCTGGACGTGTTCTACCAGCCCAAGCTGTGCCTGCGCAGCGGGCGTCTGCTGGGCATGGAAGCGCTGCTGCGCTGGAACCACCCGGAACGCGGCATGATTCGCCCGGACCAGTTCATCAGCGTCGCCGAAGAAACCGGCCTGATCATTCCGATCGGCAAGTGGATCGCCCGTCAGGCCTGCCGCATGAGCAAGGCACTGACAGCCGCCGGCATGGGCAATCTGCAAGTGGCGATCAACCTGTCGCCGAAACAGTTCTCCGACCCGGATCTGGTGGCCTCGATCGCCAACATCCTCAAGGAAGAAGCGTTGCCGGCCAATCTGCTCGAACTGGAGCTGACCGAAGGCCTGCTGCTGGAAGCCACCGAAGACACGCACTTGCAACTCGACCAGCTCAAGCGCCTTGGGTTGACGCTAGCCATGGACGACTTCGGCACCGGGTATTCATCGCTGAGTTATTTGAAGAAATTCCCGATCGACATCATCAAGATTGATCGCAGCTTCATCCACGAAATTCCCGACAACCAGGACGACATGGAAATCACCTCGGCGGTGATCGCCATGGCGCACAACCTGAAACTCAAGGTTGTGGCCGAAGGCATCGAAACCGCCGAACAACTGGCGTTCCTGCGCCGCCACCGTTGCGATGTCGGACAGGGTTACCTGTTTGACCGGCCCATCCCCGGCGGCGAACTGATCCAGGCGCTGAAGCGCTACCCGCGCGGCCCGCTCTGCCTCTGATCACCACAAGCTGTTCCTCTAGAAGACACTCCCCTGTGGGAGCGAGCCTGCTCGCGAAAGCGGAGTGTCAGTCGACATCAACATTGCCTGACCCACCGCTTTCGCGAGCAGGTCGAATCGTCGCACCGTCGCCCCCACATTTGGAGAGTGCGAAGTCGGGCATCATTCGGCACACTGGCGGTCTGACTTTTCACATCCAACCTGACTGAGAGGAACGATCATGGTTCTGCGCTCGGAAATTCTGGTGAACAAGAACGTGCTCCCGACTAAAGAACAAGCTCTGCCCGGCCGCGAAACCGCGATGACCCTGCCTGAAAAGCACTTCGTGTTTGAAGAAACCCCGCTGCTTGGCCCGTTTTTCCAGGACGTCGACTTTGCGATCTTCGGTCTGGGCTGCTTCTGGGGCGCCGAGCGCCGCTTCTGGCAGCGTGAAGGCGTGGTCAGCACGGTCGTCGGTTATGCCGGCGGTTTCACGCCGAATCCGACTTACGAAGAAGTCTGCTCGGGCCTGACCGGCCACGCGGAAGTGGTGCTGGTGGTGTATGACAAGGCCAAGGTCAGCTACGAAGAGCTGCTGGCGATGTTCTGGGAACTGCACAACCCGACGCAGGGCATGCGCCAAGGCAATGACATCGGCACGCAGTACCGCTCGGTGATCTACGCAACCTCGCCTGAGCATCTGGACGCGGCTCTGAAAAGCAAAGCTGTGTATCAGGCGGAACTGTCGAAGGCGGGTCTGGGCGAAATCAGCACCGAGATCGAACAGGCGCCGACCATGTACTTCGCCGAGGCGTATCACCAGCAGTATCTGGCGAAGAACCCTGAGGGTTATTGCGGGATTGGCGGCACCGGCGTGTGCATGCCACCGAGCCTGGCGGGTAACTGACCCCGCCGCCGATCGTTCCCCCGCTCTGCGTGGGAATGCCTCAATGGACGCTCTGCGTCCGCTGTTGGGACGCGGAGCGTCCCGGGCTGCATTCCCACGCGGAGCGTGGGAACGATCAGTCAGTGATCAGCTCTCGGCAATCAACCAATCCATCTGCCACCCACCCTGAGTCTGCCCCAGCTTCTTCGACAACCACGGCAGCAGCTCACGTAATTCCTCCTCCAGCCCCCACGGCGGATTGGCAATCGCCATGCCCGAACCGTTCAGGCTGTTCGGCGTATCCAGCGGATGCACCAGCAGCTCCACACGCAGCAACTTCGGCGCACCGGTGCCAGCCAGATCCTGATAGAAACGGCGCAACGCACGCTGGTCCTTCACTGGATACCAGATCGCCGCCACGGTTTGGCGCATACGACCAATCGCCTCTTTCAACGACGCCGCGCAACGTTGCATCTCGTCGAGCTGTTCGAACGGCGGGTCAATCAGCATCACCGCGCGCTTTTCCTGCACCGGCAACATCGCACGAGCGACGTGCCAGCCTTCGCCGAGATGAACCTTGACCCGACGATCGCCGGCCATGTTGTCCTTGAGCAGCACGCCGTCTTCCGGGTGCTTCTCGTTGAGCATCACCCGGTCCTGCGGGCGGGTCAGGCGCCGCGCCAGCTCCGGCGAACCCGGGTAATAGCGCAACTGGCCGTCCGGGTTCATATCATGCAGCACCTTCATGTAGTCGGCGGTCAGCGCCGGCAGATCCGGTTGATCCCATAAGCGCGCGATGCCTTCTAGGTATTCGCCGGTGCGATTGGCCTGATCGCCCTGCAAGTCATACAGACCGATACCGGCGTGCGTGTCGAGATAGGCAAACGGCTGCTCCTTGCGCGACATCAAGGCGATGAGGCGGGTCAAGGTCAGATGTTTGAACACATCGGCGTGATTGCCGGCATGGAAGGCGTGACGATAATTCATGGCTGCTCCTGCGAAGGGCGCAAAGTTTACCTTTTACCGCGTGGCAAGTCAGGGGTTCGCAGCCGAGCGGACAAAAGCCTGCCCTCACCCTAACCCTCTCCCGGAGGGAGAGGGGACTGACGGTGGTGATCTTGCGGCTTATGTCGACCTGAAAGATCAGCGTGATCTCAGGTTTGTCCAAGCGAAGATCAGTGCAGAAGTCGCAAGTCGGCGTAAACCGCCCAGACAACTCGGTCAGTCCCCCGAAACAACACCTCCATCCAGGCTCGGCCAAGCGAAGTTCATCGCTGAAGTCGCAAGTCGGCGTACATCACCCAGACAACTCGGTCAGTCCCCCGAAGCTTGGCCAAGCGAAGTTCACCGCGGAAGTCGCAGGTCGGCGTACATCACCCAGACGACTCGGTCAGTCCCCCGAAAGAACACCACCCTCCAGGCTTGGCCAAGCGAAGTTCACCGCTGAAGTCGAAGGTCGGCGTACATCACCCAGACAACTCGGTCAGTCCCCTCTCCCTCTGGGAGAGGGTTAGGGTGAGGGGCTTTGCTTTTATGGCGTTAAACTGGCTAGCCATGAACGACAGGAAGTCAAAAACTCATGCGATATCTGATCATCTGCTTATTCAGCCTGCTTAGCCCATACCTCGCCCTTGCCGACGAAACTCACATTGAACAGGCACGCGAGACACTAAAGAACTACGGCCTGAGCCACTGCATTCTGAAGCCATTCAACGAACACTCCGCGCTGGAAAAAGACATCGCATTGTCCGCCAATGCCTATTCGTTCATGGGCAAAGGCATGCATTCCATCCTGCAAAATGAAGACACACTGCAGGTGCTGCACGACCCCTATAAAGAAACCCGAAACTACGTATTAACGGCTTACGAAGAGACACCTTCAAACAGCAAATACTCGAATGAAAAAGTAGTGTTCCTTGCGTGCCTGAAGGTCTACAACTCCGAGGCGTTCAGCCGCTTTATCAAAACGCAGGATGCGTACATTCCATCCATCAAAGTCAAAGGATCGCAGCCTTCGGCAGCTCCAACAGGGTGAGCACCAATCTCGTGTAGGAGCTGCCGCAGGCTGCGATCTTTTGACCTTTTTCAGGCGGGCATGCCGCGCAGGCGCCTGCCGATGACATCCAGCACATCACAGCCGTCGCGCAAAGGAATCACGCAGAGCTGGGCGAAGTCGCTGAGGATGACGGAGTCGCATTCGACCGAGCCGCGCATGCACATGTTTTCCAGCACCTGGATCACGGCGCGCAGACGATGGTTGGCGGCGTCCATGAGGATGTCGAGGGGCACGTGGGTGTCGATGAACAGCGTCGGCATGTCGCTGCAATTGCCGGTCAGGGCCATGAAGCGGTTGTCGGGATGGGGGATGATCTTTTCGTAGGGTGGAGCCGTTCGTATTGTCGTCATTTCTATCTTCCATAGAGTGTAAGTGAACTGCCGCATTCCTTCCTACGGGATTGGGTGGCAGCCGTGCACGGGAGTAGGAAACCGACCCATGGAATTCGGCCACGCCGAAGCGTGTCCCGCACACAGCCGCCGCTGACGACATTGCTCACACAAGTTACGTGCCGCAATTCAAACAACAGCGCTGATGCACCATAGGTAGAGGGCTCCTACACCCTGCCACCACTCTCGCAGTGACAACGAAAAGACTATCCCTGCAACCCACCGCCCACCAGTTCATGAAAACCGCCGCAACTCGAAGGAATCGTCTGAGACCTTCGCCCCGAAAACTCACTCTGACTCTGCCAGCAAAAACGCCAGCAACGCCGATTGCGACGATTCTTCCGACATTGAAACCTGAAAAAACCACCTGACCTTGCAACGCAAAACCACCTCGGGAAAGGTCTCGAAAAGGGTCGGATGTTCTTCGCTCAACCACTGCAACGCATTGGCCGTTCGAACGTCATTACCCTGCTGCGCCAGCACCGATTCCGGCACCTGCCACCAAGGAAATATCCGCCCCGAAACCTGCGCCCTGCCACCAATTTCCAGCGCCTGACCATTGATCAAACAACGCCCGATCAGCGGAAACAGTTGCGCCGCATCCACCTCATCGGCCTGAAGAATCGGCAACAGAAACCGCCCGTCCCAGAAACGAAAAAACACCGTTTTGCCGCCCGGCATCAGCACTTGGGTGAGGCTGCGAAAATGCGCCACCACCTCTTCAAGACTCGCCGAAGACACCGCCAGCCAACCCCAATCCAGCGACTCGGTAGTGGCGACCCAATGCAGAAACTTACTGTCGGCGGCGAAAACTCCCACGTGAGGCATCACCGCATCCCACTCGGCATAGATCGTCTCGGCCCAGATCGCACTGGCCGCTTCTGGCCAAGCCTCAAGCGGCTTTGCCTCGCTGGCATTGCTGAACACCGCGAATAATTGCTCGGACGCTTTCAACGGCTCCCGCGCCAACCAATCGGCAGGCAATAGAAAATCAGGCTGCACAGAGACCGTCCTTGCAACGTTCACACTCTTCGCAGAATGGCGCGTCCCCCTTGAAGCTCATGATTTGTGCAGCAGTCAGCATGGCAGCCGGCGCGGCGGCGAGTTTCTCCGGCAATCCCGGTACAACCGGCGCGGCACTCATCGCCGCCATCGGCGCACCACCCACTACAATCGGCACGCTGCTGAAAATGCCGCCGGGGCCGATGTTGATCCACTGCCCACCGGCCTGAATCGTCGCACTCGCGCCACCGTCGATCACCACTTGCTGACCGGCGCTGACGTGGAATTGCCCACTGGCGCTGATCGCCTGATTACTCACGCGAACATGACGGTCGCCGGTCACGCTCAGATGATCGTCCTGCTTCACTTCGGTCTGGCGCTGCCCGTGGGTGATGCGCTGCTCATCAGCCTTCAACTCGTGGCGGGCGGTGCCGGTGACGACGATGCTGCGCTGGTTATCGACCTGCACCTGTTGATCGTTCAACACATGCTGCGTCCAGTTACGCTGGGCGCGCAGATAGATTTCCTCAGCGCCTTTCTTATCCTCAATGCGCAGTTCGTTGTAGCCGCCACCGCCGGGGCTGCTCTGACTACGAAAAATGCTACGAGTCTTGTCCGCCGGCAGGTCCAGCGGAATCGGCGTCGCGGCGTTGGGCAGGCAGCCCACGACCAAAGGCTTGTCGGCGTCGGCATCGATGAAGCCGACCAGCACTTCCATGCCGACTCGCGGAATCAGCACACTGCCGTAAAGGTCGTGCGCCCAATTAGTAGCAACGCGCAGCCAGCAACTGGAATGCTCGTTCAATTCGCCGTCGCGATCCCAGGCCAGTTGCACCTTGACCCGGCCGTACTCGTCGCAGTGGATTTCCGTGTCTTTCGGCCCGGTCACGACCGCCGGTTGATAGCCGAGCATGCGTGGTTTTTCCGGCCCCAGCGCCGGGCGGAAGAACACGTCCCACGGTGTGGCGACAAAGCTATTACGGTAACCCTGAAATCCCTCGCCATCGCTGGTCACCGATTCCTCCAGCACCTGCGGCTGGCGGCCATGATGCTCGATGGCGGTCAGCAACCAGAGGTCATTCCAGTCGTGGCGCGGATGCTCGCTCAGTTGCAGGAAATGTCCGCAAACCAATGCGGATTCGTCGCTGACGCCCTCAGCCTGACGGTAATCGGCGACATGTCGCTCAAGTGCCCGCTGGGCCAGGTGCTTGCCGGTTTCCCGATCATTGAATTGACCGGGGAAGTGATAGTCCTCCAGCACCGGGCGCTGCTCGCCGTCGACACGGCTTTGCAACTGCAGCCGCGGCTTTTCGAAGTTGTAGTCGCGCCGGGTGACCACGCTGGTACGGGTTTCGACGCGAACGTTAAAGCGCTGAATCGCCCGCGCGCCAGCGGACATGCCACTGCCCGGCAGATAAACCGTTGGCTCGGCGAGACGCGGGAACACAGTCTGGTCATCGCCAAAAACCAACAGGTGACCTGGGGGACTGTGTTGAAAATGGTAATGAATGCCGACCTCGGCACACAGGCGCTGGATAAAGGCCAGGTCACTCTCGGCGTACTGCACGCAATACTCACGCACCGGGTAATCGCTGCCGAGGCGAAATTCAAAAGCATCACGCAGGATCGAATGATCCTTGAGCACTCGCGCGACAATTTGCGGCACCGTCAGATGCTGGAAGATCCGTTGATTGATCCGCTGGCCGAGGTAGGTCAAACGCGGGACGAGGCTTAAGTGATAACGCGTCAGACGTTTCCCGGAATCGCCCTGCCCGACCTGATAAATCTGACCGTGAATACCGGAACCCTGAGCATCCAGGCTCAGAAACGCCTGACAGTGCAACAGGCTTTCGAGGTCCAGGTCGGGCCGTTCACTGACCAGTTCCAGCTCGAAGCGAAAGGGTTGGCTGATGGCTTCCTTGCCCGTGAACTCAAGGACCTTGAGGTCATGTTGGGCGCCTTCGAGGGTCAACGTGAAACGCGGTTGATTGGCAGGCGCGAACATCCGATGTCTCTCTGCAGAATGAAGGGCGGGCGATTCTGCATGAGGGGCAAGGGGTGATGAATGGGTGACGGGAAAATCAGATTTGCCCTACTTTCATTGACGAAAAACCCTGCAAAAAGCGGCGCCTTCAACTACAGACAAGTCTCCAAAACCACCGCCGAACCTTGTAGGAGTGAGCCTGCTCGCGATAGCGGTTCATCAGTAACGAAAATGTTGACTGTCACAC